>JAFQBL010000024.1 GCA_017416695.1 Bacteroidales bacterium | reverse complement strand
TTTACGTGCTGGTAGGTTTGACCGACAAATATATATTGAACTTCCTGAACTTAACGACCGCAAAGCAATATTTAATGTTCACCTGAGAGGTGTTAAGATTGATGAGAGTGTAGATGTTGACTTACTTGCAAGACAGACTCCTGGTTTTTCGGGTGCTGACATTGCCAATGTTTGTAACGAGGCGGCCTTGATTGCTGCTCGTAGAAATAAAAAAGAGGTAAGTCGCCAAGACTTTATGGATGCGGTTGACAGAATTATTGGTGGTTTGGAGAAACGTGGAAAGATTACTACTGAAGAGGAGAAACGTTCTATTGCTATCCATGAGGCTGGTCACGCTACTTTGAGTTGGTGGTTACAATATGCAAATCCATTGGTTAAGGTTACTATTGTTCCAAGAGGAAAGGCTTTAGGTGCTGCCTGGTACCTACCTGAAGAGCGTAAGATTACCACTTTAGAGCAAATTCAAGATGAGATTTGTGCTATTCTTGGCGGTAGGGCTGCCGAAGAGTTGTTTATTGGTAAAATATCGACTGGTGCGGCTAACGACCTTGAGCGTGTTACTAAACAGGCATATGCCCTTGTAACTTATTTTGGTATGAGCCCTGAGTTACCTAATATTTCGTACTACGACTCGTCTGGACAAGGTTATGGTTTCACTAAACCATATAGCGAAGATACCGCTAAACTTATTGACAAGGAGGTTAACAGACTTATTGCGGAACAATATGAGAGAGCCAAAAAGATTCTTTTAGAGAAGGCCGACGGTCATCACGCTCTTACCACAATTCTTTTAGAGCGTGAGGTTATATTTACCGAAGATGTTGAGAATATTTTTGGTAAACGCCAATGGAGTTCTCGCACCGAAGAGATTATGGAGGCTGAGGAGAAGAGATTGATAGAAGAAAAAAAGTTAATTGATGGTGATACTGTCCCTAAAACAAGTGAGGGTACAGAAGAGGACAAAAGTGAGGAAAGGAACGTAGAAGAGAAAACTACAGATAGTGTGGTGGAGGAAGAGAAAACAGATAGTAGAACTGATAAAAACTAATTTTATGAAAAGTGTTATTGTAAGAAGTATTACAGGTATATTTTTTATTGCTTTTGTTGTATGGGCAATAATGTATAATCCTATATCATTATGGGCATTACTTGCTATTATAACTGGTGTATCGCTATATGAGTTCTACAAAATTATTTTCAAAGGAGAGTTCTCATTTATGCAATATATGATGCACATTACTGCTGGTATTTACCTTACAACTATTGTTTGGATGGAATCTACTATGGTAATGGATGCAACAGATAATAAGGCTTTAACTTACGCTCCATACCTGTTATATGTTATGATTGTTTTCATAACAGAACTTTATGCTAAGAGAGAAGAACCTTTTACATACGCAGCAAAAAGTTTGGCAGGACACTTATATATTGCTCTTCCTGTTGGTCTTTTGAGTTTTATTGCTTTTAGCGGATTATCAATATTCTCGATATATATGCCAACTATGTTACTTGCATTATTGGTTATTATTTGGGTATATGACACTGGTGCTTTTGTTACAGGTATGACTTTTGGCAAACACCGCTTGTTTGAGCGTATATCTCCAAAAAAATCTTGGGAAGGTTTTTGGGGAGGTGTAGGTTTTGCTATACTCGCAGCATGGGGTATTTATGCTATTCTTGAGAACTATGGCATTAACTCAATGGAGTTATATAAATGGTTTGGTTTTGCAGTTGTGGTGGTAGTTTCTGCTACTATGGGAGATTTAACCGAATCGCTTTTGAAACGTACTTACGGGGTTAAAGACTCTGGTAAGATACTTCCTGGACATGGTGGTATGATGGACCGCTTTGACAGTGTATTTATGGCTGCTCCTGCGGCTTATATATACCTAAGTATTGTAATGTAAGATATTAAGTTATCCTACTTAGTTGATAAAAATCAAGCGAGTTACCTCTGGATAACTCGCTTGATTTCTTTAATATGCATACTCTACTCACTCACAGGACGGATAGGGTATCCATAATATCGTGGAGGAAGTTACTTCTTTGCTCCTCGTGTACGATAGTCGCAATATACTTTACCTTTTAGAATGTTGTTGAGTTTTCCTTTTATCAACTGCTTGCGTATGGGCGAGGTGTGGTCGATGAACAATTTGCCTTGCAAGTGGTCTTGCTCGTGTTGTATTACACGTGCAATATATCCTTCGAACCACTCAGTGTGAGGTTCAAATTTTTCATCTACGTAACTTACTTTTATCTTCTCTTTACGTGTAACAGACTCGCTTATTCCTGGCAAACTGAGGCACCCTTCGGGACGTGTAATGTTTTCTCCTTCCAACTCCTCTATTACTACGTTCATCATAGTTTTTTTAAGTCCCTTATACTCAGGATAGGTGTCTGAGATGGGGTCAAGGTCAATTATTAGAAGGTTTAATGCTAATCCCACCTGTGGTGCCGCCAAACCTATTCCTTCAGATTGTGTGAGGGTTTCATACATATTCTCCAACAACTTATCCAAATCGGGATAATCTGGCGTTACATCTTGTGTTTGCTTACGTAATACGGGCATTCCGTATAAATAGATTGGTAATATCATAGTTTACTATATTTTATTTGTTCTAAATAACTTTGCAGTATTATCACTGCACTTACACGATCGGCAAGTCCTTTATCTCGGCGTGCCGACTTTTTTACTCCTCCCGACAGTATTGCTTGATGTGCCAATACTGTTGTAAACCGCTCATCGTGCATTACTACATTTATTTGAGGAAATTTCTCTTTGAATTTGGATACAAAGGTTTTTACTCGGGCGGCATTCTCGCTTAATGTTCCGTCGGTTTGTTTTGGCAGACCAACTACTACGGTCTCTACCTCCTCTTTTGCAAAATAGTCGGTAAGGAATTTCATTAACTCGTGGGTTGCAACTGTTGCTAACGAGTTTGCTATTATTTGCAAAGTGTCGGTTACTGCAACTCCTGTCCGCTTTGCGCCGTAGTCTATTGATAGTATTCTTGCCACTTGCCTACTATATTATTCTATTGTTATTTTGTTTGCAGCAACTTTGTTGGTCATAAAGATTTTTGCTGTATTCTCAAACTTCTCTACCGAATCAGTTGTAAGGTATATTCTCTCTCCTCCTTTTGTACAACGTTGCTCCATTTCGGGATGACGCAAAAGATAATCTTTTAAACTCTCTGCCACCAACTCGCCTTGCAATATAAGGTTTACTCCTTTGGGTAGTGCCTGGCGTATTTTATCTTCCAATATAGGATAGTGTGTACATCCTAATATTACTGTATCAATCTCTGGACATTGAGACATTAGTGCATCAATATACTTTTTTACAAAGTAATCGGCTCCAGGTTTGTCGTACTCTGAGTTCTCAACCAATGGCACAAACATTGGACACTCTTGACCAAATACCTCTACATCAGGAAATAGTTTTTTTACCTCTAATGGATAGGTTTGTGATTGTATTGTTCCAGTGGTTCCCAATACTCCCACTTTTCCTGTTTTTGTCAGATTGCCTATTGCCTCTACTGTTGGACGAATTACGCCCAATACACGACGTGTGGCATCGATTGTTGGCAAATCTCTGACTTGTATTGATCGGAGTGCTTTTGCTGATGCTGTGTTACAGGCTAAAATTACAAGTGGAGCACCCATTTTAAACATTTGCTTTACTGCTTGAAGGGTAAATTCATATACAGTCTCAAATGAGCGTGTTCCGTATGGTGTTCTTGCATTATCGCCCAAATAGATATAATCGTATTGGGGCATTGCTTTTACTATCTCTTTCAGAATTGTAAGTCCTCCAAATCCTGAATCGAATATTGCTATCGGTCCTCTCTGTATCTCCATCTCATAAATTTTTATTTGTGCTGTAAATTTACAAATAAAAAAGAGAATTACAGCCTTTTACTGTAACTCTCTTATATATTTTTTTCTTTTTATTAGAGCAAGTTCAATTTTGCCTTTACAAAGATGGTTATATCTTCAAAATTTGCTCCTTTGTAAAGCATCTGTGATTCATCTATTACAAACATATATCCACCTTCATCGCCTACCGATTTTACTGCCTCCATAAGTTTTGCCTTTATTGGCATCATTAATAACTCTTGCTGTTGCTTAATATCATTTTGTGCTACCATCATAAAGTCCTCTATGGCTTGTGATATGGTTAGCAACTCTTGCTCTCGGCGTGCTCTAATATTTTCGGGCATTGTTTGACGAGATTTTACATAGTCGGTATATTTATTTTCATACTCGTTCTTTATGGTCTCATTCTCTGCCTTATACTTTTGTGCCAAATCTGCTAATGTTTTATTTGCTTCGGCAGTTTCGGGCATTGCATCAAATATCTCTTGTAATCTTACGGTTGCAAATCTCATATTGGTTTGAGAGATTGCAAACATTGGGATTATAACAAATAGTGATAAAAGTAATATTTTTTTCATAACATAATGTTTAAAAAAATAAGAGAGTTAGACACTCTCTTATTTTTATATTTAACAAAAATTGAGATCTATTGTATTCCTAATTTTGTTTTTACTTTTGGGGTAATATCTTCGGTCATTGTTCCTTTGAATACTACTCCTGTCTCATCAAGAACATATACATAGTTTCCTTCTGTTCCAACCTCTTTTACCGCTGCCATCAATTTCTCTTGAATAGGAGCCATTAGTTTCTCTTGCTCTGCTTGAATATCCTCAGCAGCCATTCTTCTGAAATTCTCAGTACGTTGCTCAATCTCTTGCAACTCTGCCAAACGAGCGTTTAGTATGTTCTCTGGCAGAGAGTCTTTTTGCTCTGTTATGGCTGCATACTTTGTTTGTAGTTCCTCAGCCATTTTTGACAACTCGTTCTCGTATTTCTTTTGTTTATCTTGTAATGCTACTGTTGCTGCTGCAGTCTCTGGCATTACTTGAAAGATTGCTTGTAAGTTTACTGTTGCAAATTTAAGTTCTTGTGCCGAAACACATATTGGCAACGCTAAAAGTGCTACTACTAAAAGTTTCTTTAACATGATATATTTTGTTTAATGGTTAATTCTTTTGTTTTTCAGTTTGCAAATTTATATATTTATTTTGAATATCCCAACTTTGATAATACTTCGTTGCTTATATCTATTTTGGGTGTTGCATATATTACGCTTACTGCCGATGCCCTATCAAGTATCATTTGATATCCTTTATTGGTTGATATGGTTTTTACGGCTTCGTAAATATCATCTTGTATGGGCTTCATCAATGCCTCACGTTTTTTATACAACTCTCCTTCTGGACCAAAGTAGTTACGTTTCATTTCAAGAGTCTTTTTATCCTCTTCGTATATCTCTTCCTCTTTTTTTGTCTTTTGATCTGCTGTATAGAAGATTTGGTTTGCTTGGTAATCTTTATACATTGCCTCTACCTTTTGGGCTTGTTGCTCAATCTCCTTCTCCCATTTTTGCGATACTTGTTTCAACTGCTCGTTAGCCATTTCATATGCTGGTATATTATTTAATATATACTCCATATCTATTAAGGCAAACTTTTGTGCTTTTGCTTCTACTGCTAAAAGTGCGATAAACGCTACCAGAATGATTGATAACTTTTTCATAATTTCTGTTTTTTAGTTATGTTCTGTCTATTTGACCACAAAACTTTTAATTGGTTTAATACATACTATTATTTACTCATTCCTAATTAAGAGCAATCGAGTTCTTGTTTCTAAAATTCTTGACCTATTATAAAGTGAATTTGACTTCCTCCAACTTTGTCGTTTGATGGGAATGCCTTATCAAATCCGTATGCCCAGTCAATTCCCATAAGTCCAATCATTGGTAAGAATATTCTGACTCCGACTCCTGCCGATTTCTTAAGTTGGAATGGGTTAAAATCGCGAACATCTGTCCATGCATTTCCTCCTTCAACAAATGCCAATCCATATATGGTTGTTGAACCTTCCATAAGGATAGGACATCGCAACTCTAAACCAAATCGGCAATAGGCATATCCGTCATATCCGTATGGGGTTAACGATCCATTCTCATATCCACGCAGTGCGATGGTCTCTGTTGCGTATGTACTACTATATCCCGACATTCCGTCTCCTCCCATATAGTAGGTCTCAAATGGTGATTTCTTTGCTCTTGTGTATGAGCCCAGAATACCTGCTTCGGCTCTTGCCATAAGCACCAATGTATATTTTGAGTCAT
>JAFQBL010000023.1 GCA_017416695.1 Bacteroidales bacterium | reverse complement strand
CGAATCGTTTATTGCTCCAATTCGCCAAAAACTTCTTGAAGAGGGGTACAAATTTGAGATGAAGGGGCGAACAAAATCAATATATTCGATATATAACAAGATGAAAAAGCAAAAGGCTGAGTTTGAAGATATATACGACCTTTTTGCAATACGAATAATATTAGAGACTCCACTTGAAAAGGAGAAGGCAGATTGTTGGAGAATTTTCTCAATAATAGCCGATATGTATAAACCCAATCCCTCTCGTATGCGAGACTGGTTAACCATACCCAAGAGCAACGGATATGAGTCGTTGCATATAACTGTGTGGGGCCCTGAGGATAGGTGGGTTGAGGTGCAGATACGCACCAAACGTATGGATGAGATTGCCGAAAACGGATTGGCTGCACACTGGCGATACAAAGGAGTAAAGAGCGAGAGCGGATTGGATGACTGGTTAAACAATATGCGTGACATATTGGAATCGTCAGATGAACGTGATACTCTTGAACTTGTAAAAGATTTCAGCAAAGATGATTACGACAAAGAGGTCTTTGTTTTCTCTCCCAAAGGAGATTTGTATAAACTCACCAAAGGAGCAACAATACTTGACTTTGCATACCTGATACATACCAATTTGGGTAATAAATGTGTAGGCGGAAAGGTTGATGAGAAAAATCAATCGTTAAGGTATCAGATAAAGAGTGGCGACACCATTGAGATATTAACCTCGCCACAGCAAAAGCCAAAACAGGATTGGTTGAATATAGCAACCCAGCCACGCACAAAACAGAAGATAAGACAAGCGTTAAAAGAGGCAGAGAATCGCGAGGCAGAATACGGAAAAGAGATGTTCTTCCGCCGTTTGAAGAACAGAAAAATAGAACTCGATGAGGCGGCACTTACTCAACTTATTAAGAAGTTGGGATTTAAAACTGCAACAAAGTTCTTTTCAAATGTAGCGCAAGACAAAATAGATATAAATGCAACAATTGACAAGTTTGTTGAGATAAGCAAAGAGAGCGAAGAGGAGAATATTCATCAACGTTCGGCAGAAGATTTTGTACAACAAACCCCAACACAGCAATATACAAAAGAAGATGTGTTGGTAATTGATGGCTCGCTAAAAGATATAGAGTATAAACTCTCAAAATGTTGCAATCCCATATATGGCGATGAGATATTTGGGTTTGTAAATTCGCAGGGAGGAATAAAAATTCATAGGGTTGATTGTCCCAATGCTCCAGAGTTGCGAGGTCGCTTTGGTTATAGAGTTGTACCAGCCAAGTGGTCGGGCAAACATGGATCGCAATATGTAGTTGTATTGCGAGTAGTTGGTAACGATGATATAGGAATAGTTACCAATATAACATCAATCATATCAAAGGAGAGTGGGGTGGCAATGCGAAGCATCTCAATCGACTCAAACGATGGACTTTTTCAAGGACATATAACAGTAACAGTAAGCCATGTTCCTGCACTAAATGGTTTGATAAAGAAACTCAAAAACGTAAAAGGAGTAAAAAATGTAGAGCGAACAACAGAATAAGTTTGTTGAATTAGAAATTAGTTTGTTGCTTCGCCATAATTATAAATTTTATACTTGTTGTTTATCAACTAACAAACTAAATATTTTTTATGAAAAAGGGCAGGGTAATAAAGATATCAATAATTGTTACAATACTTTTAGTATTGGCAATATGGGTAAACTCTCGTTGGAATGTATGGTTTGGAGATTTGCCAGAACCTGAGTATGTTGCCGAGAATAAAATATCACGATTGCTAATGACCTATGGCGAAGATGGCGAGTTCTCACGAACATTCACATGGATGTGTGGTGATACATTACAGCCTGCAATATTAGAACTTGTTGTACTAACTGATACTCTACATTTTGAAGCAGAGGGAGAGGTTTATGCTTCACGCTCTGGAAAGGCCGCATATTACAGAGCAGATATAGCATCGTTGCCACAAGGAATGAGTTACAATTATAGAATACTCTCTCAAACAGATACCACCGAATGGTACACCTTTGCAACCCCATACGAAACTGACCAGCGAAGGTTTATATATTTGGGTGATGTTCAAGATAATTATACAGGAGTAACTCCAAAGATATTTTCCGAGATATTTGAACTCTATCCTGATGTTGATTTCTATCTCTTTGGCGGAGACATAATAGAACGCCCGATGTCGGGCTACTGGGACTATTGGTTTGCGTCAATGCAAGATGTTCCAAAAACAAAACCTATAATGGCTGCGGCAGGAAATCACGAGTATCTAAAATCTCTTCCCCGTTACCTTGAAGATCGCTTTGGATTGGTCTTCCCTTATGCCTCAGCACATAACAACAAGGGTAATGCACTACTTTCAATAAAGATAGGGGATGGACAAATTCTACTGTTAGATTCAAATAAAGATTTCTGGAAATACTTTTATCAAAGACGTTGGCTAAAGAATGAGTTAAAAAATAGCAATGCACAGTGGCAAATAGTTACATTGCACCATCCAATATATTCAACAAAAGGAGCGTTTAACCAACTCCTTCAACGTCTCTTTTTTAATCCAGTAATAAAGAGTTGCGGAGCAGATTTAGTATTGCAGGGACATGAACATACCTTTATGAGAACTTCAAGGGTTAAAGAAGATAGTACTTTACAAACACCTGTTTATATAACATCTCACTGTTCTCCCAAGAGTTATAGAGTCTCATATCCCTCTAACTACTCTAAAATCGATAATGGAGATAAATATTACCAACTAATAACATACACCTCTGATAAAATAACCATAGAGAGTTACAACTCTTCTCATACACAAATTGATATGGTTGAGATTACCCCAAACTCTGTATATGAGGTAAAAGAGTAGAGGAACTTTATTTTGATTTTAAAGTAAAAATATGAGAGGGTGAAACAATATTGTTGCACCCTCTCTGCTTAATTACTTATATATTAAACACCCTTATCTGTTACTTTCCAAATGAGCGGTGAAGATCTTGTGATATATTAATCAAATAGTCTCCCATCTTCTCAAGTTGACTAACCAAATCCAGATAGAATACACTTGTCTGATAACTCTTTCTATTATGTTCAATGTCATCAATCTCGGTATCTCTTAGACTGTTTCTTAGAGTATTGATATTCTCCTCTGCCTTATAAGCATTTGTAATATCGGTTAACTCTCCGTCATGAGCAGTAGTTAAGTTTATAAGCATTACCTCGTATGCTTTATCTACAACATCTGCCAACTCTTCAAGTTTCTGAATAGTTTGAGCGTCAAAGTTCTTGTTGTATGAGTTTTTGCGAGTAAGAATACGTGCAATAGACTCTCCCGAATCTCCAAGAGACTCTAACTCTCCAATAATTTTATACATTGCCTTAACCCTCTTTGAAGTAGTCTCGCTTATATCTCCTGCCGATAAAGCGTTCAGGAAAGTTGCAATCTCAAACTCAATTCTATCCGAAATCTCTTCATATTTAATAAGTTTATCGCGTAATTCTTTAAACTTATCAGGGTTAGTTTCTGAGATAATTGCTTTAGCATAACCAAGTCCTTTTCTTGATATCTCGGCAAAATGGATAATCTCGTCAAATGCTTGTTCGGTAGCAAGTTCAGGAGTGTCAAGATTTCCAGCAGTAATATATTTAAGTCTAAAGTTTTCACTCTCTTGGTTTTTAGGACTCTTGATAATCCAGGTAACAGCCTTCTCAATATATTTAATAAACCAAACCAATATACCTGTGTTAATGGTATTAAATAGCGTGTGAAGCATTGAAAGTCCATAAAGGGCTGCAACACCAGTTGCAGCAGTAGCACTTGTAACAGCAAAATCATCGGCTGCTGGATTTGGTAATCCAAATAGTTCAATAATTTTACCTACAAGGGCAAGGAATGGGGTAAAGAATATCAATGCCCAGATAACACCGAATAGATTAAAAATAGTGTGCGACATTGCCGCTCTCTTTGCTTGAGTATTACCCACTGCAGCAGCAATATTAGCAGTGATAGTAGTACCAATATTTTCTCCAAGTACCATTGCACAAGCCATATTAAATGGAATCCATCCCATACTTAGCATAATAAGAGTGATTGCCATAGTTGCCGATGATGATTGAAGAACTAATGTAAGTATTGTTCCAAAGGCAAGGAACAAAAGAACAGAACTAAATCCGTAACTTGACCACGTTTTAACAAACTCCAATACTTCAGGAGTTTGGTTTAAGTCTGGAACCGACTCTTTCATAAACGAAAGACCAAGGAAAAGCAAACAGAAACCGACAATTAACTCTCCAATGTTTTGTCTTTGATTCTTTTTTGAATTAGAGAACAGGAATCCAAATAACATTAAAGGAACTGCTAATATTGAAATATCGGCCTTAAATCCCAACCAAGCCACTAACCAGGCGGTAACGGTAGTACCTATGTTGGCTCCCATAATAACACCAATTGCTTGGTGAAGAGTAAGAAGTCCTGCGTTTACAAAACTTACAACCATAACGGTAGTTGCCGAAGATGATTGAATTATTGATGTAATACCAACTCCTGTCAGAACACCCTTAAAAGGGTTTGAAGTCATTGCTGACAAAAAGCCTCTAAGTTTATTCCCCGATGCCTTCTGAAGTCCAGAACTCATCAAATTCATACCGTAAAGGAACATTCCTAATGCACCCAACAGTGTAAAGATTTGAAGTATTCCCATAACTTTAAAATTTAAATTATGATGATTATTTATTTAACAAAGTTTTTAATTCTATCTATCTCGTACTCATATACCTCAGAGCAGGGGTGATATTGAAAAGGGACATACTCAAATAGTTGAAGAAAAGCCTTGCCAGAAGCCTTGCTGTAAAATATCTCTAATCTAATCCCTTCTCCCTCATCTGTTGGATTTATATTTTCAGGTGAAGATGCTAATGCACTTAATAGAGAGGCTTTCATTTTTTTATTAAAAGAAAAATCTCTCTTTTTATAAAACTCTCCATTCTCTGTATCCTTGTATCCCGATTTAAGAACAAAGAGAAGTATTAAACCTAAAATAATTAATGCAATTCCGCCATAAACAGCACCATTGCTGTCAAAGACAATAGAGAGTATAATACCTATTAATAGGAGAGAAGAACTTATAGTAATATCTTTTATAGAGCGAACTCTTATGAAATTTTTTTCCATTTTTTTATCATTTAGTTTATCAAATTAATAATTTTAAATCGTTGCGAAGGGAATATAATTTTCCTGTCGCATACATTGCAGACAAACAGCAGACAAAACATACTCTGCCCATTGTCGCTAAATACTATAAATCATATTTGATTTACAGTACTTTAATGTATAAAATATGTGATAAACTAAATAATGAGTTTACCAAAACTAATCAATCTGTGAAAAGAGTTGGTAAATAATGTTTGAGATATATAAGAGGCGTTTAAGGTAGATATATCCTCCCCTTTAGGAATAGGGTTGCCCTCTTCTGTAAATGAAAAGTTGTTTCGGTGATTATTGTTTGCTCTTTTAGAGAAAGAGTTTTGTCTGAATGTAGCCGAAGATAGTAGTGATTGAGGAGGAAGATAAAACTCCGATTCAAGTTCAGGAGAATCGGTATAGTAAGAGCCTAATTCAATAGATGCTGTTTTGTTTTCCTTATCTGTTGTAGGGTAAGGCTCCTCAGCATTAGCCACAATAAAAGATATTGCAACTATTAAAATTGAAATAAAATATTTCAGAAAACTTTTCACTACTATTGTTTAATGAACTTTTTTGCTTTATTGCAAAGATACAAATATTATGTTATACAACAAACAGGTTTTTGCCTTTAGTTAAAAATATAACATATTTTTCTTAAATATTAACAATAAGAAAAAGAGTGAGAGGTGTACCTCTATTAGCGCACCTCTCAGTTAAATATTATAAAACTAACTATTAATACTCGTCGTTAGCGTATAAGAAATCAAAAGTAGAAAGTTTGTAGTCAAAAATCTCTTCGGGAGCGAAGAATCTTTTTAACTCAATCTCCGCAGTTTCAGGAGAGTCTGAAGCGTGAACAATGTTCTCTTGGAAACTCATACTGTAATCACCTCTAATAGTACCAGCAGGTGCTTTACGTCCTGTTGTTGGTCCAGTTATAGTTCTAACAGCCTCAATTGCATCAACACCCTCATAGCAACATACAATTACAGGACATGCCATCATAGAGTCTTTTACTCTTTGGAAGAAAGGTTTACTACTTAGATGTGAGTAGTGTTCGCTCAAAATTTCATCGGTAAGTTGTACCATTTTCATTCCGCACAATCTTAAACCTTTGCGTTCAAAACGTGTTGTAACTTCTCCAATCAAACCTCTTTGTATAGTACAAGGTTTTAAAATAACGAGGGTTTTTTCTAACATAATTGTTTATATTTTAGGGTTATATAAAATCAAAAAATGAGTTTAAAATAAACTTTTTATAAAGATATATACTTATTTTTTAATAAGCAATAATATCTATGAAAATCTTTTATAAATAACTAATTATCCACCTTTTTTGAGTAAAAACAAAAAAACTGTGTCGAAAAATCATCAACACAGTCTCTGTATAAATTTTAGTAATTGTTCTTTTTCTTAAAGAGATGCAAGAGATATAACCAAACAGCAAAAGACTCTCGCTGACGTTAATTGTAAATCTTGCATTATTACTCTTAGTAACCTCCGTTCTCCTCCGAGAAGTCCATATCGCTGAAGCCTTCAGTATCTAATTCATCGGGGTTGTAGCCATTTTCAATGCCGTAGTCATCTTCGTCTATATCAATTGATGAAGTTGCTGCAAATTTTTTATCCATCTCTTCAATTGACATTACCTGTTTGGGAGCATTGCCTTTGGCTTTTGTACACAATGGGTCTAACAAATTTTTACCCAATTCAATTTCTCTCAACTCCATAAAGAACGAACGGTCAGCCATCATATCAAATACGAAAAGCGCACGTTGGTGTTCCTCCTCAATCAATTCACTCAATCTGGTATCTTCCATCAACCAAACATCTTCATCAGACGATGAGTCCATCTCAATAAGAGTAACCTCTTCTCTCTTTTCCCAGTTATCTTCGCAGATAAAGAAAGAGGTTAGTTGGTCTTTAGTGTAATTTACCGATTCCAAAATTGCGTCATTTAACTCCAAGAATGTTGCCTCAGAGTCAATGCAAATTTCGCGTGAAAAGGTTTCTACCTCATCTGAAAGTAATAAAAACTTGTATATCATAAATATAAAATTTAATCTTCTTTCCTTCTTAATTCTAAGACAAAGTTATGTAATACCTATTAAATAGACAATACATTTAATAAAAAAATATTCTTAATTTTTATTTCCCTTTTACAATACCTCTGTCAGAAGATTTTATGAATTCAACAATAACTCTTTTCTCTTCCGAGTCGGCTACTTCTGCTTCAATTTTATTCAAAGCCTCAGTGATGTTTAGTCCCGAATTAAACAGAATTCTATAAATATTTTGAATTTCCTCTATTTGCTCTGCTGAAAAACCTCTACGTCTCAATCCAATTAGGTTTATACCAGCGAATACGGTAGGTATTCGTCCCACAACAGCGTATGGAGGTACATCCTTGTTTATGTGGCTTCCGCCTTGAATCATTACATGAGGACCAATTTTAGAGAATTGGTGCATTAGAGTTCCTCCTCCAATTGTAGCAAAGTCATCAATCTCAACTTCTCCAGCAATTTGCGAAGCATTAGCAACAATTATATTGTTTTTCAGAATACAATCGTGAGCAATATGAGAGTATGCCATAATAAGACAGTTGTTTCCAACAACAGTTTTTCCTCGTGAAGCAGTACCTCTGTTAACAGTAACAAACTCTCTGATTGTTGTGTTATCGCCAATCTCTGCGGTACTATACTCTCCTCTGAATTTAAGGTCTTGAGGCTCTCCTGCAATAACGGCACCTGAACATATATGACAATTCTTTCCAATACGAGAACCTTTTAATATGCATGCATTAGCATCAATTCTTGTGCCATCACCAATTACAACGTCCTCTTCAATAGTTACAAAAGGACCAATAACAACATCTTTGCCTATTTGGGCATTTGGGTGT
The DNA here is from genome assembly GCA_017416695.1 of Bacteroidales bacterium. GTDB lineage: Bacteria > Bacteroidota > Bacteroidia > Bacteroidales > G3-4614 > Caccoplasma_A. Next base: position 10,343 of record JAFQBL010000023.1, on the reverse strand, counting down.
ATCGAAGCAAGTGTTTGTTGCATATCTTATATATCTATTATTTGTTTTTTACTATTTGAGCCAAAAATTCAGCCTCTGTTGCAATTTTATCTCCTACAAAAACATATCCCTTCATTGAAGCACAGCCTCTTCTTAACTCTGTCATAAACGACACGTGGAATATAGCAGTATCTCCTGGAACAACTTTTTGTCTGAACTTAACATTGTTTATAGTCAAGAAGTATGTTGAGTAAGCCTCAGGGTCATCAACTGTATTTAGTACCAGCAAACCACCAGTTTGAGCCATTGCCTCAACCAGTAATACTCCAGGTACAACAGGCTCTTGTGGAAAGTGTCCTTGGAAGAAAGGTTCGTTAGCAGTAAAGTTTTTAATACCTACAATTGACTTCTCGTCCATATTGATGATTTTATCAACTAATAGCATAGGGTAGCGGTGAGGTAATAACTCTTTAATCCTGTTTACATCCATTAAAGGAGGATTATTAGGATTGTAGGTAGGAGCCTGTATCTCTTGTTTCTTAATATCTTTACGAATTGCTCTTGCAAGTTTATTGTTTATTCCGTGTCCAGAGCGAGTAGCAATAACTCTACCTTTGATAGGTTTTCCAATTAAGGCAAGGTCGCCCATAAGATCAAGAAGTTTGTGTCTTGCAGGTTCGTTGTCAAAAACCAAAGGTTTGTTGTTTATGTATCCAAGTTCTAAAGAGTTTTTCTTTTGTGTACCCATAAGGTCTGACAAACGATCCAACTCCTCTTGCGACATCTCTTGGTCATATATAACAATAGCATTGTCAAGGTCTCCGCCTTTTATTAAACCAGCCTTTAGAAGAGGTTCAATCTCTCTTACAAAAACAAAAGTTCTGCTTGCAGCAATCTCCTCTTTGAATTTTGCCATATCTTCGAGTGTGGCAAACTGATTACTCAAAACAGGAGAGTTGAAACTAATTAGAGTGTTAATGCTGAAGTTTTCATCTGGAAGTATTATAAGTGAAGCACCACTCTCTTCATCTTTGACCTCTATTTTGTTTTTAACTACATAAAAATCTTGATCTGCATTCAACTCCTCAATACCAACACGTTCAATCTCTTCGGCATAACGAATTGCACTACCATCAAGAATAGGAAATTCAGGAGCGTTAACCTCTATTAAACAGTTGGTAATGCCGTATGCATATAGAGCAGCCATACCGTGTTCTATGGTACTAACAGTAACATCTCCTTTTTTAACAACAGTACCGCGTTGTGTTTGACACACTGCCTCGGCTACTGCATCAATTACAGGCTCGCCCTCAATATCAACACGTTTTATCTTGTATCCGAAGTTTTCGGGAGCAGGATTAAATGTTACAGTAATGTCAAGTCCTGTATGTAATCCCTTGCCTCTTAACGAGAAACTCTCTTTTAAACTTTTTTGTTTCATAGTTTTAAATTTTGTGATAAACACCTCTGCAAATAAACTCAAATATTTTTTACAAAAAAAGTTTTTTCAAAAAAAATATTTGAAAACATTAAATCTTTTTATAAGGTGTTATATTTTTGGTTATTATATCTTACTTATCAGATATTTGTGATTTAAGAAGTTTTATCTCTTTTTGCAACTCTTTTATAGTTGCGTTAATTTCGGGTAAACGTTTTGTCAATACCACTTGGCGAGCAAACTCTTTTGCAGGAACTGCAGGATAGCCTAATAGATTTGAATTTGGCTCAACACTGTTTGGAATTCCTGATTGAGCACCTATATTAACTCTGTCGCCAATGGTAATATGTCCAGCAAATCCAACCTGACCTCCAATCATACATTGTTTGCCAACCTTAGTTGAACCAGCAACGCCAACTTGTGCAGCCATCACTGTGCTTTCGCCAATCTCAACATTGTGAGCAACTTGAATAAGATTATCCAATTTTGCACCTCTTCTTATAATAGTAGAACCCATTGTTGCTCTATCTATTGTAGTGTTTGCCCCAATCTCAACATTATCTTCCACAACAACGTTGCCTATTTGAGCAATCTTCATATACTCTCCGTTTTGTGGAGCAAAACCAAACCCGTCGCTACCAATAACACATCCAGCGTGAATTATAACGTTGTTTCCTATTTCGCAGTTGTGATAAATTTTAACTCCAGGATATATAATACAATTTGTTCCAATTTTTACATTATCTCCAATGTAGCATTGTGGATAAATCTTGCTATTGCTGCCAACTGAAGCATTGTTTGATATGTAAGAGAATGCGCCGATGTAAAGATTTTCTCCAAGATTTGCATTGTCAGCAACAAAAACATTCTCTTCAATACCGCTCTTTTGAGGACGTGTTGCTTGGTCAACCATATTTAATAAAAGAGCCAGACAAGCATATGGGTCATCAACCTTGATAAGCGTAGTTTTTACCTCTTGCTCAGGAATAAAATCTCTTCTTACTAAAACTGCACTTGCTTCGGTAGTGTAAATGCAGTGAGTGTATTTGCTATTTGCAAGAAACGACAAAGTTCCTGGTTTGCCGTTATCTATTTTTGACAGATTGTTAACTTTAATTGACGCATCGCCAACAACTTCTCCATGCAGAAACGATGCAATTTGTTCAACTGAAAATTCCATAATAAATATTTTATGTAAAACCTCTTATTATTAAAGGTCGCAATAATTATATTTCTGCAAATTTCGTAAAAAATTTTTATATACTCCAATATTATTATACACTAAATTTGCCAATGTGAGAATAAATTATCTCTTTTTCATAAAAACTAACCAATATCAGAAAATAATTATATCTCTATATATCTTGCAATATGTTACTTTATTATGTTAATTAACATAAACAATTTCTCATATTAACATATATTATGTACTATCTTTATGTTTAAATATATATTTAGTATTAATATTGCAAAAGTTTTTTTAATTTTAAGACCATAACACTTATATCCTATATAAAGATGAAAAAATTGGCAACTCTTTTATTATCTGTCATAATGTCGCAAAGTGTGGCAAATTCTGCTGAAAAATTCTACGATCCATATATGCCAGAACCCTTGCCTCAAAATGCTCCTGAATGGATGAAAGCCATTGCTGAAAATCCATCGGGCGTAAACTTCTACGAAATGCAAGAGAAATATCAGGAGTGGACTGCAAATGATGTTGATGTTCGTGTAAGAATAGTAGAAAATAAGCAAGTCGTAAACTTTTACAGAAGATGGATGAGTGCTTATCGTGGTTACGTAACCTCTGACGGAACAATAAAACTTCCAACAATGCAGGAGTATAAAGCAAAAGTTGATGCAATAAATACCTCTTCAAAGGCAACAAAAAAACTTTTAAAGAGTGAATTGCAACAACCCATCTGGCGAAATATCGGACCAAACAAAACTTATACAAATAAGAATGGAGAGTTGAAGCAAAAAGACTCGCAGGTTTGTGTCTATCGTATAGCAGTAAGTATGACCGACAGTGCAACGCTATATTGCGGAACAGAGAGTGGTGTTGTATTTAAAACAACAGACAAAGGCGAAACATGGCAACCATGTTCACCTCTGCACTATTTTGGAGGCCCTATATTCAGTATTGCCATAGATCCTGTTGATAAAGACATAGTATATGTTGGAGGAGGTCCATGGTTGTGGAAAACTATTGACGGGGGTGAGAGTTGGACACGTTGTAAAGATATAAATAGCAGAGTAAACTCAATAAAAATTAACACTAATAATAGACAAAAAATAACACTTGCCGTAGGAGATAGAGATAATACTCAGGGTAACGGATTTTATATATCAGATGATGGCGGAGAAAATTTTTATTGCACATTACAGGGAGTATGTTTTGATCATGAACTGCAACCTCGCAATCCAAATAGGATATATTTAATAAAAAGAGATTATCCTGGTGTATGGGCATCGTTCTATTATTCAACCGATGGTGGGTATAGTTGGAGTAAATCTCCTTTACATTCAAGTTTTACAATATGTGGTAGATTGGCTGTCAGTGAAGCAGAGGGAGGAGAAGATTATGTATATGCACTTGTTACATCTGATATATATGGATACGATAGCGGTCCAATAGGAGGGAAAGGTGAACCTGCAATTCTTGTCTCAAAAGATGCAGGATTAACATGGGAAGACAAAACTATATATGATGGTTGGGGTACATTCTCTCCAGTTATGGATACTTCAGGCGGACAAGGATATTTTGATATGATGGTAGGAGCATCGGCAAGTGATCCCAAATTAGTTCTGTTTGGGTTAACATCTTTATATCGTTCCACAGAAGAGGGTAAAACCGATTTTAGAGATGGAGGTATAGGTGGCTATCAACGATCTGATTGGATGCACTGCGATATTCAAGATATAGCCGTACATCCTTGTGGCGATACATGGATATGTAACGACGGAGGTATAAAATATTCATCTGATTTCTTTGAAACAAAGGGAGAAGATAGATATTACGGAATATACGCATCGGATTATCAAGGTCTTGGTGTAGGGTGGAATGAAGACGTAATGGCGGCAGGACGTTGGCATAATGGCGATGTAGTTCATGCAAAGAGTTATGGCGAAGGAAATTCGTTGCATGTAGGGGGAGTTGAAATAGCAACAGGTTATGTAATGTTGAGTAATCCATGGAAGGTATATTTTACCGATGCAGGAACAAGAGTGGTATCTCCAACAATGGGCGGTGTAATTGAGGATGATTATAAAACGTGGTTTTCAGAAATAAAACCCTATGAGGCTTTACGAATAAATGGTAAAATTGCAACCGATCCAAGATATGCCCTGAAAGTTTTTATTCAAGATATGACAAATCCCTATGAAGGATATTTGTCAAGGGATGAGGGAGCATCGTTTGAAAAAGTATTTGATAGTGAAGGTGAAAATTTTTACGATTATGAGTATGCTCGTAGTAATCCCAATAGAGTATATATAATAGGAGACTGGCATATGTGGCGTTCCGATGATGGAGGGGTAACATTTAATCAACTATTATCCCAACCATTCCCAGAACTTAATATGTACACATATTTTACAAAAGTTGTAGTTGATCCTAATGATGCAGACCACATATTGGCAATATGTTGCAATTATACGGGAAAAGTAGTAGAGAGTTTCAACGGAGGAGAGAGTTGGCAACAATATAATCTTGCAAACCTGTCAGATAAAAAAATACATCAAATAATACTTGTAGGAGATGAGTATGAGAGTACATATGTAACCTCTTATGATGGAGCAACCGTGTGGTTTAAGGATAATACAATGACCAATTTTATAGATTATTCAACAGGGTTGCCGCCAGGAGCAAGAATTTCAAAGGTGGTGCCATTCTATAAAGATGCAGTTTTACGTATGGCAACCGATCAAGGATTATGGGAAGCACCACTCTATCACCAAGAGTTTAAGGCTGTACCGCAACCAATGGCATTGAATCTTGGCAGTGGTGATTTAACATTAACACCTCAAAAACAAGTACAGTTTGATAGTTACAGTATTGTAAAACAAGATGAAAGTACAAAATGGCAATGGAGTTTCTCTCCACAACCACAGTGGGTAAGTGATGCAACAATACGCAATCCTAAAGTAATATTTGGCAAAGGCGGAAGTTATGATGTAACTCTTACGGTAACAAACTCGGCAGGAACATCAACACGCACAATAAAAGATATGATTGTTATAGACTCTCCCGATTCAGTTGAGGAGAACGAGTTGTTAGGAGAAGTAGGAGTTGTAAATCCAGTTGTAGTAAACGGTGAGAGTTTACAGTTTGTGACATCAGGATTGAGAGACGCCTCTGTAATAACAATTCACAACACAAAAGGACAACTAATGCACACACAACAAGTAGAGGCAGAAGAGGGTAGAGTAGAGATAGAACTCCCCAATCTGTCAGCAGGTGTATATATCTATTCAATAAAAACAGCAACTCAAAAATTCTTTGGAAAATTTGTAAAAAAATAGAAATATGAAGATCAAAAGTTTAATATCGTTACTGCTTTTTGCTACAATAAGTTTGAATGTTTCAGCAGAGCAAAAAAGTGATATAGAGAAATACTATACACCGTATATTCTTGATTATCTGCCTTCGGGCTCTCCTGCATGGATGGCAAAACTTGCAAAACCACAGGGACTGAACTATTATGCAATGCTTGATAGTTTTACACTCTATTTACGTAATAATCCCGATGCCCGAAAAAAAACGCCACAAACAAAGCAGGTGGTAAATCACTTCCGTCGCTTCCAGGATGCGTATGTAAACTTTGTTGATAAAGATGGAATAATCAGATTGCCCAAAGTAGAGCAATACCGAAAAGAGATAGCCGATATAAATAGAGTTGTCTCTCGAGGTAACCTTCTAAAATCAACAACAGATGAGAAACAATCAGGAGACAAATGGAAAGTTATATCACCATTTATAACATACGATATTGAGACAAAAGAGGTCTCTCCTGCACAAACAAATATCCAACGCTTAGCGGCATCACGTTCAAATCCCAATATTCTTTATTGTGGCTCAGAAACAGGATTGGTATTTAAAACAATTGATAAAGGCAAAAATTGGACACCATGTAACGGAGGCGAGTGGTTGTCGGGAGAGATAACAGCAGTAGATATAAGTCACTCAGATCCAAATAAAGTTGTTGTAGGAGCGGGAGGAGCATTCTGGAAAACAACCGATGGCGGTGTAGTTTGGAGCAACATAACCCCCGATCCAGATAATTATAGCCGTTCAAGTGTGGTGCAATTTAATCCTGATAATGAAAATATAATCTTGGCAGGGACACGAACAAATCTATATCGTTCAACAGATGGTGGAAATTCGTGGAGTCTTGTATTAAATGGAATGGCATTTGATGTGAAGCACTCACTTCAGAATCCCAATATATGCTATGCGGCAGTAAAGCAAAACAGTACAGTAGTATTCTATAAAAGTAGTGATGCAGGAGCAAGTTGGACTCAATTAACTGTTACCGACAAACCATTAATAAGTGCACGTATAGGATTAAGCGAAGCACCCACAGGAGCAGATTATGTATATCTGTGGGCTTGTCGTATTGATAGTCATACACAATATGATGAACTATATTTAAGTGGTTCACCTCTAATATTCAAGAGTACCGATGCGGGAATGTCGTTTGTTGAATACGATCCAGTTACTCAAATGGAGGCTGCCGATAAACATGGAGGACAAGGATACTACGATATGGTATGTGTGGCATCGGCAACCGATCCCGAAACAGTTCTATTCGGAATAATCCAACTATATCGTTCAACAGATGGTGGAAAAACAATAGAGAATATTGGCGGATATTACGGAAATCCAAATAAGGCAAACTTTGATTTGCACTGCGACCAACAATCAATACAAACAAACGGAGCAGGCGATACCTGGCTATCAACTGACGGAGGAATAATATATAGTAACGACTTTTTTGAGTGGCATGCCGAAGGCCGTTTTAATGGAATATACGCATCTGAAATGTGGGGATTTGATCAAGGCTGGAACGAAGATGTTATGGTTGGCGGAAGAAACCACAACGGAAATATGTCTCAAATGGATCAATACAATGGAGTAACCATATCAATGCGAGGTTCAGAGAGAGCAACAGGATATGTATTCCTCTCTAATCCAAGAAAAGTTTTTTACTCTGATGCAAGTGGTGCGGTTATACTTCCTGAAGATTGGAATGACAATTTTGAAACACTATACGAATTTTGGATATATCCCAAAGAGTCTGCACAGCATGGAATAGGATTTGAATTTGATCCTCGATATGCAGGATGTTTTTATGTGGTAAAAAGTTCTTCATTTTGGGAAGAAGAATATAAAGTATTATGGAGAACAACCAATGATGGACTTTCTTTTTCAGAGGTATATACATTTGATGAGCCAATAAGTTCGGTTACCATATCACGTTCTAATCCCGATAAAATAGTTGTTGGAACACATGGCTGTATGTATTTCTCAACAGATATGGGTAATACCTTTAAAAAATATGACTTACCCGAAGAGATGACATATACCATTAACTACAAAGTAGCAATACATCCTAAAAATGAGAATGAAATATGGGTAAGTGACAATAATCCAGGAGGGATGTGGGTTACCAAAGATAATGGTGTAACGTGGAAAAAGTATGATGAAGGGCTTACCTTTGCCTCTTGGGATAATACCATAGCAACACATCAGATAGGCCGATTCTTCCTTACAGGAAATGAGAAGAATGCAGTATATGCAGTTGCCTTTACTATGGGATACTTGAACGAAAGATATACCACACCACGAGGAAGGCTTATATATCGGGATGATACCACCAATGGCTGGGTTGATTTACATGAAGGATTACCTAAGGTAATGGTGTTAAATCGTTTGTTGCCATTCTACAAGGAGGGAGTGGTACGATTGGCAACCAATAATGGAATATGGGAGAGAGATTTAGTTGATAAAGATTTTGCTCCAATTGCTCAACCACTGTTACTAAATGTAGGATCGGGAGATAATACCTCATCAACATATCCACAAGAGATACAACTTGAGAGTTATAGTATAGTAAATCAAACCAATGCCGAGTGGAAATGGGATATATACCCAGAGCCTATGTATATAAGTTCAAAAACAGAGCGTAATCCCATAATGCGAATAGAACCTGATCAAACTTACGATATATCGCTAACAGTAACCACGCCCGAAGGAACTGATACAAAAACTATTAAATCTATGATAAAAGGTTCAAAACCAGTTCCTGAAGGAAGCGGAACAGAGGATGCGTATATTGCCTCTCATGATTTGAAACTAATATCAGGCAATAGTGTTGATAGAGGAGAAGAGTTTATATTCCAGTTGAACAATATTGAAAAAATTAATATTGAGATATATTCTTCAAACGGAAAGATGATGACAGCCAAAACAGGTTCATCAACAATAAATATTCCAACAACAATGTTCTCAGCGGGAGTATATTACTATATGGCAGTAGATAGTAAAGGGTATAAATACACAGGAAAACTAATTGTAAAAAATTAGATCTTCTCATTTACAGATGAAAATAGGGAATAAAAATATAGTATTACTTCTATTACTCTTTTTAATAAATATCCCATTGTGGGCTGATACTCTTGAAGATGGAGTAAACCTTGATGAGATAGTAGTTGCAGGAAGTCGTTGGACACAAAACAGAGACTTGCAACCTATAAAAATCTCACGTCTCGGTTTTGAGGAGAGTAACCAGTACAATCCTCAAACTGCAGCCGACCTTCTAAATATTTCTGGCGAGGTATTTATACAAAAGAGCCAATATGGAGGAGGAAGCCCAATGATACGCGGATTTGCAACAAACAGACTTTTGTATTCAGTTGATGGCGTTAGAATGAATACAGCAATATATCGAGCAGGAAACATTCAAAATGTAATCTCACTCGATCCCTTTGCAATAGGCTCTTCCGAGATACTTTTTGGACCAGGAGCAGTAGGATACGGAAGTGATGCAATAGGAGGAGTAATGATTTTTAATACCCTAAAAACAAAACTCTCCGTAGCAGATACCCCCCTTGTATATGGTTCAGCAACATTGAGAACAGCAACAGCCTCAACCGAGTTTACAGGACATGCTCACGTTGGTGTAGGATTTAAAAAGTGGGGATTTGTAACAAGTTTTACTTACTCAAATTTTAATGACCTTAAACAAGGAACTCATGGTCCTGAAGATTATATAAAGCAATATAATGTGCAACCCAACTATGTTGCAGGAGAGGGGGTGAACGATATAGTAACACTCAATAACGACAAGAGAAAACAGACACCAAGTGGATATAATCAATTCAATGTAATGCAAAAGTTGCGATATACCCCAACAGAGAATTGGAACTTGGAGTATGCTTTTCATTATAGCGAAACATCAGACTATGCACGTTATGACCGTCATCTACGTATGCGAAACGGCCAGCCTCGTTATGCCGAGTGGAACTATGGACCACAAAAGTGGATGATGAACCAACTGGTGATAGAGAATATTCGTAAAACAGTAATGTATGACTCGTTGAAAGTTAATGCAGCCTTTCAAATATTTGAAGAGAGTAGAATAAGTCGAGACCTTAACAAACCTACTCGCGAAACACAAAGCGAGAGAGTAGATGCGTGGAGTGCAACTATCGATTTTCGCAAACAGATACTATCCAACCTGTCGTTGTTTTATGGAGCAGAGTATATTCAAAACAATGTAAAATCAACAGGAGAGGGATTAAATGTAGTAACAAACGAAACATCTGTAATAGCCTCACGATACCCAACAGCAAGGTGGTATAGTGCAGGAGTATATGCACAAACCGAGTGGCAAGCAACAAGAACGTTGAATCTTGAAGCAGG
>JAFQBL010000004.1 GCA_017416695.1 Bacteroidales bacterium | reverse complement strand
GAGTAATTACAAAAATTAGGACAACCGAGATAGAGGCTTTTTTATTAACTCTCGCAATAGTCTCTTTATCGTTGTTTACGTAACCAACAATAAGTCTCAGGTTTTTAATATATGACTTATTGTAAAAATCTAATATATTACCAATAAAGAACGGAATCATACCAATAAGAGAGTCAATAAGAATATTGAGAGTTACAGCAAGAGTAAGCGGAATAGATTTTAATTTTAATGCTGAGACATATATCGATGGTATAGAACATAGAGGAGGAATAATATCTCCAGCAATAGGAATAATACCTATAATAGGGTCAATGTAATACTTATCCATTAATGTGGCAAGAGTACAAACCAGTTTATACGATTTAGAGTTCTCAATTTTAAGACTCTTTTTGTTTGTCCTCTTATCATAATATGGCTTCTCCTCTTTTATCTCAATTCTAATAATAGAGGTATTGCTTAGTGATTTGGAATTGAATTTCTTATAACTTTCTGAATTAAGGAATTCGCTATATGATTTGCACCTGTCAAAAGCCGTCTGAAGTTCAAGAGTAGTTCTCTCAATATCTTTCATCTTGCAATTTGCAATCACAAGCATATCATCGCACAAAACTATACCTTCGCATTCATTCTTAAAAGGTGTTATATCTGTAACGTAGCCATTGGAGTCAATGCGTACAATATGGTTTTTAAGAATATTGCCATTGTAGCATACATTTCCTAAATACCCCTTTATCATATCTACTTAGTGTGAATTCTTTCAAGAGTAATACTGTCAATATGAGTAACTCTCCATTCAGGAGTAGCAGGAACATAGAAACTACCCATAACTCTTCTTATATTACCTTTACTTTTAACCTCAATAGAGTCCCAACCATTTTTGAAGATATTCTTCTTGGTAATAGTTGTAGAATCTCTACTCTCTTTTACTGCCAAAATAACGTGCGATTCGTATGGGCTCTCCTCTCTTGAAGTTAATTTAAATTTTAGTTTAAACAAATCCCCTTCTTTAAAATTGTCATCATACGGAACAGTAAAAGATAGTAAGTTTTTGTTAAGTCTGCCTTCAAAAATGTAGTGAGGATTTATATTCCAGATATTAACAGTATCGCCCGAACGCGTCATACCAGTAAACATCTCCTTTTGATTGCTCATAAGAGCCAATAGCGAGTTGTTCTCCTCTTGAAGTCGCATTATAACTTTATCATAAATTTCAATATACTCTTCAAGATTGGCACCATACCATACAATAGAAGTCTCAAACTCATCATTAGTTACCCCATGTTTGGCATAAATTGAATTTTTTACAGAGTCTTGAGCCAATTTATTATTGGCCAGATATTTACTATTTTCCATGTATGCCTCTGCTTTATGAATATCAACAAGCAGATTCTCCATAGTTTTGGGTTTGATAATATCTCCTGGAACTTTACTGCAAGAGACTAAAGCGGTAAAAGAGAGAACTAAACTTATAATAAAAAAACGTTGCATTACTCTTTTTCTTTTGAGAATTCAAATGATAAGGATTTTCTGTAAAAAATCAGAACTAAAGCAATACCTATTGTGATAGCGGAATCAGCAATATTAAATACTGGTTCAAAGAACTCAAAGTATTCACCTCCCACAAAAGGAATCCAGTCAGGCCAAACAAAACTGAATAGAGGGAAATAGAGCATATCAACAACACGTCCATACATAAAATCGGCATAACCGCCCTCTGCTGGAAATATAGTAGCAATATCTGGGAATAATGGAGCATTAAAGATAACTCCATAAAAAAGGCAATCAATAATATTGCCAAGTGCACCAGCAAAAATAAGAGATACAGAGATAAGATAGCCCTTCTTTAACTTATTACTATTTTTAATAAGTTTGAAAATGTAGAATCCTATTAAAGTGATAGCAACAATTCTGAATATTGTTAAGAAGAGTTTACTGCCTAATTCCATACCAAATGCCATTCCGTTATTCTCAATAAAAAGAATCTTGAACCAGGAGAAAACTTCAATACTTTCTCCTAAAAACATATTGGTTTTAACTAAGAATTTCGAAGTTTGGTCAATTATAAGAACCAATAGGATAACAATTACACTTAACCAGATATATTTACGTTGTGTTTTATTTACCATAATAAAATCTTAAAAAGAGAAGAGTATAACAATAGTCATAATTATCACATTGTTATACACTTCTCTTAAAGTTATTACCTCTATTTTGCAATGTTCATCTCTTTCTCTGTTTTAACCAGCCAAGAAAGAATCATTGCAATTATTATTTTCTATTGTTTTTAGCATCAACCGATAAAGTAGCATGAGGAACAGCACGAAGTCTCTCCTTTGGTATCAATTTACCAGTCTCGCGACAAACACCATATGTTTTGTTTTCAATTCTAATTAGTGCTGCCTCAAGGTGTTGAATAAATTTCATTTGACGTTGTGCTAATTGACCAGCCTCTTCTTTGCTTAAAGTAGAAGCACCCTCTTCTAAAACTTTAAAAGTAGGAGAAGTATCTGAAGTGTCGTTTCCGTCTGAATTAACAATAGCCGCTTTTAGACTATTATAGTAATTATAAGCATCTTCAAGTTTCTCTTTAATTAATGCTTTAAACTCTTCAAGTTCTTCATCAGAATATCTTGTTTTTTCGCTCATAGTTTTTTAGTTTAAAAAAGGTTTATACTTACTCAATAACGCAACAAATCAAAGAATGTTTATCAAACCAAGTTTGTTGTTGCAACAAATATATAAAATCAAATTTATATATGCAAGAAACAAAACTCTTAATTATAAGAAGTATATAAACTTATAATATTAGCATTTGCTAATTGCTATTTTCAATATAAATCCGTCAAAGTCAATATCTGTTGCATTCTCTGGCATTGTGTCCGAAACAGTAATGCTGTTGGCTAAGACTTGTTTGGCAATATACTCGCCATACACCTCAACAGCCTTGTCGGTCTCTTTGTTTTTCTCAATAGTAACACAAATCTTGTCTGTAATTTCCAAACCTCCAGATTTACGCATATTTTGAATACGGTTAACGAGTTCGCGAGCAATACCCTCTTGTTTCAACTCTTCAGTAACAGTAATATCAAGAGCAACGGTAATATTTCCTTCGTTGGCAACTAACCATCCAGGAATATCTTCCGAAATAATCTCAACATCGTTTACTTCAACAATTGCCTCACTTCCCTCAATATCGAATTTAAATGAGCCCTCTTTCTCAAATACCGAAATATCATGTTGCTCCATCTTGGCGATAGCAGCGGCAAGTTGTTTCATTATCTTACCATAGCGGGGACCAAGTTTTTTGAAGTCAGGTTTAACTCTCTTAATCAAGATGCCTTCAGTATCATCAACAAACTTAATCTCTTTAACATTTACCTCATTTAGGATAAGTTCTTTAACCGCCTCAATTTGAGTTTTTTGTAATTCGCTGACAACAGGAACCATAATAGCGGTAAGAGGTTGTCTTACCTTGATGTTAACCTTTCTGCGAAGAGCCAAAATCATTGAAGTCATATCTTGGGCAATCTTCATTCTCTCTTCAAGGCCTTTGTTTATTAAGGCCTCGTTGCAAACTGGGAACAAACTCAAATGAACCGATTTATCATCTCTTCCTGTTGCCGCAGTCAAATCGCAGTAAAGTTTGTCTGCAAAGAAAGGAGATATAGGAGCCATTAATGAAGCAATGGTCTCTAAACAAGTATATAGAGTTTGGTAAGCCGAAAGTTTGTCGCTGTTCATGCTGCCACCCCAGAAACGTTTACGGTTTAGACGAACATACCAGTTACTCAAATTGTCGTTGACAAAATCCGAAATTGCACGACCAGCACGTGTAGGTTCGTAGTTATTATAATGCTCATCAACCTCTTTAATTAATGAGTTCAATAATGAAATAATCCATTGGTCAATCTCAGGACGCTCATTAACAGGAATTTCAGTTTCACTAAAGTTGAAGTTGTCAACATTAGCATAAAGAGCAAAGAATGAGTATGTGTTGTAAAGAGTGCCAAAGAATTTACGGCGAACCTCTTCAACACCATCAATATCAAATTTAAGGTTATCCCATGGCGAAGAGTTTGTAATCATATACCAACGCAAAGGATCAGAACCATACTTTTCAATAGCACCAAAAGGATCAACAGCGTTACCCAAGCGTTTTGACATCTTATTGCCATTCTTGTCAAGAACAAGACCATTAGAAACAACCGCCTTATAAGCAATGTTGTCAAATACCATAGTACCTATTGCGTGAAGAGTAAAGAACCAACCGCGAGTTTGGTCAACGCCCTCTGCAATAAAGTCAGCAGGGAAAATCTTTCGGTCATCAAACAACTCTTTATTCTCAAAAGGATAGTGAACTTGAGCATATGGCATAGCACCAGAGTCAAACCAAACGTCAATCAAGTCTGTTTCACGTTTCATTGGTTTTCCGCTTTCCGAAACAAGAGTAATATCATCAACATATGGACGATGCAAATCAATCTTGTCGTAGTTTGCAGGAGAGTAGTCGCCAGGAACAAAGCCTACCACTTTATATGGGTTTTCGCTCATAACACCAGCGGCAACTGCCTTTTCAATCTCGTTATAAAGTTCCTCTACTGAGCCAATACAAATCTCTTCACCCTCTTCGCTACGCCAAATGGGTAGGGGAGTACCCCAGAAACGGCTACGAGACAAGTTCCAGTCGTTAAGATTCTCCAACCATTTTCCAAAGCGTCCAGTACCAGTAGATTCGGGTTTCCAGTTAATAGTCTTATTTAGTTCGCTCATACGCTCTTTGCAAGCAGTAGAGCGGATAAACCAACTATCCAAAGGATAGTAAAGAACAGGTTTGTCAGTACGCCAGCAGTGAGGATAGTTGTGAATATGCTTCTCAATTTTGAAAGCCTTGTCCGATGCCTTCATCATCATGCAGATAGCAATATCCAGAGTCTCATCCTTATCAGTCAAGTTGGCATCATAAGCATTCTTTACAAATCTGCCCTCAAACTCTTTATATAGTTCAACGTTTACGCAGTTTTTAACAAACTCCTCATCAAGTTCCTCTATCAAATAGAATTTACCAGCGAGGTCAACCATTGGACGAGTCTCACCTTTTTTGTTAATCATATGCAAAGGAGGAATACCTGCTGCTTTAGCAACAAAAGCATCATCGGCACCAAAAGTAGGAGCAATGTGAACGATACCAGTACCATCTTCTGTGGTAACATAATCTCCAGGAATAACTCTGAATGCATTCTCTCCAGGATTTACCCAAGGAATAAGTTGCTCATATTTCATACCAACAAGGTCGCTACCTTTGTATTCAGCAACAATGCGGTAAGGAACAACCTTGTCGCCTTGTTTATACTCATCCATAGCAGCCTCAGCACCTTTTGGATTGAAGTGAGCCGCAACAAGAGCCTTTGCAAGAACAACTGTAATAGGTTTTCCTGTATATGAGTTGTATGTTTGAATAGCAACATAATCAATCTTGTTACCCACACAAAGAGCAGTGTTTGAAGGCAAAGTCCAAGGAGTAGTTGTCCATGCCAAGAAGTATGGAGTACCCCATTTTGTCATCTCCTCTTTGGGATCAACAATTTTAAATTGAGCAACTGCAGTAGTATCTTTAACATCGCGATAACAACCAGGTTGGTTTAATTCGTGCGAACTCAAACCAGTTCCTGCAGCAGGTGAGTAAGGTTGAATAGTGTATCCTTTATAAAGTAAATCTTTGTTGTATAGTTGTTTTAGCAACCACCAAAGAGTCTCAATATAGCGGTTATCGTATGTAATATAAGGGTCATTCATATCAACCCAGTAACCCATTTTGTGAGTAAGGTCTTCCCACTCACGAGTATATTTCATAACCTCTTTACGACAAGCGGCATTATATTCACCAACGCTTATAGTTTTACCAATATCCTCTTTTGTAATGCCAAGAAGTTTTTCAACACCAAGTTCAACGGGCAAACCATGAGTATCCCATCCAGCCTTACGTTTAACCTGAAAACCTTTCATAGTTTTGTAACGGCAGAAAATATCTTTGATAGAACGAGCCATTACGTGGTGGATACCAGGCATACCATTTGCCGATGGAGGACCCTCAAAAAATACAAATGAAGGAGCACCCTCTCTGAGTTCATAACTCTTGGCAAATACACCCTCTTTATCCCATTTCTCAAGGATTTCTTTATTTATTTCCGATAAATCGAATTTGTTATATTCAGCGAATTTCTTTTGCATAATATTACTATTATAATAATTAAGTTGCAAAATTACTTAAAATCAATGGTAAATGCAAGAGAAAATATTGATAGTTTTTCTTTTTATAACAAAAAGAGCGAAAAGTTTTATCTTCTCGCTCATAAGGTTTTTTGTTGTTCTCTTTCTTATATTGAGATTATGATAACTTGCAATCTCTTTTATTGGCTTTAAATATAAACAATCCACTGCATAAAAGAGTAAATATTACGCTTAATATAACAGCAATGTTGTAATCTAAACCAGCACCTATTTTAGCATACAAAATGAATGTCAAAGTCATACAAGTCATAAACATAGCAGGTATGAAAGATATTAACCACCACCAACCATTTCGTTTAGTTTTTAGGAACATAGTGATAGCCCAAAGCGTTATAACTGCTAACACTTGATTACTCCATGCAAAGTATCGCCATATAATCTCAAAACCATCCTCGTTTGCAAGACTGAATATTAAAATCACAATAGCAATAGCAAACATAGGAACAGAGATGAGTAGCCTGTTTTTAATACTTTTTTGTCCTATTTTGAGGAAATCTGCAGTAATAAGTCGTGCCGAACGGAAGGCTGTATCTCCTGTTGATATAGGAGCCGCAATAACACCCAAAATAGCCAAGAATCCACCAATTATGCCAAGCCATTTATAAGAGATAATATGAACTATTGATGCAGCGTCTGAGTTTATATTTGCATCTGTTATGCCAAAGAACTCTTGACCTTCTGGCGAAAAGAAGAATGTTGCCGCTGCTGCCCATATAAGAGCAACAATACCTTCGGTAATCATAGCACCAAAAAATATAGGGCGACCTTGTTTCTCATTACTCATGCACCTTGCCATCATAGGAGATTGAGTAGCGTGAAATCCTGATATTGCACCACAAGCAATACTAACAAACATCATAGGAAATATAGGATTGCTCTCTGCCTTTGGGTGCATATTCTTTATGCCATCTGTAATCTCTGGAATATCAGGGAATGTAAAGAGCAAAACACCTAAAATACCTATTGCCATAAAGAGCAAAGCAAATCCAAAAACAGGATATATCTTACCAATTATTTTATCAATAGGGAATAGAGTAGCAACAATATAGTATGCAAAAATAACAAGTATCCAAAAAATAGCATCAAGACTTTCAGGAGTGAGCATAGCAAGCAAATTAGCAGGTCCCGATACAAACACAACTCCAACAATGATAAGCAAGATAAGAGTGAAAATTCGCATGCCAGTCTGAGCAGTATTGCCCAAATATCTGCCAACAGTTGAGGGGAGACCTTCGCCATTGTGCCTAAGCGACATCATACCAGCAAAATAGTCGTGCATAGCACCAGCAAAAATACAACCAAAAACAATCCATAAAAACGAGGCACTACCAAATTTAGCACCCATTATAGCACCAAAAATAGGACCTAATCCTGCAATATTCAAGAACTGAATAAGAAAGATTTTCCATTTAGGCATAACAATATAGTCAACGCCGTCGGCTTTTTCAATAGCAGGAGTCTTTCTATTCTCATCAACGCCAAAAATACGTTCGCAAAGTTTGCCGTATGTAAAATATGCAATAACAAGTAAAGCAAGAGAAATACAAAAAGTTATCATCTTAAATATATAATTCTGTCAATCAATTATTAATTTGAGTTGCTAAATTTTCGGCACAACGTTCTCCATCAATAGCAGCCGAAACAATACCCCCAGCATAACCAGCACCCTCGCCACAAGGATAGAGTCCTTCTAATCTAATGTGTTGTAAATTATCAAAGTTTCTGGGAATTCTCACAGGAGAAGAGGTGCGTGTTTCAACTCCAATCATCAGAGCCTCATTGGTTAAAAATCCGTGAGCCTTTCTTCCAAATTGTTCAAAACCACCCCTTAATCTCTCAGCAATAAATTGAGGCATCCAAAAGTGGAGTGGAGAAGATATTACACCAGGAGTGTATGATGTTGAGGGAAGGGTAGAAGACAATCTACCTTTGACAAAATCCTCCATTCTTTGAGCAGGAGCAGTCTGACCTTTACCATTAGCAAAACAGGTAGCCTCTAATCTCTCTTGAAACTCCAACCCTGCCAATATGCCAGAGAACCCCTCTTTTGTTAAATCTTCGGGGCGAATTTCAACCACCATACCAGAGTTTCCCCATTTAGAGCCCCTATTAGAAGGCGACATACCATTCACAACAATTTGGTTATCGCCACTTGCCGCAGGAACAACAAAACCTCCAGGACACATACAAAACGAATATACTCCACGCTCTTTAACCTGCGTAACAAAAGCATATTCAGCGGCAGGCAAATATTCTCCTCTGCCTTTTTTGCTATGATATTGAATACAATCCAGCAAATGTTGGGGGTGTTCCAATCTTACGCCAACAGCAAAACCCTTTGCCTCAAGTTCAATGTTATTGTTGTTCAGATAGCGGTAAACATCTCTTGCCGAGTGTCCAGTAGCAAGAATAACATTGCCTAAAAATTCGCTGCCATCTTCACAAATAACCCCCGCAACCTTATTGCCTTTAACAATAAGTTGAGTCATTTTCTTCTCAAAATAGACCTCTCCGCCCGAAGCGATAATTTGATTTCTGATGCTTTCAATAACCTTAGGAAGTTTATCAGTACCAATATGAGGATGAGCATCATACAAAATAGATTCCGATGCACCAAATTGGCAAAGAATATTTAAAATTCTCTCAACCGAGCCTCTCTTTTTACTTCGAGTATATAGTTTGCCATCAGAGTAAGCACCAGCACCGCCCTCGCCAAATGAGTAGTTCGACTCTCCGTTTACCTTATGCTCTCTACTGATAAGAGCAATATCTTTTCTGCGGGCATGAACATCCTTACCGCGTTCAAGCATAATAGGTTTTATGCCAAGTTCAATAAGGCGTAGCGAAGCAAACAATCCTGCAGGACCAGCACCCACAACAATGGCACTTTTACACTTCGAAACATCTCCATATTCTCTACGCTCAAAAGCCTCGTTTTGAGGCATCTCTCCACAAAAAACTCTAACTCGCAGGTTAATAAAAATAGTGGGTTTTCTGGCATCAATAGAGCGTTTAAGAATTCTAATACAGTCAATGCTTTTAGCATTAATGCCAGTTTCACGCTCAATATAAAGTTTTAATTCGCTTTCGGTTGCTGCAATTCTGGGAATAACCCTAATATCAATATCTCTAACCATACTCAACTACCCAAAAAGTTGTCGAAAAGCCTCATCAACTTTTCTAACCTCAACAATATTTATTGAAAGTTTACTCCTGTCAAAACCTTTAAGATTATCGGCAGGAATAATAATCTTTTTAAATCCCAGTTTATCAGCCTCTAATATACGTTGCTCAATCCTGTTTACCGCCCTTATCTCTCCCGAAAGGCCAACTTCTCCAGTCATACAAATTCCGCTGTCAATAGCAATATCCATATTTGAAGAAAGCACAGCACTAATAATTGCCAGATCCATAGCAGGGTCATTAACTTTCAGACCACCTGCGATATTTAGGAAAACGTCTTTTTGAGCAAGTTTAAAACCAACACGTTTCTCCAAAACAGCAAGAAGCATATTCATACGTCTTGCATCAAACCCCGTTGAAGAACGTTGGGGAGTACCATAAACAGCACTACTTACCAACGATTGAGTTTCAATCAAGAATGGTCTTGCACCCTCAATGGCAACAGCCGTAGCAACACCACTCATACCAGCATGAGATTGTGAGAGTAACAATTCCGATGGATTCTCAACAGGACGCAAACCATCCTGACGCATCTCATAAATACCCAACTCCGATGTGTTACCAAACCTATTTTTGATAGACCTAAGTATGCGATACATATAGTGTCTGTCTCCCTCAAACTGAAGAACAGCATCAACAATATGCTCCAAAACCTTAGGCCCAGCAATACTACCCTCCTTGTTAATATGACCAATAACAATAACAGGAGTATTGCTCTCTTTCGCATATTTAAGAATAGCAGCAGCACACTCTCTAACCTGAGCAACACTACCAGCCGACGACTCCAGTATGTCAGTTGAAATAGTCTGTATTGAGTCGATAATAAGCAATTGAGGTTCAACGTTTTTGATATGAGTAAAGATACCTTCAAGAGAGGTATCGCAAACAATATAACATTCACTATCGCTGCAACCAATCCTCTCGGCACGCATTTTAAGTTGCCTTGCACTCTCTTCACCCGACACATATAGAGTTTTAACACCCTTTAAACGAAGAATAGTTTGTAGAATAAGAGTAGATTTACCAATACCTGGTTCACCACCAATAAGTACCATCGAACCAGCAACAATGCCCCCACCTAGAACGCGGTTAAACTCACTGTCGCCCATATCCATTCTAACCTCTTCGCTTGTCTTTATCTCATTGATAAGAGTAGGTTTTATCTTTTTTGAACTATCTCCAAAATTATCAACCTTGCTATTTGAAAGTTTACTGCTAACAATCTCTTCAACATACGAGTTCCACTCTCCGCAAGCAGGACATTTACCTAACCACTTTGGAGAGTCGGCACCACATATTGAACAAACATACACAGTCTTGTTTTTTGCCATAATACAAATTGTGTTTCTTAGTTACAAAAGTAGTGCATAATGCTCTTACTTCAAAGAAACTTAAGATTAAGAAATCAACAAAAATCAAAAATAACCCTTAATATCTAAAAAAAACAGGAGAAAAATTTATGGTTTGTTTTGATAAGTTAAAGGCGAACAACCAACAGCATTTTTAAAATATACACCAAAAAACGATTGGTTTGCGAAGTTTAGCATATCACTAACCTGTTGCACAGTATATTGTTTGCTCTTTAAAAGAGCCTTTGCTTCCAAAATAACAAAATCCCTAATCCATTCTCTTGCGTGCCTATCGCTAACTTCATGAATAACTTGTGAAAGATATTTAGCAGTTAAACATAACTTGTCGGCATAAAAACCAATTTTACGCTCTTTACAATGAAACTCTTCTAACAACTGCATAAATTGGTCAAAAATAATATTTTTCCTGTTTTTATTCTCCTTGCGATTAAACACCCCGTACTTAATCAAGAGTCTGTAATAGTGGTATTGAAAAATATTTATGTAGTTAAATATAATCTCATCTTTATAAACCATATCCGTATTTTTAATCTCTTTTTTAATATTTGAGTAGATATTTATAAACTCATCAATCTCATAATTGTTAAGAGATATAATAGGGAGTTTAAAAATTAAATTATGATTTAGTATTGTCTTGTGAGGGCTTGTGTTGGTATTTAAAAAGTCGGAAGAGAAAGCAATGGTTATAATTTTACAATCATTTGATATATTTCTATATTGTCCTATTGTTCCAGCAGGAATAATAACAATGTCGTTACAACCCAATTTGTACTCATTCATGTTCGATCTGATTTCAATACTACCTCCCAGACACAATATTGCAATAGAGAACTTAATCTTAAAAGGGTGTGAAATAGAATCGAGAGGAGAATTTTTAAGACACTCACTAATGCTGTCTTCCTTAATATTGTCATCAAGATTATCTGATATAAAAACATCGTTATTATGAAAATAAGTCCACTTATTTTGCGGAATCATCATCATACTTAAAAGTTCAACCTGTTTATTATGTTTCATCAGTAAAAAAAAGTTAGTATTTCTGCAAATATATACTTAATTGAATAAAAAAATAGGAAAACTTACATCTAAATATTCAAAAAAACGAAAAAAAGAACAAATATTAAGAAACAGAAAACAAAGTAAAATGGTAAAAAATATAGAAATTTGCAGTTCTGAAAAATATATAAAAATAATATAGGTATGAATAAAAACATTTATGCAATGTTGCTTATTGTAGCAACACTATTAGTCTCATGTGGCGAGACAAAAAAAGAGAATTACGTAAGTAGTGTATATCTAATCAATCCCACACTACTTGGATGCGATAACGTCAAGAGTTATTCGGGAATGATAGAGGCAACCAGTGATATAAGTCTTGGATTTAAAACTCCAGGAGAGATAGAGAAGATATATGTAAAAGAGGGAGACTATGTTCGCAAAGGAGACCTCCTTGCCGAGTTAGATGACTCAGACTATAAACTTGGAGTAGAAGCACTTGAAATACAATACAATCAAGTAAAAGATGAAGTTTCTCGTATCGAAAAACTATATCAGCAAAAAAGTGTATCGGTAAACGATTACGAAAAAGCAACAGCAGGATTGAAACAGTTAGCCGTACAACTACAACTAAACCAAAACAAACTTGACTATACAAAACTATATGCACCAACAGATGGATATGTACAATCGGTAAATTTTTCACCAGCCGAAATGGTTGATGCAGGAACAGTATTATTCAAACTTCTTGATGTATCACAAATGGAGGTAGTAGCAGATATACCTGTTAGTGAATATCAACAACGAGCAAACTTCAAAGAGTTCTATTGCAGTGTAGCAGGAGTAGAAGATAGAATACCCCTAAAATTGGTAAGCATTAATCCCAAAGCAGACGGAAATCAACTATATCGTATAAAACTAACCTCCTCTCAAGCACCAGCAAAAATACTGACAGCAGGAATGAATGTCAACTTAACCATTGTGTCATCAACACAACATGAAAAAGAACAATATCAACTACCTTTGAGTGCAATATTCAAAGAAGAAGACAAATCGTATGTGTGGGAATTCAAATCAGATTCAACCATCTCTAAACAAGAGGTAGAACTCTCATCAAAACTTGTAAACGGAGAGGCAGTCATAGAGTCAGGAATAACCCCTGATATGAAAATTGTTCGAACAGGAAATGTAAATTTACAGCAAGGCGAAAAAGTAAAACCCATACAAGAGCATAGTAAAACCAATGTAGGAGGATTGCTATAATGAAGATAATAGAATATTTTGTTAAGCGTCCCATAATATTTTGGTCGCTTATGGTGGCATCAATAGTAGCGGGAGTCCTCTCGTTTATACAGATGCCCAAATTGGAAGATCCAGCCGTATCGGCAAAACAAGCAATGGTTGTGGTGCCATATCCAGGAGCAAGTGCTCATGAAGTAGAGTTGAAGGTAGCACAATTCATGGAAGAAGAGTTAAGGGCACTACCCAATGTAAAAAAGGTAAAAAGCGAGTGCCAAAACGGAATGGCAATGTTTACTGTCGAATTTAAGATGACAGTTCTGAACAAAGATTTAGAGCAACACTTTGACCTTCTACGCCGTAAAGTAAACGATGCCTCAATGCGTCTGCCCCAAGAGTGCTATTCACCCATTGTAATAGACGATATGATGGATGTGTATGGAATATTCTATTCGCTTTCAGCACCAGGATATGAATATTCAGACCTATACAAATACGCCAAATATCTTCGTCGTGAACTCCTCGACGTTGAGGGAGTAAAACGAATAATACTATCGGGTAATCGCGATG
>JAFQBL010000022.1 GCA_017416695.1 Bacteroidales bacterium | reverse complement strand
GGAGGCGACAAAAACGCAAAACTTGCGTGCGATGTACTCTTAGCATACAAAGCAGCATTAGAACAAGGCAAACCAGCACGAAGCGTTACATTTGAGACCAAAGACGAACAAAAAGTAGCACGAGAACTATTCCTTCTCACATCAAAACCCGTACTCTATGTATGTAACGTAGATGAAGCATCAGCAGCAAACGGGAACAAATATGTAGAGGCAGTAAAAGAGGCAATAAAAGATGAAAATGCCGAACTATTAATAGTATCAGCAAAGATAGAGTCAGAGATTGCAGAGTTTGAAACATACGAGGAGCGACAAATGTTCCTTGAAGAGATAGGACTAAAAGAGTCGGGAATGGCACGACTAATACAATCGGCATACCGTCTATTAGACCTTGAAACATACATAACAGCAGGAGAACCAGAAGTAAGAGCATGGACCTACCGCAAAGGAAGCAAAGCACCACAATGTGCAGGAGTAATACACACCGACTTTGAAAAAGGATTCATTCGTGCCGAAGTAATAAAATACGAAGACTATATAAAATACGGTTCTGAGGCAGCATGTCGCGAAGCAGGAAAGATAAGCATCGAAGGCAAAGAGTATATAGTACAAGATGGCGATATAATGCACTTCCGCTTTAACGTATAAAAAAGAAGGAGAAAAATATGACACCCCCAAAAACAGTATGCGTATATTGTGCATCAAGTTCAAAAGCCGACAAAAAATATCTTGATGCGGCATATACACTGGGCAAGATATTAGCCGAGAGTAAAATACGTTGCGTATTTGGAGCAGGCAAAACAGGACTTATGGGAGCCTTAGCACAGGGGGTGATTGACAACAAGGGAGAGATAGTAGGAGTAATACCAGAATTTATGATAGAAGAGGGATGGGGGAACGAAGATTTAACACACCTTGAGATAACCCCCACCATGCACTCCCGCAAAGAGACTATGGCACAACTATCCGATGCAGTCGTAGCAATGCCAGGCGGATGTGGAACATTTGAAGAACTCATGGAGATAATAACCTGGAAACAATTAGGGCTCTTCTCGGGAACAATCATAATTCTTAATACAAACAACTACTACAACCCATTAATAGAGATGCTAAATCGTGCCGTAGAAGAGAATTTTATGCGAGAGGAGCATAAAACAATATGGCAAGTAGCAACAACACCCGAAGAGGCAATAGTAGCCATAAAAGAGGCAACAGGGTGGAGAGAAGATGCCCGTAAAATAGCCGCAATATAAAGATGGTTATAAAAGAGAATCCACAAGCAGTCAAAACAATCTATGAAGACACAACAAGTAGCAATAGCATAAACCTTGTAAGTGTCAAACAGGCTATAACCATAACCGAAAAAGAAGAAGGATTTGAAGGCATACCACGACAACACAACAGTAATTATAACAACTCTCTCCTAATACTGCTCATATTCTCACTCTTCATAATATTTGTAGCAATAAGTAGGAGAAAAATATCACTAAGAACACTTATAAGCAACAAAGAGGAGAGCAAAGATGAGGTAAGGCATACAATAATAGATTTAATAATCCGATTAACACTATGCACAATAAGCATAATATTGTATGCAATAACAGTACTATACCTAACATCAGAAACAATAAAACCCGAATTATTAGCAAAACCATTAGCAAAAGTAGGAGGAGTAATAGCACTATACATATTAGCACAGGAGGCACTGATATGGATAATAGGGAAAATATTCTTCACACAAAATGAAACAAAACAATTTTTAAAAGACAATATAACCTATTACACTCTACCGTCAATAATTTTTACACCAATAATTATACTCTACATCCTGACATCGTGGCACACTAACTCTCTTATTTATATTGCATTAGCCATTGTTTGGATAATAAGATTAACATTTATTATTAGAAATATTAAAATTTTTAAACACAACATTGCTACAAGTTTTAATATTATTTTGTACCTTTGCACCGTCGAAATTATGCCTATCGCAATAATATACAATTGGGCATTAAACATCTGATGTTTAAGTACATACAGTAGCCGACAACCAATAAAAACCTTTTACTAATACTATAAAAAAAAGCGTACCGTGTCAAAAATTAAAAAAATTCTTGTATCACAACCACGTCCCGACAACGAAAAATCGCCATATTTTGCAATAGCAGAAAAATATGGAGTAGATATAGTTTTTCGTCCCTTCATTAAAGTAGAAGGAGTATCAGCAAAAGAATTTCGCCAACAAAAAGTATATATCGAAGAGTACACCGCAATAATATTTACAGCGCGTACAGCAATCGATCACTTCTTCAGACTATGTTCTGAGTTGCGAGTAACCATACCTGATACTATGAAATATTTTTGCACATCAGAGCAAATAGCAAACTATCTGCAAAAGTATATTCAATATCGTAAACGTAAAGTAAATTTCAGCGAAACAGGAAAACTTGACGGATTACAAACACACCTAACACGTCACAAAACAGAAAACTTCTTATTGCCAATCTCAGATGTAAGCAATGGAGAGTTTCCTCTATTGGACAAGATAGGCATCAAATACAAAAAGACAATAATGTATCGTACCGTAAGTAACGACTTCACACCAGAAGAAGAGTTTAACTACGATATGTTAGTATTCTTCAGCCCTGCAGGAATAAACTCACTATTGAAGAACTTTCCAAATTTTGAACAAGGCGACATAAAAATTGGAACACTTGGAATGACAACAGCAAAAGCAGTAACTGATGCAGGACTACGTTTGGATGTAACTGCACCAACACCTCAATTCCCATCAATAACTGCGGCAATTGAAAACTTCTTGAAAGAACAAGCAAAAGCATCAAAAAAGAAATAACAGTTAACAATAACAATAAATAACTACAAATAACAAACGCACAAGTTTTGTGCGTTTGTTATTTTTTTGAGGTAAACATTAAAGATACTTTCACTCGCTGTAAAAAACATTCAAACAAGTTTGTGGTTTCTTGCTCCCCTGCTATCTTTGCGGTAGATAAACTACCGCGAAAATACTCTCGCTCGCTGTAAAATATTAAAGTAAACTTTATATTTTGCTCCCCTGTTTATCTTTGCGGTAGATAAACTACCGCGAAAATACTCTCGCTCGCTGTAAAATATTAAAGTAAACTTTATATTTTGCTCGCTTATTCGTATCTTTGCCCAAGATAAACTACCAATGAAAACCGAAAAGAAATATTCATTACCACAATCAGAAAGGTTACGAGGCAAAACAAGAATAGACAACCTTTTTGCAAATGCCAAAGGAGTATTATCATACCCATATAGAGCACTCTTTACCCCAAATGGAGAAGAGAAGAGCGTAATAATGGTATCAATTCCCAAACGTAAATTCAAACACGCAACAGACAGAAACCTGCTTCGCCGTCGCACACGTGAGGCATACCGACTAAACAAAGCCCTGTTAGCCGAGCAGACCGCAAACAAAGGATTTGATATTGCGTTCCTATATATAGGAGATAAAAAGGAGGAGTTCCCATATCTCCAAAAAAAGATGTGCGATCTCTTAAATAAAATTGCAACAAAAGTAAAAGAGGAGACAGAGCAAGAGTAATAACAGATTAACATCAGGCATTATCCAATAAAGAGATAACTATGCGAATAATAAGTTTCATACTATTGCTGCCCATATACTTTTACAGAGCCTGCATATCGCCACTATTCCCCCCATCGTGCCGATACACACCAACATGCTCACAATACGCCATAGAGGCAATAAAAAAGCATGGGCCATTCAAAGGATTATGGTTGGCCATAAAACGAATATGCCGATGTCATCCATGGGGAGGAAGCGGACACGATCCAGTACCATAAAACAAAAAAGTAACAATGTATATTGACATACATACTCACATTCATAAAGAGACAAACAGCACCCATTTGAGGATATATAATATACAGTTGCAAAATATAACCGCATCGGGAAATAATACCATATCCTCAATAGGCATACACCCCTGGCATATACCTCATAACCCTGAAAAAGCAATAGCACAGATAAAAGCAATAGCACAAAAAGAGAATATATTAGCAATAGGGGAGTGCGGAATAGATAAACTATGTGAAACACCCATAGAGTTACAAATCAAACTATTTAAAGCACAAACAGAGGTCTCTGAAGTAGTAAGAAAGCCACTAATAATACACTGTGTCAAGAGTTACAACGAGATAATAGAACTCAAAAAAGAGATACGCCCAAGCCAAACATGGATAATACACGGTTTCAGGGGCAAACCTCAAACCGCAACAATGCTCACAGGAGCAGGAATAATATTATCAATAGGCGAAAAATATAATCCTGAAACAATAAAAAACATACCAATAAACAAAATATTAATAGAGAGCGATGAAAGCACTCTTTCAATAGAAGATATATATAAAAACATAGCCCAAACACGAGAGATAGAGGTAGCAGAGTTAGAAAAAGAGGTAGAAAAGACATACAAAAACATATTTAAATAAAACATAACAATAATAATTCAGGCAACACCTTTATAGTTAGGAGAAAAATATGTAACTTCGCAAACTCAAATAAAGATTAACAATAAAAACAATATAGAAAATGAACTTTAACTTTGTAGAAGAACTTCGTTGGAGAGGCATGATACACGACATGATGCCTGGAACAGAAGAGCAATTGCAAAAAGAGATGACTGTTGCATACGTAGGAATTGACCCAACAGCCGACTCATTACATATAGGACACCTTGTAGGAGTAATGATGCTTCGCCACTTTCAAAGAGCAGGACACAAACCCCTTGCTTTGGTAGGAGGAGCAACAGGAATGATAGGCGACCCCTCAATGAAGTCACAAGAGCGTAACCTGTTAGATGAAGCAACACTACGCCACAATCAAGAAGCAATCAAAAAACAGTTATCAAAATTCTTGGATTTTGATTCAGACGCACCAAACAGTGCAGAGTTGGTAAACAACTACGACTGGATGAAAGAGTTCTCGTTCCTTGACTTCATTCGTGAAGTAGGAAAACACATAACTGTAAACTACATGATGGCAAAAGACTCAGTAAAACGCCGTTTAGCAGGAGAGGGCACATCAGGACTATCGTTTACAGAGTTCTCATATCAATTAGTACAAGGATATGACTTTACATACCTAAACAAAACAAAAGGATGTAAACTACAAATGGGAGGCTCAGACCAATGGGGAAACATAACCACAGGAACAGAGTTGATACGCCGTATGAATGGCGATGAGGCATTTGCCCTAACATGTCCTCTGATAACAAAAGCCGACGGAGGTAAATTCGGAAAAACCGAATCAGGTAACGTATGGTTAGACCCTCGCTACACATCACCCTACAAATTCTACCAATTCTGGTTAAACGTAGGCGATGCCGATGCAGAGAAATATATAAAGATATTCACTTCGCTAACAAAAGAGGAGATTGATAAACTGATTGAAGAGCAAAACGCAGCCCCACACCTACGCCCCTTACAAAAGAAATTAGCAGAAGAGGTAACAGTAATGGTACACTCACGCGAGGCATACGAGGCAGCAGTAGAGGCATCACAAATACTCTTTGGAGGAGCAACATCAGAGGCACTCCGAAAAATTGATGAAGATACACTCCTAAGCGTATTTGAAGGAGTACCTCAATTTGAGATAAGCAAAGAGGAGTTAAAAGGAGGAATAAAAGCAGTTGACCTATTAGCAGAGAAAACAAGCATATTCCCATCTAAAGGTGAGATGCGAAAAACTGTACAAGGCGGAGGAGTAATGATAAACAAAGAGAAACTAACCGCATTTGATGCAGTAATAGGAGAAGAGTCGCTATTAAACGACAAATACATATTAGCACAAAGAGGTAAAAAGAACTACTTTTTAATAATCGCAAAATAATTTTTTTTGAAAAAACATTTGCACTATTAAAAAAAAGTAGTATCTTTGCACCCGTTACGCAAGGTTAAAGTCCTGCGAACAAATAAGGATTGTCTTATGGTGTAATGGTAGCACTGCAGTTTTTGGTTCTGCCTGTCTAGGTTCGAATCCTGGTAAGACAACTGAAAAGAAACTATAAATGATTTAATCGTTTAGAGTTTCTTTGTTTTACAATTTTCATATTAAAATCTTGAATATAAAAACTAATTAGCATATCATATGATTGTAGAAAGTATGAATGAAAAAGAGATCAGAGATGCTCTTTATAAAGATTTAGATTCCATATCTGGTGAAATTTTTAAAAAAAGGAGCGGTTTAGAAAATCATGTCTTAAACGCACCATATTCCCATATGAAGTCATAACTCAAATAACATCTAAAAATAATACGAAATTCTATATTAGTTTTTCTGCACCCAAAAGAGGCAATCACAATTCTCCAGTAATTGGAATTTGTGCTATATATCAAAGAAACGAAGGTTATTACGAAGCCACAATTATTCCTTATAAAGGAAGAAAATACATATCAATATTCCCTCCTCATTTTTTTAGAAGATATAGAGAACGCATAATGAAAGAGAAAGAAGATATTGATATTACAAAAATCATTGAACATCACATAAGTAATAATTGGGCATGCTGTCTTACAATAGCAGATAAGGATTATAACGAAGTATATTACCAATTCGAACAAATAAACTTAGATGAAAAAATAGAGTTTATCGGAATAACAGCAAATGGCTACAGTTTCGGGACTAAAAAAAATGATATAATAATCTTTAAAACTATTATATCAGAAGAGATGATTAGAGAGGAACAAAAAGAACTTTTTAATAGTTTAAAAGATAATTATAACGACTTCACTCAAGATTACTTCGGATAATAGAAACCATATAAAAACAAAAAAGAGGCACTTTCACAAGTGTCTCTTTTTTGCTCTTCGGGTCGGACTTGAACCAACGACCCTATGATTAACAATAAGATGCTCTAACCGTCTGAACTACTGAAGAAGACCTTACGCCTCCTCACTTGGAAATGCGGTACAATAGCATCCTTTTTTTGTGCCAAAAAAGCCTCATATAATAATCACTATTTATCCCCTCCTATTTGAAAATAATCATAAAAATAATATCTTTGTAAAAACCTTAAATACCAATATTTTGACAGAGATACTCATCATCATTATGCTAATACTTCTGAATGGAGTATTATCAATGTCGGAGATAGCAATAATATCTTCACGACGCACCTTTCTTCAAAAAGAGGCAGATAAAGGAAACGGTAAAGCAAAAACAGCACTAAAACTGTTTGATGACCCTGATAGATTTCTATCAACCATACAGATAGGAATAACAGCCATAAGCATACTAACAGGTATATTCTCAGGAGCCACACTATCTGACGATCTTGCTCTATTGCTATCAAAAGTAGGACTACCATTAAAATATTCTCTACCCATATCTCAAACTCTTATAGTAATAATAGTAACATACTTTACCCTTATATTAGGCGAGTTAGTACCCAAAAGGATAGGGATGAATGAACCAGAGAAAGTGGCAACAGCAATAGCAAAACCCATGAATATAATCTCAAGGATGGCATCTCCATTTGTAAAACTACTATCTAAAAGCACATCCCTTATAGTATCCATAATTGGAATAAAAGAGAACAATAGCAAAGTTACAGAAGAGGAGATAATGTCTATGGTGAAAGAGGGACGACTCGACGGAGAGGTACAAGAGGTAGAAGAGGACATAATGGAGCGAGTATTTATGTTGGGCGACCTTAAAGTAGAATCAATAATGACTCACCGAAGCGAGGTAGTCTCTATAAGTAACACTTTGAGCCACGATGAGATAATAGCACTCATAAAAGAGAACGATTTTGACACATACCCCATATACTCCGAAGAGGAAGACTCAATAATAGGAGTAGTAACATTCAAGGAGTTAGCACTTGAATTAATACAAAAAGATTTTAAGTTGGAGAATATAATATCAAAGCCAATATATATTCCTGAGAATTTAAGTGTTTACAAAGCACTTGAAACAATGAAAGAGAAGTGCGTAACAGAACTTATGGTATGCGATGAATTTGGGGCATTGGCAGGAGTTATAACACTGAGAGACATAATGGAGGGATTAGTTGGGAATATAGATGAAAATCCCAACGAACAATCAATAGTAAAACGCTCTGAGAAAGAAGAGTGGTTAATTGACGGACAGATACCATTCTACGACTTTCTATCACACTTTGAAAAAGAGGAACTATATGATGAAGCCCCATACAACACCCTTGCAGGACTGATACTCAATAAACTTGAGCATATACCCACAGCAGGAGAAAAACTCGAATGGAATATTTTTAAACTCGAAATAGTTGATATGGACGGAGCAAGAATAGATAAAGTCTCTGTATCACTATTACCAGAAAAATAAATACACATAAAATTAATGCCGAAGCAATATATATATTATCAATGATATAAAAACCAATAACTCTATAACATAATCTACCCAACCCACATAAAAACAAAAAAGAGGCACTTTCACAAGTGTCTCTTTTTTGCTCTTCAGGTTGGACTTGAACCAACGACCCTCTGATTAACAGTCAGATGCTCTAACCGACTGAGCTACTGAAGAATAAATATATTAGGTAGTTATGAAAACGCTCTTCAGGTTGGACTTGAACCAACGACCCTCTGATTAACAGTCAGATGCTCTAACCGACTGAGCTACTGAAGAAGACTTTATGCACTCCTCACTTGGAAATGCGGTGCAAAAGTAAGTCCATTTTTTGGATTATGCAACAAATAAGGCATTTTTTTTAATATTGAGTGGTAAAAAAAGATAAAACAGAAGATATTTGTAACATTCTTAATTGTTTTTAAGTTGCAGATGCCATAAAAGATAACTAACTTCGCATCGATAAACCTCATACATTATGAAACAGATATTAAAACAACTAATCATAATTGCAATAACACTAATAATCTCATATAGTGCCTACTCTCAAAAACAGAATTTTGAGTTAATAAAAAACACAAACATCTTTAACTCAATACTAAAAGAGTTGTCGCTATTTTATGTTGATTCTATTGATGCCGAAAAGATAATAACAAACGGCATTAACAGTATGCTCTACTCGCTCGACCCATATACAACATATATCCCAAAGAAGGAGGAAGATGACCTTAAATTTATGACAACTGGCGAATATGCTGGAGTGGGAGCATTAATATCAAAACGCGACTCTCTCATACAGATAACAAGCATATATGAAGGCAACCCTGCACATAAAGACGGCATGAAAGTTGGCGACCGTATTCTCGAAATCAACGGAGAGTCAATGGTAGGTAAAAGCAACGACTTTGTTAGCGATCACCTGCGAGGTAAAGCAAACTCACTTGCAATAATAAAGGTAAAACGACCAACAGTAGATAGCATTGTTACGTTAAACGTAACCCGTAAGAAGATATATATCCCTGCAGTATCATACTACGGAGTAACCCAAAACGATATAGGCTACATCTACATATCATCGTTTAACACAAACACTGCATCAGAGGTTAAAGAAGCACTACTTGATTTAAAGAAAAACCATAATATAAGATCACTCGTATTAGACTTGCGAGGCAATCCTGGAGGACTTCTAAACGAGGCAATAGGAGTGATAAATCTTTTTGTCCCCAAAGGTAAAACCATATTAGAGACACGCGGAAGACTTAAAGAACTTGAAAACACATACAAAACATCACAAAAACCAATAGACGCCGAAATACCTATTGCTGTACTAATTAACGAAGAGAGTGCATCGGCCTCAGAGATTGTAGCAGGGGCAATGCAAGACCTTGATAGAGCAGTTATTGTAGGTAATCGTTCATATGGTAAAGGATTGGTGCAAAGTACACGCTCCCTACCATACGAAGGAACATTAAAGATAACCACAGCCAAATACTACATACCAAGTGGCAGATTAATACAGGCAATAGACTACTCAAACAGAAATGAGGATGGCACAA
Source organism: Bacteroidales bacterium (assembly GCA_017416695.1). Classification (GTDB taxonomy): domain Bacteria; phylum Bacteroidota; class Bacteroidia; order Bacteroidales; family G3-4614; genus Caccoplasma_A. Next base: position 2,980 of record JAFQBL010000022.1, on the reverse strand, counting down.
CAACTCGTATCCCCGACTCACTTACAACAGAGTTTAAAACTGCAGCAGGGCGTATTGTTCGTGACGGTGGAGGAATAACACCAGATGTTACATACGAATACCCCAAACAGAGCAATATCCTGTACTATCTAACAATAGATTACCATATATTCGATTTTGCTACCCGCTATGTTGCTGAGCATCCCACTATTGCATCAGCAACCAAGTTTAAATTAACAGATGAAGAGTATAATCAATTTAAAGAGGAGTTAAAAGCCAAAAACTTCACTTATGACAGAGAGAGCCTAAAACTATTGAACAAACTACGAGAGTTGGCAAAGTTTGAGGGATACCTTGAAGATGCCGAAGAGACAATCAATTCCCTTGAAAAACTCCTTGAGCATAATATCGACAAAGACTTGGAGAACTTCAAAGAGGAGATTAAATCTGAATTGGAGATGGAGATAATAGAGCGATATTACTACAAAAAGGGATTAATGAGTAGAGGAGTAGAGGAGGATAAATGCATAGGCAAAGCAATTGAAATTCTTAAAAATCCAACTCAATACAAACAAATTCTGTCACCCAAAGATAGATAGATATGGCACACCCATTAGAAAAATTCCAATATTGTCCAGCATGTGGTTCAAACCACTTTGCCGAAAGCGGAGCATACTCAAAAAAATGTGAAGATTGCGGATTTACCTATTACGACAACCCAAAAGCGGCAACAGTTGCAATAATAGTAAACAGCAATAATGAGATATTGGTATGTCGCAGAGCCAAAGAACCTGCAAAGGGAACACTCGACCTGCCAGGAGGATTTACCGATATTGGAGAGAGTGCCGAAGAGGGAGTAATTCGAGAAGTAAAAGAGGAGACAGGGTTAGATGTTAGTGAGGTAAAATTTCTCTTCTCCAAACCCAATATATACCCATTCTCGGGAATGATAGTAAACACAATGGATATCTTCTTCCTCTGCAAGGTTGAGACAACAGAAGGGTTAACAGCCAATGATGATGTGGCAGAGACACGTTTCATCCCAATCAAAGACCTTTCGCCCGAAGATTTTGGACTACGTTCAATAAGAGAAGCAATAACAGATATTAAGTTGTTAGTTTTTAGTTGTTAGTTTTTAGCGATTCCTTTACTTGCAAAATATGCAGCGGAATATTGCCAAGTTGCGATGCCACTTCAGAGTATGAACTATAAAAACTACCATATATTTTTGTAGTGCGAGATAAAATCCACATCTCTCTGATAGCATCCTTTATACCTTGCAAACTATTACGATTACAATCGGTATCAATAGATAAAATTCTATCTCCAAAAATCTGCTTTAACTCACTCTTTGTTGCAGCATCATCGGTAGCAACATAAAATTTGGTGTCAGCACACTCTTCTACCTCCTTTCGCATAGCATCACAAAAGAGAGAGAGAGGAGAGTTCTTTATTGATAACACATTATCTGTTCGGCGAATATGAACACCAATAGTATTTGAAGTAAAATTCTTCTCTACAAAATCATCAACCAAAGAAAGAATATCACTTTTAGGTATAAAATTCCTGCTCATAGCGTTTGAATAATCGCCAAACTCATAACAACTCTCAATCAATACCCTGCCACCATTTAAGATAGTTTCGGCAAGAGTGCCTTTGCTACGTTGAGCAATAAAATCAGGAGAATAGATTGTAGTATCAAATAGAAGAGGAGCAGTTATGAAAGGCAACCAAAGAGTATGACGGCGAGGAGAACGATAAAGAAACCTATCAATAAAACCAGCCTCCTTAACAGAAATCATATCATAACATGGTGTCTCAAACAACTCTGAAAATGGAGCATTAAGTTCAAAATTACTAAACCACACACTCTTCACAGGTATAGCATAGGTGCGAGCAAACTCAATTACAGCATTCAATGCCCTCATTCTGTTTGCCAGTCCTCCGTACGGAGTAATAGTAATTTCTCTCCTTTTCACTTTTTATAAGTATTAAATTTCACTACAAAAGTATATCAAAAAATCTGTTTGTAAAAGAGGCATATTTTTATTAATTTCGCAACAAGCAAACAAGAGAGATAATGGCAGGAAAAATAGCAGAAACACCACTAATGAAACAGTATATTGAGATGAAGGGCAAACACCCCGATGCCATACTGCTTTTTAGAGTGGGAGACTTTTATGAAACATTCTCAAACGATGCAATAGAGGCATCCGAGATATTAGGAATAACACTAACCCGACGAGCAAACGGAGCAGCACAATTCGTAGAGTTAGCAGGATTTCCACACCATGCATTAGACGTATATCTGCCAAAACTTGTAAGAGCAGGAAAACGAGTTGCTATCTGCGAACAACTCGAAGATCCCAAACTAACAAAAAAATTGGTAAAACGAGGTATTACCGAATTAGTAACACCAGGAGTATCAATTAACGACAACGTACTAAACCACAAAGAGAACAACTTTGTGGCAGCACTATATTTTGAACGTCACACATGCGGAGTATCACTACTCGACATATCAACAGGAGAGTTCCTCACAGCAGAGGGAAGTTTTGACCATATAGACAAACTTCTAAACAGTTTTGCTCCCAAAGAGATATTAATTGAACGAGGCAAACGCGATATGTTCACATCAAAATTCGGATACAAATTTTTAATTTTTGAATTGGATGACTGGATATTTACCACCGATGCCGCAAGAGAACGCCTGTTAAAACATTTCGAAACAAAGAATCTAAAAGGATTTGGAGTTGAACATCTAAAATTAGGAGTAATAGCCGCAGGAGCAATTCTTCACTATTTAGACATAACACAACACAAACAAATATCACATATAACTACCCTCTCAAGAGTTGAAGAGGAACGCTACGTAAGACTTGATAAATTTACACTTCGTAGTCTTGAACTTCTCTCGCCAATGAACGAAGGTGGTAAATCGTTGTTAGATATAATAGACAAGACACTAACCCCAATGGGTAGTCGTATGATGCGTCGTTGG
>JAFQBL010000021.1 GCA_017416695.1 Bacteroidales bacterium | reverse complement strand
TGTGCTTAATAGTTTCTTTAATCCTCTGTATTCAAGTATTAGAGGTACTATCGGATGACGATTTATAAGTTTTGTAAGAACCTCCTCTGAGGTTGAATATCCTCCTTGTTTTGAGGCTTTTGCCTTTGGATCTATTTTTAGTTTTATAAATAGGATTTCGCCAACCTGTCGAGGGGAGTTTACATTAAATCTTTCTCCTGCATATTCAAAGATTTTATTCTCTATTTCACATGCTCGGTGTGTTAATATTCTGGAACTCTCGGCAAGAGTGTTGGTGTCAATTCTTACTCCCTCAGCCTCCATATCGGCAAGTACCTTTACAAGAGGCATCTCAATTTCGTAGAAAAGTTTTTCTAATTTCTCTTCTCGCAATTTTGTCTCAAATACATTTTTAAGTCGTAGTGTTATGTCAGCATCTTCTGCCGCATACTCGCAAATATCTTGCAGGGGAACATCTCTCATTGAACGCTGATTTTTGCCCTTTGCTCCAATCAATGTCTCAATGCTGATTGTTTTATGTCCTAAATATACTTCGGCAAGATAATCCATATTGTGATGACCATCGGGTTGTAGTAGGTAGTGTGCTACCATTGTATCAAAGAACTCCCCTTTGATGTTAACTCCATAGTTCTTCATCACTATATAGTCATATTTTATATTTTGCCCAATCTTTTGTGAATTCTCATTTTCGAGTATCTCTTTAAATCTGGCTACAACTTTTTTTGCCTCTCCTTCTTCTTCGGGTACTGGAACGTAAAATGCTTCGTCTTCCTTAACTGCGAATGACATTCCTACCAATTTTGCATTTATTGGTTCAATAGAGGTAGTCTCTGTGTCAAATGAAAATTTTTCGGCACTTTTTAGTTTATCTGTCAAATTGTTTATTTTCTCCTCAGTATCAACAAGATAATAGGTGTGTTGACGGTTGTTTGACGTCTCTACGTTTTCGTATTCTGAATTTTCTGTCTCATTGGTCGCAAATAAATCAAAGAGTGAGGGTTGAGAAACTACTTTTTGAGTCTGCTTTTTCTCTTTGACTTCAGGAGTGGCAATTTTTCCTAAAATCTTCTCTGATAGATTTCGGAATTCTAACTCTGCAAAAATTTTCTCTAATTTATCGCAATCGGGTTTTTCGTATCTCAAACTCTCTTCGTTGAACTCAATTGGAACATCAATTTTTATTGTTGCCAAAAATTTAGAGAATTTTATCTGTTCAATATTCTCTTCGACTTTAGTTTTTAATGCTCCTTTGAGTCTGTCTGTTGAAGCAACAAGATTTTCTATTGAGCCAAACTCGTTGATAAGTTTAATTGCTGTCTTTTCTCCAACACCCGGACATCCTGGAATGTTATCGGCACTGTCGCCCATCAATCCCAACATATCAATAATCATCAGAGGTGATGAAATACCGTATTTCTCTTTTACCTCTTCTACTCCATATATATCAAATCCTCCACCATGTCGGGGTTTATATTGATATATATGTTCGCTTACAAGTTGCCCAAAGTCTTTATCGGGTGTCATCATATAGGTATCAAAACCTCTCTCTTCGGCAAGTTTTGCGGTAGTTCCGATTACATCGTCAGCCTCATATCCGCAAACTTCCAAGATTGGAATATTGTATGCCCTTATTATATCTTTTATAATTGGAACGGCAGTTCGTATGGCTTCGGGTGTCTCTTCGCGTTGGGCTTTGTATTGTTCAAACATTTCGTGTCGAAACGTTGGCCCTTGCGGATCAAATGCAACTGCAATGTGTGTGGGATTCTCTTTGTTTAGTACCTCTTCAAGAGTGGTTACAAATCCATAAATTGCCGATGTATTTACTCCCTTAGAATTAATTCTTGGATTCTTGATAAATGCGTAGTATGCTCTGTATATAAGTGCGTAGGCATCAAGTAAAAATAATTTCTTCATATATTTATCCGATAATTATTGTGTAAATTTAATCAAAAGAATGCGATTTTCTACTCTTTTATTACTATTTTTGTACTCATATATTAAAGCAATGGATATTAAAGAGTCGCTCAAAGATGTTATTGGAGTTGAATTAGAGAACTTTAACCAGGCTCTCCGTAACTCATTGTCAACCGATAACGCTTTGTTAAAGGGGGTAATTGACTACTATCTTCAAGCAAAAGGTAAACAAATTAGACCGATGTTGGTTATATTAAGTTCTCGCCTGTTTGGTGAGATTAATGATGCTACCATCAGTGCTGCTGTTGCTATTGAGTTGTTGCATAATGCATCACTCATTCATGACGATGTAGTTGATAGTTCTCCTCTTAGAAGAGGTAGAAAAACCGTAAATCATATTTGGGATAACAGAGTAGCCGTTTTAGTAGGAGACTTTTTTGTATCAACTGCACTTCAGTCTGCAATAAAATCGAATAATCTTAATACTATATCGTTAATTGCTGCACTTGGAAAAGAACTTGCTACTGGAGAGATTAATCAAATTGAAACAGCCGATGATCACGTTCTTGATGAAAAGAGATATTTCAATGTTATCAAACAAAAGACCGCATCTCTTTTTTCATCTTGTATGTTAATGGGAGGTTATTCAAACGGAGCAGATAAAGAGCAGTTAGATGCTGTTGAGGAGTATGGCAATAAATTGGGATTATGTTTCCAAATTAAAGATGATATTTTCGATTATTTCGCTGATGAATCTGTTGGTAAACCTACTGGCTCAGACCTTAAGGAGGGTAAAGTATCGCTTCCCTTGTTGTATGCTCTTCAAACTTGTTCTGATGAACGAACTACACAAATGCGTAATATTTTATTGAAAGGTAATTTAACTGACGATGAAATATCTCTCTTGATAGAGTTTGCAAAGGAGAGGGGTGGTATTGAGTATGCCCAAGAGATGATGCTTAAACTTAAAGCAGAGGCAGAGGAGTCTCTCTCTATATTCCCTGATTCAAAAGTCAAAAAGATCTTAGTTGAGTTGCTTGACTATATCATTGAGCGTAATTATTAAACTTAAATACTTATATATAAACAGAAAGGGGTGAGAAGTATGCTCACCCCTTTCTGTTTATATGTTATCTATTAATTTACGAAAGTTTTATTTTCTTCGTATATTGCTGATATAAGGTTATTTGCTAATCCTGCCGCACCTATGCGGAATAACTCTTTATTTAACCACTCTTCTCCTAATACCTCTTTTGCTATTGTGTAGTATTTTGCTGCATCTGCTGCTGTTTTTATACCACCAGCAGCCTTAATTCCACTCTTAGTGCCAGTCTCAGTGTAGTAGTCCTTAATTGCATTACACATTACGTAGAATGCTTCAGGAGTTGCTCCTTCTGATATTTTGCCTGTTGATGTTTTGATGAAATCTGCCCCTGCATATATTGAGAGAATAGATGCTTTTCTTATATTGTTACAACTTTCCAAAGCACCAGTTTCAATGATTACCTTTAAAGTTCTCTCTCCGCAAATCTCTTTTATTTCGTTAATCTCGTCGCACATATCTTCATAGTTACCTATCAAAAAGTTTCCGACGTTCATAACTATATCTAATTCATCTGCTCCGTCTTTTATTGCAAGTCCTGCCTCTATTGCTTTAATCTCTGGATATGTTTGCGATGATGGGAACCCTCCACTTACCGATGCTACATTTACATTTGATACCTCTAATGCTCCCCTCACTGCTGTTACAAAGTTTGGATATACGCATATTGCAGCAACGTTATCCATATCCTGATAATCTTCATCAATCTTATTTACCAAGTCAACTAACTTTATAACTGTCTCGTAGTTGTCTGTTACATTGAGAGTTGTAATATCTAAACAAGAGAAAATATCTTTATATACTGCTTTATTGCAGTTCTCTGACAAATGATTTTTTAGAATGTTTTCAACTTCGTTTTTTACGATTTCATCGTTTAGGTTCTTCTCATATTTCTCGATTGCTTCATTGTATCTGTCCATCTCAATTATAATTTAGGATTGTTTATATGTCGTGTTTTATCTCTCGCTGTTTTTTTCTCAATGTTCTTTTTCAGAGCCTCTGTAAGATTTACTCCTGTTTGGTTGGCAATACAAATTAAAACCCATAGCACATCGGAGAGTTCGTCAGCAAGTTCAACGTTTTTATCGCTCTCTTTAAATGATTGTTCTCCGTATCTCCTTGCAATTATTCTCGCCACCTCGCCTACCTCTTCGGTGAGGATTGCCATATTTGTGAGTTCGTTAAAGTAACGTTTGCCGTACTCTTTAATCCATTTATCTACTGTTTGTTGAGCCTCTTCTATTGTCATTTATTCTCTGTTTTTAGAGTCTATTACTATTGTTACGGGTCCGCTATTGTCGAGCGAAACTAACATATCGGCGCCAAATTCGCCTTGTTTCACCTCTTTGCCAGTTAACGTCTCTATCTCTTTGCAGAATTTCTCATACATTGGAATTGCGGTTGTATGCCCTGCTGCTCTTATGTATGAAGGTCTGTTGCCTTTTTTTGTAGCAGCATATAGTGTAAATTGACTAACAACTAATATCTCTCCATCAACGTCTTTTACCGACAGGTTCATTACCCCATTTTCATCGTCAAATATGCGAAGGTTTACTGCTTTTGCTGTTAACCATTTCAAATCCTCTTCGGTGTCAGCCTCCTCAATACCAAGAAGTATGAGCAGCCCTTTTCCTATTGCTGATTTTATTTTATTGTTAATTGTTACCGATGCTCTGTTTACTCTTTGTATTACAATTCTCATACCTTAGATGTTGTTTGTTTTGGCAGTGCGAAATTAACTATATTTTCTCACATTTTATATACCCGTTGCAATAATCTAATCTTTTAATCCCTTTTTAAGAATATCTGCTTTTGATTTTCCTATCAGGTTTACAATTTCTTGATAATCAGCCTCTTTAATCCTCTTTACACTCTTAAATGTCTTGATTAGCAACTCTTTAGTCTTTACTCCAATGCCTTTTATATTGTCAAGCTCTGAGGCAATTTGTGCCTTACTTCTTTTTTTGCGGTGGTGAGTAATTCCAAAGCGGTGTGCCTCATCACGCATATGTTGTATAACTTTTAATGATTCTGAGTTTTTGTCTATATAAAGAGGTACCGAGTCGTTTGGGAAGTATATCTCTTCTAACTTTTCAGCAATACCTATTATGGCAATTTTGCCATACAATCCTAACTCTTTCAGGGTTTCAACGGCAACGCTCAATTGTCCTTTACCTCCGTCAACAACTATTAGTTGCGGAAGATCTGCTCCTTCATCCAGCAAGCGTTTATATCGGCGGAATATTACCTCCTGCATTGTAGCATAGTCGTTAGCGCCAATTACTGTTTTTACGTTGAAATGGCGATACTCTTTTTTCGCAGGTTTCGCATTTTTGAATACTACACATGCCGACACTGCATTTGTACCTTGAGTATTTGAGTTGTCAAAACACTCCATATGTCGTGGTAGTTGTTGTAAATGAAAATCTTTTGCTAACTGAGTAAGTATTCTTGTTGTCCGTTGCTCGGGATTTAGTTTTTCCGATTGTTTTGTCAGGTCAATTCTGTATTGAATCGCATTTTTTGTTGATATCTGTAATAGATGTCGTTTGTCTCCGCGTTGTGGAACAGTTATAATGTATCTGTTTGTCTCAACTCCAAATTCAAAAGGTGCGATAACTTCGCGAGCATCACTTGCGAACCTTTCGCGTAATTCAGTTACACCAAGTGCCAATATATCCTCTTTATCTTCATCAAGTCGTTTTTTGTATGATATTGTCATACTTTGTACAATTGCACCCTCTCTGATGTTCATATAGTTTATATATACGGTACCTTCGTAATCTTCGTATCCGAATACATCGACATTGTGTACGCTTGAGTTTACGATAACAGATTTAGATCTGTAGTTTTCGAGGAGTTGGTATTTCTCTTTTATCTTTTGTGCCTCCTCAAATTTAAGTTCAGATGCCAATTGTTGCATCTCCTCCATTAAGATTTTCGATAACTCTGTTGTCTCTCCATTTAGGATTTGTCGAACCTGTTTTATATATTCATCATATTTCTCTCTGTTTTCAAGTCCAACACATGGAGCATTGCAGTTTTTGATATGATATTCCAAACACTTTGAATATTTCCCACTCTTTATTTTATCGTCTGAAAGCAGATAGTTACACGTTCTTATAGGGTATAATCTTTTAATTAATGATAAAACAACCTTTGCAATATTGACGTTACTATATGGCCCATAATATTTAGAGCCATCTTTAATAACTGTACGTGTCAGGAATACTCTTGGGAATGGTTCTTTTTTTACAACAATCCATGGATATGTTTTATCATCTTTCAGGAGTATGTTGTATTTAGGTTGATACTCTTTAATCATTGAGTTCTCAAGATGTAGAGCATCCTCTTCGGTTTCTACTATAAAATATTTTAAATCTTCAATATGTTTTACCAGCATTGAGGTTTTTACATTTTGATTGTTTTTATTGAAATATGATGATACTCTTCTTTTTAGATTTTTTGCTTTACCCACATAAATAATTACCCCATCTTTGTTGAAGTACTGGTAAACGCCAGGTTTCTCAGGCATAACAGAGATGATGTTCTTTATTTTATTTAGAGTTTCGGTATTCATATATACAATATTGTTTCACGTGGAACAATTAATTTATGAATATGTTTTTATCTTTTATTTTGCAGGTTGAGTTATAAAAATCCTTTATGTTATATATATCATATTCACAAAAACAGACAAAACTTTTAGTAAGTGAATATAGTGATAAGATTGTTTGGTTTTTGTTAAACGGGAGTAGATTTAACGAGAGTATGCTCTTAACTAACAACTACCCACAGGGTGGCAAAGCCAACAACTAATAACAAACAACTATATATTACCTACCCAAAAGCATTAGCAGAATGTTTATGTCATTTGGCGATATTCCAGGAATACGTCCTGCCTGAGCAATTGTTTCAGGATCAATCTTTGTAAGTTTCTGGCGTGCCTCAATGGTAAGTTGTGTTATCTCACTATAATTGAATTTACCCTTAATCTTTATATTCTCAAGTCTGCTAATCTTGTCGGCAATCAATTTCTCTCGTTCAATATATCCTTCGTACTTTAGAAGTATCTCTGCTGCCTCAAGAATCTCCTCTTTGCGATCTTTTATCTTATCAACCTCGCGTTTGAATGGAGTAACAATCTCAATAATATCATAGATGTTTAGTTGAGGGCGAAGCATAAGGTCGGCGAGTTTTACTCCTTGTTTTAAGGGCGAGGTGCCTTTCTTCTCTAATGCCTCATTAACGTATGCAGTCTTGACTGAGAAGTTGCGGCAGAAATCAATAATTCTGTTTAACTCCTCTTTTTTGCTTTGTAGTAAATCGTATCGCTCTTTTGTTGCCAGTCCTATTTTATATGCCTTTTCGGTTAGACGCATATCTGCATCATCCTGACGTAATAAAATTCTGTATTCAGCACGAGAGGTAAACATACGATAAGGCTCATCCACCCCTTTAGTAACAAGGTCGTCAATTAGAACTCCAATATATGCCTCATCTCTGCGGAGTACAAAATCCTCTCCGCCATGGCAACGAATGTGGGCATTAACACCTGCTACCAATCCTTGTCCCGCAGCCTCTTCGTAACCAGTAGTTCCATTAACTTGACCAGCAAGATAAAGATTCTTAATAACCTTGCTTTCGAGTGTGTGGTTAAGTTGCGTAGGCTCAAAGTAGTCGTACTCTATTGCATAACCAGGTCGGTATATATGTACGTTGCGTAGAGCGGGAATCTCTTGCAATGCTCTAATTTGAATGTCAATAGGCAACGATGAAGAGAAACCGTTCAGATAGTATTCATTTGTATTTTCTCCTTCGGGTTCAAGAAAGAGTTGATGCTCCATCTTGTCAGGGAAGGTGTGAAGTTTAGTCTCAATACTTGGGCAGTAACGAGGTCCAATACTTTGAATTTGTCCGTTGTAAAGAGGAGAGTCGGGGAGACCTTCAAGAAGAATCTCATGAACACGAGGACTTGTATATACACTCCAACAACTAACCTGTTTAAGTTGTCGAGGTTTAAAATCGAGGTATGAGAATTTATGAAAATCGTTCTCTCCTCCTTGTTCAATACATTGTGAAAAGTCAATACTTCTGGCGTCAATTCTCACAGGAGTTCCAGTCTTCATTCTTCCAACAGTGATACCTTCTGCAGCCAACTGCTCCGAGATACCATACGATGCAGGCTCCGAAATTCTTCCCCCAACAAATTGAGTTCTGCCAATGTGCATCAAACCATTCAAGAAAGTACCCGATGTAATAACAACCGTTTTGGCGAAGAACTCAACTCCTAACTGAGTTTTAACTCCAGTAACTGTTTTGTCTTTTATAATCAACTCATTTACAGAGTCTTGCCATAAATATAGGTTTGGGGTATTCTCTATAATCCCACGCCACTCCTGAATAAATTTTGTCCTGTCGCTTTGTGCTCTGGGGCTCCACATGGCAGCACCCTTTGAACGGTTAAGCATACGAAACTGAATAGCGGTGCGGTCGGTAACAATACCAGTGTATCCGCCAAGAGCATCAATCTCTCTCACTATTTGCCCTTTAGCGATACCACCAATAGCAGGATTGCAACTCATCTGTGCAATCTTGTTAAGATCCATTGTAATAAGCAAAGTTTTAGATCCAAGGTTAGCAGCAGCCGAGGCGGCTTCACAACCAGCGTGCCCTGCACCAACCACAATAACGTCGTATGAAAAATCCATAATATTAAATCAGTTTCGAAACTTGTTGCGAAGTTACAAAAAAACTTTCAGTCAAAAGGTGTAAGTATGCTCTATTATTAAATAACTATTTAAAAACATATCATATATTATTAAATATATTATCACCTATTCCCATTTAATAAATTTTATTATTACATAAATTATTGTATATTTGTTCGGATTTTAAGTTATTATCTCATTTTAAAACAAATTTTATATAAAATAAGAGTTTTAAGATATTTAGGTACGATTTAACTAAAAACATATATATATGATAGAGAAGAATTTTATCAAACTTTATGAAGAGAGTTTTAGAGAGAATTGGGACTTATTAGCCCTTTCAGATTATAATACTTCAAAAAACCTCACTTATAGAGAGGTTGCAGAGCAAATAGAGCGTCTTCATATCCTATTCCGTCAATGTAAAATCAGAAGAGGAGATAAAATTGCTATTGTTGGCCGTAACAATGTTAACTGGGTTATTACCTATATGGGAGCAATGATGTATGGTGCTATTGCAGTTCCCATTCTTCAGGACTTTAACGGAAACGATATATCATATATAGTAAACCACTCTGAATCATCGTTACTGTTCTTGAGTGAGCATATTTGGGAGAATGTAGAGGTTGAGCATATTCCAACTCTAAGAGCCGTTATATCGTTGAACGACTTCAGTTGCATTGATCAACGCGATGGCGAAACCATAAACGGAATACTTTCAAATATGGATGCCTTATTTAAAAAAGAGCATCCCAAAGGATATAGAAAAGAGGATCTCTGTTACGCAGAACTTGAGAATGACAAAATTGTTGAGATAAACTATACTTCTGGAACAACTGGTTATAGTAAAGGAGTTATGCTAACAGGTAACAACCTTGCTGGTAACGTATGCTATGGAATAAAAACACGTTTGCACTATAAAGGTAGTAAGGCATTGTCGTTCTTGCCTCTTGCTCACGCATACGGTTGTGCATTTGACCTTCTTACACCACTTGCAACAGGTTCGCACGTTACTCTATTAGGAAAACTTCCTTCACCAAAAGTGTTGTTAAAAGCATTTGCTGAGGTTAAACCTAATTTGATTATAACTGTTCCTCTTATTTTTGAGAAGATTTATCGCAAACAAGTTCTACCCAAACTCAATAGCACACCATTGAAGTGGGCAGTAAATCTACCCGTATTAAACACACAAATATATGCAAAAATCAGAAAGAGTCTGATTGATGCGTTAGGCGGAAGATTTGAGCAAGTAATTATTGGAGGAGCACCTCTTAACCCTGAGGTAGAGAAATTCTTCTATAAGATAAAATTCCCATTTACAGTAGGTTATGGAATGACTGAGTGTGCCCCACTTATTAGTTACAAGCACCATAGCGAATTTATTCCTTCATCGGCAGGAGCAATTCTTGATGGAATTATGGATGTTAAAATCTTGTCAGAAGATCCCTATCTAATACCCGGAGAGATATGCGTTAAGGGAGAAAACGTAATGAAGGGATATTATAAAAACGAGGCAGCAACTGCTGAGGTTATTGACGAAGAGGGATGGTTGCATACAGGCGATATGGGAATCATTGACAAAGATAAAAACATCTTTATCAAGGGACGTTACAAAAATATGATACTTGGAGCAAGTGGTCAAAATATATACCCAGAGGAGATTGAGGCAAAGTTGAATATTAAAGAGTTTGTTTCGGAAAGTCTTGTAGTGGAGAAAGATGGCAAACTTGTAGCATTGGTATATCCCGACTATGAGGCAATTGAGACATGCGGTATCACACTTCAAGATCTTGATCCAATTATGGAGGAGATTCGCAAAACTTTGAATACCGAAGTTGCTCCATACGAGACAATCTCAAAAATATATATTTATCCTACTGAGTTCGAAAAAACTCCAAAACGTAGTATAAAACGTTATTTATATGCTAATTTTACACCAATAAAGTAGTTAAAACTTCAAAATTTTAAAAAAAAGCGAAAAAAAGAATATTTATTTGGAAAATAAGTATTAACTTTGTAACGCTTTTGAAAAACAAAGCAATAATTAAATTAATTATTTTAAATATTTAAAATTAAGAGAGATGAAAAAATTAGTTTTATTCGCAGCTGTTGCTTTCGCTGCTTCTTTTGCAGCTTGTACCTCTAAACCTGCTGCTGAGGAGGCTACTGAGGCTCCTGTAAGCACTGAGGCTACAATCGATGCTAACTACGCATTCGAGGGAGATACTCTTCTTCTTCCTAACGCAGAAGAGACTGCTATCGACACAGTAGTTATCGCTGATTAATTAAATTAATTAAGCAAGCAAAGAAAAATGAAAGCGATACCAAGTATCGCTTTTTTTTTTGTCTCTTTATTTAACCCCAATATATAAACCTATATATTTATATGTATAGGTTTTTTATCTGTGTGGTAAAATTTCTCAATTCTTTGTACTATCTTCGCATAAAAATTAAGGTAATGGATATTCTATATATAATATTAGCCCTTGTCCTCGCTTTTGTTGGATTGCTTGGCTCGGTTGTGCCTGTATTGCCTGGCCCACCTCTAAGTTATGTGGCTCTTATCTTATTATGTTTTTGTAAGGGTGCTGAGGTGTCGGTTACAACTTTGGTGATAATGGGAGTACTAATGGCAGTTATAACCATAGTTGATTATATTGCTCCTGCGTGGATGACAAAACTAAAAGGTGGCTCAAAGAGTGCATCAAATGGTGCCATTGTTGGTACTATTGTTGGTCTCTTCTTTGGCCCTATTGGAGTAATAGTTGGTCCGTTCTTAGGGGCGTTTATAGGAGAGGTTATTGCCAATTCATCAAGCGGTAAGGCTTTTAATGTGGCACTAATGTCGTTCTGGGCATTTATCCTAACATCGGGTGTGAAACTGATATATGGCATTACTGTAATGGTTATGCTTGTTGTGGTGGCAATTGATATTTTTGCTGCTATGTTTTGAAATAATTGTGATTTATGACTGAAGAATCGATACTGAAAGATAAGAAGGTTGTTTATTATACATTGGGTTGTAAACTCAATTTTGCCGAGACATCTACCATTGGCAAGATGCTAACGCAGAGAGGTGTTGTAAAGGCAAAATCGGGCGAGGAGGCCGATTTGTGTGTGATAAACAGTTGTTCTGTTACCGAACTTGCCGATAAGAAGTGCCGTCAGGCTATCAGACGTATATCTCGCCAACACCCAAATGCATGTATTGTTGTAACTGGTTGTTATGCTCAACTTAAGAGCGAAGAGGTTGGCGCTATTGAGGGTGTTGATTTGGTGTTGGGTGCAGCAGAGAAGATGGATCTGCCCGATAAGTTAGAGGCTTTTTTATTATCAAATAAGGAGTTGGAGATTGACACCACGCCACTTGCTGATATAAAAAACTTTGCACCCTCTTGTTCTCGTGGTGATAGAACTCGCTACTTCTTAAAAGTGCAGGATGGTTGCGACTATTATTGCTCATACTGCACCATTCCTTTTGCTCGTGGTCGTAGTAGAAATGGCTCTATTGAATTGATGGTATCGCAAGCCGAGCAGGTTGCTGCTGAGGGTGGTAAGGAGATTGTTATTACTGGTGTAAACATTGGAGATTTTGGTAAAACTACTGGTGAGAGTTTTCTTGATTTGATAAAGGCTTTGGATTGTGTTGAGGGGATAGAGAGATATAGAATTTCTTCGATTGAACCAGACCTTTTGACCGATGAAGCAATCGAATTTATTGCAACTTCAAAACGTATTGCTCCACACTTTCATATCCCGTTGCAATCGGGAAGTGATGAGGTGTTGAAGATAATGCGTCGCCATTACGATAAACAACTTTTCTGCTCAAAGATTGAGAAGATAAAATCTGTTATGCCCGATGCCTTTATTGGTGTTGACCTTATTGTTGGTATGAGGGGCGAAACTGATGAACTCTTTGAGGAGAGTTACAATACGGTTGAGGGGTTGGATATTTCGCAACTTCATGTATTTACATACTCTGAGCGTCCTGGTACAAGGGCGTTGAAAATTGAGCATGTGGTAACTCCTCAGGAGAAACACGCACGATGCACTCGAATGCTCAGCCTGTCGGAAGAGAAACGATTAACTTTTTACAAATCGCAAATAGGAGAGTGTCGCTCTGTGCTGTTTGAACAACCAGCACCAGGTGCATTAATGCACGGATTTACCGATAACTATATACGTGTTGAGATGCCATACGATAAGAGTTTGGTAAACAAAAGCGGAGTGCGTGTGGTTTTAGGTGATTTTACCCAAGACAAGAGTTCGCTTGTAGTTGAAAAATTATATACTGAATAGTGTATGAACAGATATTTAGAGAACATATTATACTTCCCACTATATCTTTTTATTTGGCTACACTCGTTGTTGCCATTCTGGGTGTTGTATATACTGTCTGACATCCTCTTTTTATTAGTCTATTATGTGGTTGGTTATCGCCGAAAAGTGGTATATGGCAATATGCGAAACTCATTCCCAGATAAAGATGAAAAGGAGATTCATAGAATGGAACGGGCATTCTATCGCCATTTTTGCGACTATATCGTTGAAACTATTAAATTGTTGCATATATCTGATGCCACTACAAAACATCGTTTTGTGATGGAGAACACTGAGGTTTTACAACAAGCCATAGACGAACGTAGGCAGGTAATTCTGATGTTGGGGCATTATGGTAACTGGGAGTATATCCCCTCAATTACTCTGTGGGTAGATTATCCGCAAGATGCCGTTATGGGTGAGTTATATCGTCCTCTTAAGAATCGTTGGTTTAACAACTTCTTCTTAAAACTCCGTTCTCGATACAAAACTGTAAACATCCCAAAAAACGATGTGCTAAGGGAGTTCATAAAATTCCGCCGCGATAAACGCCCTGCGGTGATAGGTTTTATGGCAGACCAAACCCCATCTCCTGCCAATATACACTATTGGAGTAACTTCTTAAATCAAGATACCCCAATGCTGACAGGCATTGAAAGAATAGCACAGAAACTTGATTGTACACTTGTATATGCCGATGTAATAAAACTAAAACGCGGACACTATAAGATTGTATTTGAAGAGATAACTAAAACACCAAAGGAGTATAAAGAGTTTGAACTTACTGAGATATATACCCGATTAATGGAGAAAACTATTCTTCGTGCTCCTGAGTTTTGGCTGTGGACTCATAAGCGTTGGAAACATAAACGATAAATTTATATGGCACAAGCGTTGTGCTTGATAGTTTAAAATTGATGAATTAAACTACTAAATTCTTATTTATGGAAAAGAGTAACCAACATCAAAAAATATCAATCCGCTTCTTTAATGACAAAGAGGTTAGAGCCGCATGGGATGATGATACCAATCGTTGGTTGTTCTCGGTAGTTGATGTTATAGCAGTACTTACTGAGAGCAAAAATCCTCGTAACTATTGGAAAGTGATAAAATACCGCTTAGTTAAAAGTGGAAATGAGTTGGTTACACGATGTAACCAACTGAAACTTGTTGCCTCTGACGGCAAGCGATATTTAACCGATTGTTTACCACAAAATGAGATGATTAGCCTTGTGGAAGTTGTGCCAAGCCAATATGCAGTTGCTTTTGCAAAATGGTTAATTACTGGTGAAGACCAAATAGACAGCAAGAGCCGAGATAAAGCATATCAACTTTGGGATAGTTCGTTATTGCAAACTATTGAGGTGGGCACTGCTCGAGGTTTGCAACAAATTCATGCCTATCTCTTTGGTGGACTTTATGATTTTGCAGGACAAATACGTCAAAAGAATATCTCAAAAGGCGGGTTTCAATTTGCAGTATCTCATTTTCTTGGGCAAACACTATCTCAAATTGAGCGAATGCCCGAAACCAACCTCAATGAAATTGTGGATAAATATATAGAAATGAATATAGCCCATCCCTTTATGGAAGGCAATGGTCGTAGTACAAGAATTTGGTTGGATTTAATACTTAAACGATCATTAAAAAGATGTGTAGATTGGAGTAAAATTGACAAGACTGCCTATATGGAAGCAATGCGTTTAAGTGTGGTTAATCCCACAAGAATACGCGAATTAATAGCAAATGCTTTAACCGATAAAATCAATGACCGTGAAATGTTTATGAAAGGGATTGATTATTCATACTATTATGAGCAAGATAATTAATTCTTATTTATGAAACAATATAAGTATATAAATTAGAAAAAGTAGAAACTTTACTTGATAGTACACTTTCCTCTTCTTTAGGCAAACCAACAAATAAACGATAAATTTATATGGTACAAGATACAGCAGTTGTAATATTAAATTGGAATGGCAAGAGACTTATGGAGGAGTTCTTGCCTTCGGTAGCAACTTTGTCGCAAGGTGCAGATGTTGTTGTGGCTGACAATGGCTCAACCGATGGCTCGGTTGAGTGGTTAAACTCCAATTATCCAACTGTAAGAGTTCTTGCCTTTGATAAAAATCATGGTTTTGCAGGAGGGTATAACTTGGCAATAGAGCAATTATCAGAGTATAAATATATTGTACTGTTAAACTCCGATGTTGAGGTAACCCAAAATTGGGTTGCTCCATTAAGAGAGTTTATGATTGCCAACCCCGATGTTGCTGCGTGTCAGCCCAAACTAAAATCATATAGCAATAAAAGTATGTTTGAGTATGCTGGTGCGGCAGGAGGTTACCTCGATAAATATGGTTATCCCTTTTGCCGAGGCAGAATATTTGATACCACCGAAAAAGATTGCGGTCAATATGATGGCACACCCAAAGATATATTTTGGGCAACAGGTGCAGCCCTTATGGTTGAACGTGAGAGTTATTTAGAGGTAGGGGGATTAGATGCCGATTTCTTTGCCCACATGGAGGAGATTGACCTCTGTTGGAGATTGCAACTATTAGGCAAAAGAGTTGTTGCTGTAACCGATAGTGTGGTATATCATTTAGGCGGAGGAACATTAGCAGCAGGTAACCCTCGCAAAACATACCTAAACTTCCGAAACAACCTCTTTATGTTATACAAAAACTTACCACTAAAAGAGGGCAAAAAGTTAATTTTCAAAAGAAAACTCCTTGATGGATTGGCAGCAATATTGTTCCTCGTGAAACTAAGTTTTGGAGAGGTAAAATCGGTATGGTTAGCACATCGCCACTTTGAAAGAGATAAGCATCGCTATAAAAATCAACCCTCAATAAATATGCTAAAGCATTTTACAGAGAGCAATAGAAGTGTAGTAGTTGATTACTACTTAAAGGGGAAACGAATATTTTAAATACTTTTTTTGCATATTAATTTACAATTCTCCTGTTTTACCATAATTTAAAAATTAAATTACACTCGTAATAATCTAATAATTAGGGTGGTATCTCTAAAATGCAAAATAAGCAAAAATTTTATGCTTATTTTTACAAGAGGTTGAATTGTAATAATTTTAGCAATTAACAATATCATTTAATTATTTTTGTTACCTTTGTTGTGCATATCGCTTGCAGAGGCCCGATATGGGTTTTGTGGGTGGGTGCAGACATTTTATAAAGCGTTTACTTACGCTCTTTCTTGATGATTCGAAACTTCGCAACTTTCAGAACCATAGTCAAGAATGAAGCAACAGTAGATGCCTGAAGCAGGTA
>JAFQBL010000176.1 GCA_017416695.1 Bacteroidales bacterium | reverse complement strand
CTTTGCTTAATACCTCATCGGGTACCACTTTGTTTTCCGATTTCATAATTTCATGTTTTTACAAAGTTATTAATAAAAAAAATTACAAGGTTCTTTCTGAACCCTGTAATCTCTATTTACACAAAATTATGGATAGTCTCTATTTTTTTATGATTGTTATTTACTTTTTAGTTTTATTTTCTCTTACGAAGTGATTTAAAGATAATTATTGCTAAAACAATTACTACTATTGCAAGAATTGAGTATCCTATAATGTGGCTATACTCTGTAACTCGCTCAAGCAACTGTTCCCTTGTCTGAATACCAGGCACTTTTGCTAATGCCCAACCAATAAGACCTAAAACAACATTCCACGCTCCTGCACCTAAGGTTGTGAAAAGAATGAACTTATCTATTCTCATTCTTGCCAATCCCGCAGGTATTGATATCAACTGACGTACTGCAGGGATAAGACGCCCTACAAGAGTTGACACTGCTCCATGTTTGTCGAAATACTCTTCAGCGTGTTTAATTTTTGCTTCATCTAAAAGACACAAGTGCCCTATCTTGCTATTTGCAAATTTATATATAATAGGACGTCCTAACCACATAGCCAAATAGTAGTTGATTAATGCTCCTAAACATGCACCTAATGTTGCAAATGCTACCACTAAATAGATATTCAAATCGTTACCCCCAGTTGCTGCCAACCACGCTGCTGGTGGAACAACAACCTCAGAAGGAAAAGGTATAAATGAACTCTCAATTGTCATTAAAAGAGTTATTGTCCAATAATTTAAGTTATCTAAACACCACTGTATAAATGCTATCGACTCCATTTTATATAATTATTCTTATTCCAAAATTTCTTTTGCTTGTTGAGCATCCTCCTCAAGTTGGCTCTTCAACTCATCTAATCCGTTCATCTTACGCTCAGGACGCAGAAATTTTTTAAATATAATCTCTATATCCGTTTCGTAAATATCATCATCAAAGTCAAAGATATGCACCTCTATTGTTCTCTCTGTATTATCATGAACTGTTGGACGGTTGCCTATATTCATCATTCCTTTTCGCATAACGCCATCTGATGTCTTGACATAAACAGCATAAGCACCATTTGAGGGTATTAATTTATCTAAATCTTCAATCTCAATATTGGCTGTTTTAAAACCTATTGTACGACCAACGCCATAACCCGACACCACCTTACCGCATAAAGAATAGGAATATGAAAGCATACTATTTGCTACATCAACATCACCCTCCTTCAAGAAGCGACGTATGGCTGATGAACTTATTGGCGTTGTTCCAGCAAGAGCAACCCCTGCCCTATATATCTCAACACCCAACTCTGCACCGTAACGTTGATAATCCTCAAAATTATCACTTCTGTTATGACCAAACTTGTGATCGTAACCAATATACAACCCAACCAAATTATATTTATCGCGAAGATATTTTATAAAATCATAACCGCTCATCTTTGACATTGCAATATCAAAATCCAATGCTATTGCGTAATCCACTCCTGTATTGGCGAGATGTTGCATCTTCTCGTTAAACGAGTTTAATAGTTGGGGACGATAGTCGCTATTTAAAACAGAGCGTGGGTGACGGCGAAAAGTTACAATAGCAGATGACACTCCATTTTCGGCAGATGTTGCCTTTATCTCCTTAATTAGAGATTGATGCCCCAAGTGAACTCCATCAAAAAAGCCTATCCCTGCAATTATCTTTGGCAAGTTGGGCAATGCGGTTGTTACAATATTCATCTTTTCTATATAATAATTTTATCCGAAAAATCGGTATAGGGTTCTACATGCATAGTCTGAAATCCTAATTTAGATGCTGCCTCAATATTTGCCAATGAGTCATCAATAAAGAGTGCCTCTTGCGGTTCTATACCTAACTCCTTAGCAACTCTAATAAATATTTCGGGCGATGGTTTACTCATACCCATCTCATAAGAGAGGAAGAATTTATCGAAATAATCCTCCATCTTCAATCCGTCTATTTTAAAGAGTTCAGGTATTTTACTTTCGAACATTACTTTATTGGTATTGCTCAACATAACTACACGATACTTCTCCTTTAAACGGCGGAGCATCCTTAACTTTTCAACAGGAATATCTACAAGAAAGGCATTAAAAGCATCATCAATCTGCTTATCAGTTACTGGAACTGAGACACAACGCCTAATAGATTCTCTCCACTCCTTAGGAGAGATACGCCCCTCCTCCAATGCCAAAAGTACACCCTTTTGTCGGTATTCCCCAAGCATCATATCAATAGAGTCGTAACTCAACTCTCTAAAAGCCTTCAAACAATTTTGTCTGTTGAGATTAATCAGCACCCCACCCAGATCAAAAATTATTGTAGTATATTCAGGTTTCATCATTTCAAATCTACTATAAACTACAAAAATAGTAACAAACGAGCGAGATTAGCAAAACTTGCTTTGATATTTCACAGCGAGTGCTGTCTATATTCGCGGTTTACGACAAAGATAGTAAAATTTTAGAAACACCATTTATCTATCTATGTCAAATAAAACAAATTTATCAAAATCATAGTTATTTATTTTGTAGAATAAAAAAAAGTGCGTATATTTGCATCGCTTTTGAGGGAAATACCCTAAAAGAGGTCCCATAGCTCAGTTGGTTAGAGCATCTGACTCATAATCAGGGGGTCCTTGGTTCAAGCCCAAGTGGGACCACAAAAAATCGCTAAGAGTACTTAGCGATTTTTTTTGTTTTACAACTCCTTATCTTTTATAATTGCAACATTATAACATAAGAATGTTTTGTGGCAAATGATTTAACTCTTCTTTTTTGAACAAATATGAGTGATTATAAGTTACTAAAAGAAGAGAAGGAATACTCCTATTGTCAGTAGAATTATATAAATAATTATAGCGATAGATTTTGATATTTCTTTTTTATTACTATTTAAACTTTTTACAAGTTCCCTCCTTGTTTTATAAGAATACTTTATTAAATCCTCTTCATAATCTGGACCAAAATCCTCCTTAGCCCTCTTTAAAGATTTATTAGCAATCTCCAATCCATCATCCGAAAGCAAAATATATGTATCTATGCCCTTAGACAAAAACGAATAATCTATATTATTCCTATACGAGATTAATTCATTTTTCAATTTATAGATTTCATCTCTTAGTTCAATTATAAACCTTAATATTTGTTTTATCTCGTTCCCCTTAGACAAATTTCCTTCTGTATAATCAATCCATTTTTCCATAATAGAAAGATCATATTCCAAGATCCTAAGAGTTAGATATTCTATTTCATTCCCTATTTCCTGCACTTTTTCAATAACCTTGTTTTGTTCAACTACATCCATATTACAGCCTTTCTTCTAATACTAAAATAAGTCCAAGGACTCCAGCAATTTTATTTATGGTATTCACACTTGGAGAGTTATACCCCTTCTCTATTTTAGCAATCTGTGAAGCATCTACCCCACACAACTCCGACAGTTGTTTTTGAGAATACCCTTTTTTCCTACGGAAATAGGCAATTTGTTCTCCTATATTCATATATTTTGACATTCAACATTAATTGTTTTCAAATATAGTAAATAACAATAAAATATTGGTGTCCGATAAAAATAAACACATTTTTTCAGAAATTCAACGAATTTCCAGCCTTCAAAAAAACAAAGTTTTAATTTTTGAGTTTATAAGGCTTCAAACAGGTATTCATACTCTTTTCCCTTCAAAGAAATCAACAATCAATATTCGCTACTCTTAAAACAAAAACTCTCAGGATAATCCCGAGAGTTCTTTCTCTTGTGCTTTTGCGTCAAACAATAACAACAGACTTATTCGTTTTATTAAATAAAAAAAGATTGAACTCTTGTTCAACCTTTCGTAGTCCATAGGGGAATCGAACCCCTCTTTCAAGAATGAAAATCTTGCGTCCTAACCGATAGACGAATGGACCATCCTTTGGTGTGGGATTCCCGACACCCGCTTTCTTATAGTTTGTTAACTTTAAGAGCTAATTTTGATTTTAAGTTAGCTGCTTTGTTTTTGTGAATGATGTTTTTCTTTGCTAATTTATCAAGCATTGAAGTTACTTTAACTAAAAGAGTTGCAGCCTCCTCTTTCTCTGTTGTTGCGCGTAATTTGCGAACTGCATTACGCATTGTTTTTGCATAATATCTGTTATGCAAACGGCGAGTTTCTGTCTCGCGAATTCTTTTGATTGAAGATTTATGGTTTGCCATTTCTTTATTTTTTTATTATTAGTAGCCCCTAGGGGAATCGAACCCCTCTTTGGAGAATGAGAATCTCCCGTCCTAACCGATAGACGAAAGGGCCATATCGAGTTGTCTATAAAACCATATTCCTCGATTTGCGACTGCAAAGGTATATACTTTTTTTTAATTGAACAAATTTTTATATAAAAACTTTTATCAAAATAATTATTTTGTTGTTTTTATATGCAATTTAGATATTTTCTCACACTTGTTTGTATTTAGGGCAACTTTCGCTAACAAGTCTATTAATGATATACTTTGGTATTTTTATTTATATATTAAGATATAAATTAGTATATTTGTAACGAAAATGGGAATTTGTGCAAATTCAAAATTAAACAATATACTATTTTATTATGAAAAAATTTTTAGTTAGTACGCTTGTATTAATTGCATCAATGGCTTTTGGCAATGCATACGCCGATTGTTCCTTTGGTTCTTATAATTCAAGTTACGGAAGAAACCTCGTTTCATTTGGTGTTACCGACGGAACAACATCTCAAGTAGTTTCGGTAAATCAAACGACTTCTGGTTCGATTTATTACGATCGTAAATCTACAATTTTTGAGACTAACCCAGGAGAGGAGATTACATTCTCTGATTTAACTTGGAACGGAGCATGGATGCATGGCTACCTCTTTGTTGACTACAATCAAGATGGAGAGTTCAACCAAACTCTTAACGCTAATGGAACAACTGGCGGAGAGGTTGTAAGTTACTCTTATTATAGTTCAACTGGTGCTTCAAATGCTCCTAATAGTGCAGGAACATACGTTAGCAATGGCGCCGGGCTACCAAATGCTTCAGCAATGCCAGCGTTTACTATTCCTTCTAATTTGGCTGGTGGTACTTACACAGCACGTTTTAAAGTTGACTGGAACAGTTTAGACCCTTGCGGTAATACTACTTCAGGAAATTATATTACTACAAATGGTGGTTGTGTTGTTGATTTTACAATTAAAATAAACGAGCCAAAAGATATGGAGATAGAATCTATCTCTGTTGAGAAACCCTCAGGTGAGGTTAATTGTGGCGAGAAGAAAATCATCCTTGCTTCGGTTAATGTTAAGGCTGATGGAGGTTTAAACCCTTTTGCAGTTACTGGTTTCTCAATTAAGTTTACTGGAACAAAGTTAACAGACATAAGCAATATTCGTTGGATATACTCTAATTCGGGCAATTTAACAACTGAGGTTATTGCTGAGAAAGAGTCACTCACTCGCAACATTGCATCGTTTACAGCAAATAAAACTTTGACTCACGGAAATAACTACTTCCTACTTGTTGCCGATGTTGCTACTACTGCAACTATTGGAAATTCTATCAAGGTTACCGTTAACAGCATAACAATTAACGACACAAAAGAGGAATTAACAGATAACGGCGATGGGGAATACATCGTTTCCAACATTGTTGATTACACAAAAGGCAATGCTATCTGGTTTGACACTCCAAACTCTTCAACTGCAGGTCTTGCTATTTGGAATACCAACGACTTTAGTGCTACCACTACCAACCCCGACCAAAACTGGGAGAAAAAATCGTTCCCCATTGGTAATGGCTCGTTAGGTGCTACTATTATGGGTGCCATAAACAAAGAGCGTGTTGTTATGAACGAAAAAACTCTTTGGAAGGGTGGACCTGGTACTGGTGTTACTAACTATTGGAATATGAACAAAACTGTTTCATCTTCTACTCTTCAACAGGTTCGCGACTACTTGGTGGCAGGCAACAACTCTGCGGCTCACTCATTAGTTCAAAACAACTACAATGGAACCGTAAGTTACAACAAGAATGTATTTGGTACATTTACAATGATGGGAGAGGCATACGTTGAGACTGGCATTGACGAGAGCAACGTTACCAACTATAAGAGAATTATGAATATGGACTCTTCAATGGTTGTTGTTAAATTTGATGCTGGTGGCGTAGGTTATACTCGCAAATATTTCTGCTCATACCCAGATAGTGTTATGGTTTGGAAATTCCAATCAAAAGGGGGTACTCAAGACCTAACATTCTCATTCAATTGTCCTCAAAATGTTCAAAGTGTTACAGAGGTTGAGGGAGGCTTATTATACGACTGCAAAATAGACAACAACGGAATGGAATGGGCTATGCGTGTATATGTTCGCACAAATGGCGGTGGAACAGTTGCCTCCAATGCTTCAACTCGCAAAATTACAGTAACTGGTTCTACCGATGTTGATTTCATTATTGCTGCTGACACTGATTATAAGATGAACTTCAATCCTTCATTTACTGACAGTAAAGCATTCGTTGGCGTTGATCCTATTGCAAGTGTAAACAATGTTATCAACGAAGCAAAAGAGAAATCTTATAACCAACTATTTAATAACCACAGAGAGGACTACTGCAAAATATTTGACAGAGTTAAGTTGTCAATTAACCCCAATGAGACTTTTGAGAATTTGCCAACTCCTACTCGTTTGGCAAACTATCGCAGCGGAACATTAGACCACGAGTTAGAGGCTCTATATTTCCAATATGGACGTTACTTATTAATTGCTTGTTCTCGTGCTGGAAATATGCCAGCCAACCTTCAAGGTCTGTGGAACAATAATATTGATGGTCCTTGGCGTGTTGACTATCACAACAACATTAACCTTCAAATGAACTATTGGCCTGCTACATGTACAAACATGCTGGAGTGCTACCAACCATTCATTGACTATGTTAAAGGTTTGGTTAAACCTGGAGAGCGTACTGCTCAAGCATACTACGGAGCAAGAGGTTGGACTGCTGAGGTTTCAACCAACATCTTTGGATTTACTGCTCCATTGATTGATTCTGATATGAGTTGGAACTACAACCCAACTGCAGGACCTTGGCTAACTACCCAAATTTGGGAATACTACGACTACACTCGCGACAAAGAGTGGTTAGAGGAGGTTGGTTATGACATTATCAAATCGAGTGCAAACTTTGTGTCTGACCTATTATACTATGCAAATGGTTCATATACTTCTGCACCTTCATACTCTCCTGAGCATGGTACTTGCGACCTTGGTGCTACATACGCAAATGCTGTTACTCGCGAGGTTTTAATTGAGGCTATTAAAGCAGCAGAAATTCTTAACAAAGATGCTGACCTTGTTGCTGAATGGAAAAATAAATTAAACAATATGTACCCATACCAAATTGGACGTTACGGACAACTTCAAGAGTGGTACGAAGATATTGACCCATACGGAGACCAACACCGCCACACAAACCACCTATTTGGTTTGCATCCAGGTAGCACAGTTAACCCAATAACAACTCCCGAGTTGGCTGAGGCTTGTAAAGAGACACTTCGTCAACGTGGTGATGCTGCAACAGGATGGAGTATGGGTTGGAAACTTAACCACTGGGCTCGTCTTCAAGATGGTGACCACGCTTATACATTGTTCAAGAACCTATTAAAAGAGGGTACTTTGGATAATATGTGGGATACTCACCCACCATTCCAGATTGATGGTAACTTTGGAGGAACTGCGGGTATTTCTGAGTTGTTCCTACAAAGCCAAATGGATACTTTGTATATACTTCCTGCATTACCTTCGGAATGGAAAGAGGGTTCTATAACAGGACTTCTTGCTCGTGGTAACTTCACCGTTGACATTTACTATACAAACAACCAATTGGATTATGCGTTAGTAACTTCAAATATGGGAGAAGAGTGTCGCATCCGCTACAATGGACAAAAAATGGCATTCCCAACTGTTAAAGGCGAGCAATATCGTATTACAATGGAGAATGGAGAACTTAAATCTGAGATAACAGGTATAAGACCATCAGTTAGCGAGAGCGTGAAAGGAGGAAAAGTAAAGGTTTTTCCAAACCCCAACGAGGGAACATTCACCGTGCAGATAAACGGTGCTGCAAGAGGAGAAATTAATCTTGCCGTTTTCTCGACTTTGGGGCAACAAATAGAAAACATTACTATCAACAAAGAGTCTGATTCAATTGATATTCCTTTTAACTGTAACGTTAATAGCGGAAGTTACGTTGTTAAGGTTAATGGCAAAGGAATTAACGAAACCAAAAAATTCTTGGTTAAATAATAAGAGCATATCAAACTATTTGACTAAAAGGCTATCGTAACTTGTACGATAGCCTTTTTTTTCTTGGGATGACGCTAACGTAACAAATCAACATATTATTGAGTTTATTTTATATTTCTTTTACCTTATTAATTTGCTTGTGCCAACTAATAGTTTTATATTTGCGATAAACGAATGATATTCTATGGATAGATATTGCATTATAATGGCAGGTGGCATAGGCAGCAGATTCTGGCCTGTATCTCGCCCCGAAATGCCAAAACAGTTCTTAGACTTTTTAGGAACTGGAAGAACTCTTTTACAAACAACATTTGAGAGATACTCTTCTCTTTTTCCTAAAGAGAATATTTTTGTTGCCACCAACCAACAATACAGAGAGATTGTTAAGGAGCAGATTGAGATAGATGACAAGAATATTTTATGTGAGCCTGCTCGAAAGAATACAGCATCGTGTATAGCATACGCAACTTACCACATAGGCAACCTGTCGCCCGAATCGGTTTTGGTATTTGCTCCCTGCGACCACCTTATTTTACGCAAGGAGGCTTTCTGCTCAGCAGTAGATAAGGCTATCTCATTTGCCGAAACTCATGATGCTTTGCTTACCATAGGAATCAAACCTACAAGACCTGAAACGGGGTATGGTTATATTCAAATATCTGACCACACTGAAGACGGAGTAAACAAGGTTAAAACCTTCACCGAAAAACCCAACAAAGAACTGGCTGAGATTTTTGTTGAGAGTGGAGAGTTTTTCTGGAACTCTGGTATATTTATTTGGCGTAATAGTGTTATCAAGAATGCCCTACAACGTTATATACCAGAAATTACATCCCGCTTTGAAGAGGTTAAAGAGTATCTTGCCACCCCAAAAGAGGCTGAGAGTATAGAGTCTATCTTCCCTACTCTGCAAAATATCTCTATTGATTTTGCTCTTATGGAGAAGGCTCAGAATGTTTATGTTCTTTGTGCTGAGTTTGGATGGAGTGATATTGGCACTTGGGATTCGCTTTACGATATATCAAGAAAAGACCACAGAGGTAATGCTGATCTTGGTAATAGTCTGATTTATGACAGTTCCGAAAATATTATATCGGTTAAGTCTGGCAAGTTGGCAGTTATTGAGGGGTTAGACAACTTTATTATTGCCGACTCTGATGACGTTCTTTTAATATGCAAGAAGGGCGACGAAAACAGATT
This sequence comes from Bacteroidales bacterium, assembly GCA_017416695.1. GTDB lineage: Bacteria > Bacteroidota > Bacteroidia > Bacteroidales > G3-4614 > Caccoplasma_A. The sequence continues at coordinate 7,610 of JAFQBL010000176.1, read as the reverse complement.
GCGACAAATATTCAATGATGTTAAGAGCAAGTTCAGGAAATAACCGTTAGTCTTAGTTGTTAGTTAACAAACATTCGGTTGTTGAATCTGATCCTCATCAACAATAATTAAACAGATTTATCATTGTATTCGCTTATTTGTAGTATAAAAGAAGGTGTGCCAAATATTTTTGACACACCTTTTGTATCTCCGCCGGGAATCGAACCCGAATCTAAAGTTTAGGAAACTTTCGTTCTATCCGTTGAACTACAGAGACATTTTATATGCGACACAAAGGTACTCTATTTTTTTGTTTCTGCAAAATGATAGGTTTTGAACTCCTATCTTCTCTTTACTCCCTTCTTAAATATTTTCCATCTACCAATAAAATGTAGTAAAGCAAATACTCCAAACACAATTCCTAACCAATAGTGAATAATACCTATCCTTGAATATCCGCAACAACCTTTACCTCCATTGGCACAAGTTAGCAGAACTATTCCTGTAACAGACACCAAAACAAATATTATACTTAATGCTATTGTTACTTTGCTCTTGCGAGAGAGTGATGAGGACATTGTCTTAAACCATACCCAATGTTGTTTTATATGTACTATTGCTACTCCCAACAATAATATGTTTACTACGGTATGCACAATCGACCAATTATGCCATACTTCGTGAGATTGAAAATGCGAGGCATAATGTATTTGAATACCTGAAAAGAGCGATAAAACAAACAATATTAAAAGTGCTAAATCTGTTCGGAATATTGGTTTCATATATTTCTCTCTAATCAAAAAGTGTTTTAAGTATTTCAATTGATTTTAGTTCGTTAAATCCCTGATGTATTCTGTAATACTCAATTACTCTTTCAAGTGCCTCACGTCGCTCATCACGCGAGAATTTAAAGAGATGAAGATTGCTGAAATTCATTCGTGAGAGCAACATAAACTTTTCGGCATCTGAGGGTATAAGTATATGGTTATGCGCAGGACGGGAGGTTACAAACTCTCCATTTAGCATATCAAAAAATGCTCCTTCGTGGTAACTCCCTGTATCGGGATAGAATCCTAAAAACGAAGATAGGTTAAACAAAAAGCATAAATGAAAGTTTGCTTTACCCTCCTCCATTACATTATATAACGATATAGTATCGGTTAAGAACTTAAAGAACTTTGGCGATGGTTCAAGTTCTCTTATTATCTTCATCAAAAACTCCGAAAGAAAGAGAGCAACCGACCCCTTTACTGCATCAAACTGTAACTGTTGCAACACGAGTGGCTCAATATTTCTAATCTTCTGCAAACTCACTTTTGCTCTATAATCACACTCAATGGTTACAATAGATAGTGGAGAGAGTAACATTCGCTTCTGCCGAGAGGCTTTACTCGTTCCTACAACAAAGAGATAGCCCACCCTTCCATACTTTTCGGTATAGGCATTTACTATCAGTGTGGTATCGTTATACTTTGTTACATGAAGTATTATGGCGTTGCTCTTCTCTATCATAAGGGCTATAATCCAAATAGATCGCGATAGAGGTCAAACGAAGACTCTATCTCCTCTTTAGTTACCGACACATTTATCTCTACCTCTCCAACCGATTTTAGCAGAGTGTAGTTTATTCTTCCCGACTCATTCTTTTTGTCGTGAGTTATTTTTTCATAAAGGAAGTGATAGTCGTTGCATCCAATAGGAAATGTTCCGTAGTTCGCTTTCACGTAATCTGTTAAACGATGTATCTCACTTTGAGAAAAACCAAATTTCATATACGACAATATTGCCTCACATACCAATCCCCATGCCACCGCATATCCATGTTGAACAGGAGTGTTACGCTTCATGGCAAGACTCTCAATTGCATGCCCACTTGTATGCCCTAAATTGAGATATTTTCTAACTCCTTTTTCAAGGGGATCTTGCTCAACAATATTCTCTTTTATAGATACAGACTCCTCAACCAAGTGCAATAACTCTTCAAAATCTGGATTGCAAATATCAAATGAGAGTAGTTTATTGTAATTCTCTGTGTTGCTTATCAATCCATGTTTTAACATCTCAGCAAATCCCGAAAGAAGATGCTCCTTTGATAGTGTTTTAAAAAATTGGGTATCAATAATTACTGCCGAAGGTTGTTTAAATGCCCCTATCTCATTTTTCAATCCCTCAAAGTTTATTCCTGTTTTACCACCTACTGCTGCATCTACTGCTCCAAGCAGAGTTGTTGGCACGTTTATATGTTCGATACCTCGTTTAAAGGTAGCGGCAGCAAAACCGCCCATATCAGTTATCATACCCCCTCCAAGATTTACAAGCAGAGATTTACGAGTTGCCCCCTTCTCTACTAATGCACTCCAAATGGTTGAGAGATTTTGAAGGTTTTTGTTTGTATCATCTGCAAGGATAATTATCTCTTTTGCCGAAGCACACATCTCGCTATCGGCAAGCAATGGCATTGCAAAACTATGCGTATTTTCATCGGTTAATATAAACAATTTATCATACTCCTTTTCTGACAATAGTTTATCAATACTCTCCGATATCTTTGTTGTATATATTATATTGTTTATCATCTTGTTATAGTATCTTTCTTATTTCATTTGCAAAAGTCTCAACATCGGGATATACTATATCTGCTCCAGCACTGTATAACTCCTCTTCGCTTAATGGACCAGTATTTACCGCTATCGTAAAAATACCTGCTGCCGAAGCTGCCTCCACACCCAATGGGGCATTCTCCAACACTATTGCTTCATATGGCTCTACACTTGCCTTTTTCAATCCCATAAGATATGGTTCGGGATGAGGTTTACCCTTTGTTACATCAAAGGCTGTAACCATTTTGTCAGGAGTAAATATATCAGGATAGTGTAATGCAAGTTTCTGTAAAAGTGTTTTTTGACCTGAACCTGTTACCAGCACAACCTGTTTACCTGACGACTTTATAAGTTGCATTGCAGATTGAGCACCTTGCATAGGGAGAGCCTCGCCACACTCTACAAAACGTTGAGCCTTACCTGAGTAAATTCGTTGCACCTCCTCTTCGGTTGCTTCGCGATTCTTAAACTTTTTGAAGTAGATATTTATTGTTCCTTTACCTGTACGACCTTCGTGTGCATAAAACTCTCGTGCTTCACACTCAATACCCTCTGCTTGAAGTGTTTCAGCCCACGCTTTTGCATGGTTAGGCATAGAGTTATAAAGAACTCCATCCATATCCGAAAGGAGAGCCTTGAATTGAAGTGACACTCCATTGCGTTTGTTATATGCTTTTATCGCACTTAAAATATCCATACCCTCATTTATTATGTACAAAATTAGTAAACTTTTCTTACCTTTAAGATAAAAACCTCGAAAATACTTCGTATTTTTGAAGTCAAATATAAAATTTCTTTTTTCATGATATATTTTGCCGATGTGATACTCCCTCTGCCTTTGGGTAAATATTTTACATACGCCATACCCGAAGAGATATTCCCTGTAATAAAGGTGGGAAGCAGGGTTATTGTACAGTTTGGTGCAAAGAAATTTTATACTGCTGTTGTCAGAGATATTCACGGCAACAAACCCGAATACGACACTAAGGATATATTAGAGGTTTTAGATGCCAAGCCTATTATCCGTCCTCGCCAATTAGAATTTTGGGAGTGGATTGCCAACTACTATATGTGTAGTGTTGGCGATGTGTACAAGGCTGCTCTGCCTTCAGGGTTGAAACCCGAAAGTGAAACTACTGTTCAACTCAACGAAGAGTGTTGTATAGATGAGAGCAATGATCTTACGCCAAAAGAGAGGTTAATTGTGGAGTTTCTTTCAAAAGAGAAAGAGGCCTCAATTGCCACTATTGAGAAGAGCGGAATAAAGAGTGTGATGAGTTCAGTCAAATCGCTCCTTGAACGCAATATTATTGCCGTCAAGGAGGAACTGCGTCGCAAATACCAGCCAAAAACACAACTATGTATAAAACTTGCTTTTGAAGGTAACGAACAGGAGAAAATAAGAGAGTGCTTTGAACTATTAAAAGGTGCAAAGAAACAACTTAAACTATTTGTTACATTCTTAGAGATGTCAGGGGTAAATAGATACGACAAAGAGAGTATTGTTAGCAGGAACGCTCTTTTGGAACGAGCCGATGTAAACAGTTCTGTTTTATTGGCAATGATAAACAGAGGTATCTTTGTCCAATACAAGCAAGAGATTAATCGCTTTGATGGAAGAATAGGCAAAGTTGAAAAGGCTCACGAACTTAATCCTGCACAAAAGTTTGCTTATAACGAGATAATAGATTGTTTCTGCAATAAAGATATTACCCTGTTGCGTGGTGTAACATCAAGCGGAAAGACCGAAATATATATTCATCTTATAAAACACGCCATTAAGGAGGGCAAACAGGTGTTGTTTCTTGTTCCCGAAATTGCTCTTACCACTCAACTTGCAAACAGACTTGCAAGAGTATTCGGAAACAAACTTGGTGTTTATCACTCTAAATTCAACGATAATGAAAGGGTTGATATCTGGAACTCATTACTACAAGACAATGGCATTAAGGTTGTTTTAGGCGTCAGATCTTCGCTATTCCTGCCATTTAAGAATTTGGGACTGATTATTGTGGATGAAGAGCATGAAACCAGTTACAAGCAACAAGACCCTGCTCCCCGATACAATGCTCGTAATGCGGCAATGATATTAGCAGCATCGTTTAGAGCAAAAACTCTCTTAGGCAGTGCAACTCCCTCGATAGAGAGTTATCACAATGCCAAAACCGGCAAATATGGTTTGGTGGAACTTCTTACCAGACACGGCGATATTATGCTCCCCAAAATTGAGATTGCCGACACTCGCGAACTACGCCGCAAAAAAATTATGACAAGTGGAGATATATCGCCACAACTTGCAGAGGCATCAAAGAGCGTATTGGATATAGGGGGACAGGTTATCCTATTCCGCAACCGTAGAGGATTTGCTCCCATTGTAGAGTGCGATACTTGCGGGTGGACACCTAAATGCAAACATTGTGACGTTACAATGACATATCATAAACACCTTAATCAACTCACTTGTCACTACTGCGGTTATACATACGAAATACCCAAGAAATGCCCCGCTTGCGGTTACCACACTATTGAGACAAAAGGATTTGGCACAGAGCATATTGAGGAGGAGTCGGCTAATCAATTCAAGGGATATCCCGTAGCCCGTATGGATTTGGATACAACCCGTAGCAGAAAGGCATACGAAGAGATAATATCGGACTTTGAGTCAGGCAAAACCCGCGTTTTGATTGGGACACAAATGATAACAAAAGGCTTAGACTTTGAACGCGTGGGAGTTGTTGGTATTTTAGGGGCTGACTCGCTTTTAAATATGCCCGATTTTAGAGCATACGAGAGAGCCTTTCAAATGATGGAGCAGGTTGCTGGCAGAGCAGGTAGGAAAGGCAAACAGGGAAGGGTTATTGTTCAAACATCACAAGCCGACCACCCCATAATAAAGCAACTGCTCACACACGATTACGAGGCTATGTTTAATGAGCAACTTGCTGAGAGAAGAGATTTTAACTACCCCCCTTTTACAAGGCTTATCTATATATATATTAAAGGACGTAACGAGGATTGTGTTCAAAGAGCATCGCGATGGTATGCCGACCTTCTTAGACAGGTGTTTGGAGGAAGGGTTTTAGGCCCCGACAAACCAGTAATTGGCAGAGTGCAATCGATGTATATCAGAAAGATTGTTCTTAAACTTGAAAATAATGCTTCGCCCAAAAAGGTTCGTGATATTATTTCGGTAGCAGAGGATAACTTTTATGCTCAAAGCGGATACAAAAGTCTTATATTGTATTACGATGCCGACCCTATGTAACAGGAGTATTGTAATGGATAAAAAAAGTTTACATTTTTTCTGAAAAATTTATCTCCTCAATTGACGTTTATTTGGTTTAATCTTGTAACTTTGTAAAAGTTTAACAGCAAAAAGTTTTAACACTAAAAATAAATAATTATTATGTCAAAAGTAACAGTTATCGGCGCCGGAATGGTGGGCGCAACTTGTGCAAACGTATTGGCTTCTCGCGAAGTAGCAAGCGAAGTTGTATTGATCGATATCAAAGAGGGTCTTTCAGAGGGTAAAATGCTTGATATGTACCAAGCATCAGTTACTACTGATTTTAAAACTAAACTTACTGGTTGTACAAACGACTATGAAAAAACAGCCAACTCAGATGTTATTGTTGTAACTTCAGGTATTCCTCGTAAACCAGGTATGACTCGCGAAGAGTTAATTGGAACTAACGCAAACATTGTAAAAAGCGTTGTTTCTCAAGCATTAGCACAATCTCCTAACGCTATCTTCATCATCGTATCTAACCCAATGGATACTATGGCTTACTTAACTTTAAAATCAACAGGACTTCCTAAAAATCGTGTAATTGGTATGGGTGGAGCATTAGACTCTTCTCGTTTCCGTTGCTACTTAGCAAAAGCAGCAGACGCAAACATTCACGATGTTGATGGTATGGTTATTGGTGGGCACGGAGATACAACTATGATTCCTTTGACTTCAAAAGCAACTATCAAAGGTGTTCCTGCTTCACAATTCCTTTCTAAAGAAGAACTTGAGAAAGTTGCTGCTGATACAATGGTTGGTGGTGCAACATTAACTGGTCTTCTTGGAACTTCAGCATGGTATGCTCCAGGTGCTGCAGCAGCATCAGTTGTTGAGGCTATCTTGGGTGACCAAAAACGTATCATTCCTTGCGGATGCTACCTTGAAGGAGAGTACGGACAAGAGGATATTATGATTGGTGTTCCTGTTGTTATCGGTCGCAATGGTATTGAGAAAATCGTTGAGATTGAACTTACAGAAGATGAAAAAGCAAAATTTGTTGCTTCTGCTGATGCTGTTCGCAAGGTTAACCAAATCCTTACAGATACAGGCGCTATCTAATAGAAGATATTTAGCAAATTTTATATACAAGAAAACGGCAGTCAACGACTGCCGTTTTTATTTTGTAGTTTTATAACGGATTATTCTATAACAGAGACATCCAATATCTCTATTTCGCCACTCCAGATAGTCCCTAATCCAGAATCAAAAACGAGAAATCCATTATCAGTTTCAAAAAATGAAGCCTCATCGCAAAATATTATTCCATCATCTAACAGCCATTCACAATTTAAAGATATTTCTAGCCAACCACCTAAGAACAGAGATATTCTATACCAATCATATTTAAGCCATTGATTTTCACCATCTGATTGCACTCCTTTAAAATCACCAGCAACATCAAGTTCTATTTTTATTCCATCACAGTTCATATTTACCGACTTGATCCCCGCATCATGAAAATTTACATCTCCATCTTTAAAGAACTTTCTTATCTTATCAAAGTTCTTAATACGTTGCTTGGCTTTTTCAGAAAAGCCGTTACTTATATAATCTTTTTCATTCTCAAGTATCATAATTCTATATAAAAAAATGGCAAACCTTCAGAGATTTGCCATTTGAAGTTAGTTTATATTTAAACTCTTAGAAATTTCTAAATCCCATTATCTTACGCACCTCTGCAAGAGTTTTTGCTGCACTCTCACGAGCCTTCTCTGCACCCATTTTCACAACCTTACGCATAT
>JAFQBL010000175.1 GCA_017416695.1 Bacteroidales bacterium | reverse complement strand
TTGTCAGAGAGGCTCCTGCACAAATTGAGGAGTTGGTAAATTGGGGTGTAAATTTTGACCGAGACGAAAAGGGAGGCTTTGACCTTCATCGCGAAGGAGGACACTCAGAATTTCGTATTCTTCATCATAGAGACAATACAGGACAAGAGATACAAGACAGTCTTATCAGAGCAATAAAACGCCATCCCAAAATAGAACTCTTTGAGAACCATTTTGCGGTAGAGTTAATAACCCAGCACCATTTAGGAGTAGAGGTAACACGTCAAACACCCGATATAACATGCTATGGAGTATATGTGCTTGACCAGAAAAGTGGCAAAGTAGAGACATTCCTCTCAAAAACAACCATCATAGCAACAGGAGGAGTAGGAAACGTATATAAAACCACAACAAACCCAACTGTGGCAACAGGCGATGGAATAGCAATGGTATATCGAGCAAAGGGAGAGGTACAGGATATGGAGTTTATCCAGTTTCACCCAACAGCACTATACAATCCAGGAGAGCGTCCAAGTTTCTTGATAACCGAAGCAATGCGCGGATATGGCGGAGTATTGCGAACAAAAGACGGCAAGGAGTTTATGCAAAAATATGATGAGCGAAAATCACTTGCCCCACGCGATATAGTAGCCCGAGCAATAGACAATGAGATGAAGATGCGAGGCGAAGATTGCGTCTATCTTGATGTAACCCACAAAGACGCACAAGAGACACGCGAACACTTCCCCAACATATACAGCAAGTGTCTCTCACTCGGAATAGACATCACAAAAGATTATATCCCCGTAGCACCAGCAGCACACTATCTATGTGGAGGAATAAAAGTAGATTTAAATGCCTGTTCATCAATAAAAAATCTCTATGCCTTTGGCGAATGTGCATGCACAGGACTACATGGAGGAAACCGTTTGGCATCAAACTCATTAATTGAGGCGGTAGTCTATGCCGATGCAGCAGCACAACATGCCACAGAGGCAATAAAAAACATCACGCTCCGAGAAGATATCCCCGATTGGAACGATGAAGGAACAACCCAACCCGAAGAGATGGTATTGATAACCCAGAGTCTGAGAGAGGTAGAGCAACTAATGTCGGCATACGTTGGCATAGTACGTTCCGACTTACGCCTACAAAGAGCATTAGACCGATTGAATATCCTATACAAAGAGACTGAAAACCTGTTCCAGCGATCAGTAGTAACAAGTCAAATATGTGAGTTACGCAATATCATAAACGTAGGATACCTTATAATTAAACAAGCAATGGCTCGTAAAGAGAGCGTAGGCTTGCACTACACCATAGACTATCCACCAAAGGGATAGTTATCAGTTTAAATATCATATAAACTACTAAAATGAATTAACAATAATGGGATACATAAAAAATGCACCCCATTATTGTTATTTTATAAAATAAATACCTTTCAAAACCAAACAATTCGCTAAAAATTTGTATCTTCGCAGTTAAGCAAAATTTATACCCATTATGGCAGAAGACAACGAAATAAAAAAACAGGAAGTCAGTTACGACGGTGAAGATATTAAAACCCTCGATTGGAAAGAGCATATACGCCTACGACCAGGAATGTATATCGGAAAGTTGGGCGATGGCTCACACTCCGATGACGGAATATATGTACTTCTAAAAGAGGTAATGGATAATGCCATTGATGAGTATATGATGGGTTTCGGCTCTCAAATAGAGGTGAACATCACTGAAAACAGCGTTGAAGTTCGCGACTATGGACGAGGCGTTCCACTTGATAAGGTAAAAGATGTATCATCAAAGATGAATACAGGAGCAAAATATGACTCAAAAGCCTTCAAAAAATCGGTGGGATTAAATGGAGTGGGTATAAAAGCCGTAAACGCACTATCAACAAACTTCAGAATAGTAGCCTATCGCGATGGAGAATGCAAAGAGGTAGCATATGAAAAAGGCTCAGTAGTAGTTGATGCACCAATCGCACCCACAACAGAGAAAAACGGAACATTAGTTCAGTTTACCCCTGACAATGATGTCAAGATCTTCGGCAACTACTCATTCAACGAAGAGTATGTAGAGAACCTACTGAAGAACTACTCATATCTAAACAGCGGTTTGTCAATATATTTGAATGGACGTAAGTTCTACTCAAAAGGAGGACTATTGGACCTTTTGAACGACAAGATGACAGCCGAGCCACTATATCCCATAATACACCTCAAGGGAGATGATATAGAGGTTGTAATAACACACTGCGACCAATATGGCGAGGAGTACTACTCATTTGTAAACGGACAGCATACAACACAAGGAGGAACACACCTGTCGGCATTTCGCGAAGCAGCAACACGCACCATAAAAGAGTTCTTCAATAAAAACTTTGAGTTCTCTGATATTCGCAACGGAATGGTAGCAGCGGTGAGCATAAAAGTAGAGGAGCCAGTATTTGAATCACAAACAAAAACAAAGTTAGGCTCAAAAGATATGGGACCTGACGGGCCAACAATAGGAAAATTCCTGAACGACTTCTTAAAGAAAGAGTTGGATAACTACCTTCACCGACAAACCGAAACAGCCGAACTAATGCTAAAAAAAGTACAAGAGTCGGAGAAGGAGCGTAAGGCCATAGCAGGAGTAACAAAGTTAGCCCGAGAGCGATCTAAAAAGGCCAACCTGCACAATAAAAAACTAAGAGACTGCCGTATACATTTAAGCGATACAAAAGGCGAAGATCGCGAAAAATCAACACTCTTCATAACAGAGGGAGACTCAGCATCAGGCTCAATAACAAAGAGCCGAAACGCCTTAACCCAAGCAGTATTCAGTTTGCGAGGAAAACCCCTGAACTCATACGGACTAACCCGAAAAGTAGTATATGAGAATGAGGAGTTTAACCTGCTACAAGCAGCCCTCGATATAGAAGAGGGACTTGAAGGCTTGCGTTACAACAGAATAGTAATAGCAACCGATGCCGATGTTGACGGAATGCACATAAGAATGTTGCTGTTAACATTCTTCTTGCAGTACTTTCCCGAACTTGTAAAGAAAGGGCACGTATATATATTGCAAACACCACTCTTCCGTGTACGAAACAAAAAAGAGACATACTACTGCTACACCGAAGAGGAGCGATTAGCCGCAATAGAGAAGGTAGGAGCGCACCCCGAGATAACCCGATTTAAAGGACTTGGAGAGATATCAGCCTCAGAGTTTGCCACCTTTATAGGCCCCGATATGAGACTCGATCCAGTAACCCTAAACAAGCAAGACTCAGTATCAGAGATGTTAGAGTTCTACATGGGTAAGAACACAATGGAACGTCAGAATTTTATCATAGATAACTTGGTAACAGATGAAGAACTCTCATAAAACACTACTATTTCCAGGAAGTTTCGATCCCTTTACCATAGGGCACAAGTGGGTAGTAGATAAAGCCTTAGAGATAGCCGATAAGGTAGTAATAGCAATAGGCATAAACGAAAATAAGAGAAGAACATTTGCCGTTGAAGATGTAGCGGAGAAGATAAAAAAAGCGTATGCACAAGATTTGCGGGTTGAGGTAATAACCTACAAAGGGCTGACCATTGACATAGCCAAAGAGGTAGAAGCCACAGCAATAGTACGAGGAGTACGCTCAACCATCGATTTTGAGTATGAGAAGAACATAGCCGACATCAATCGCGAGTTGTCAGGCATAGAGACAATACTCCTGTTCACACACCCCACACTATCGCACGTAAGTTCATCAGTGGTACGCGAATTAAACCATTTCGGGTACGACATATCAAAATACATACCATAACAAAACAACTATGAAAAAGATACTATACCCCATATTGCTATTGTTTATAATGCAAGGAGCATTTGCACAGTTAAACCAAACCGAAGGCTCAAAAAAACTGTCGTTGGTAAACTATGCCATAAACAACCTCTATGTAGATACAGTAACCGAGTCGCGAATAGTAGAGGCAGGAATCAGAGCAATGTTAGAGGAGTTAGATCCGCACTCGGCATATCTCACAGCCGAAGAGGTGCAGGAGAGTAACGAAGAGTTAAACGGAAACTTCGACGGAGTAGGCATCCAGTTTATGATGCAGAAAGACACCTGTTATATAATACAAACCATAGCAGGAGGACCATGCGAAAAGGTAGGCATATTAGCAGGCGACAGAATAATATTCATCAACGACACCTTAGTAGCGGGAGTAAAACTAACCGCAAACGACATAAAAAAACGCCTGAGGGGATTGAGGGGAACAACAGTAGATGTGTTGATAAAACGAGCAGGAGAAAAAGGACTATTACCCTTCCGCATAACACGCGATCAGATACCAGTACATAGCGTAGATGCCTCATATATGGTTGCCAAAAACACAGGATATGTAAAGTTAAGCCGATTTGCAGCCACAACCTTCGATGAATTTGTAGAGGCAATAGTACCAATGATACGCCTAAACCGTATGAAGAACCTCATAATCGACCTTCAAGGAAACGGAGGAGGCTATCTCTCGGCAGCCGTTGGGTTGTGTAATATGCTGTTGGATGAAGGCAATATGATAGTATATACACAAGGAAGAAATGCTCCACGACAAGAGGAGTTTAGTGGCGAGAAGGGAGTATTTCGCGAAGGCAAGTTGGTAGTACTTGTAGATGAAGCCTCAGCCTCAGCCTCTGAGATACTTTCGGGAGCAGTACAAGATTGGGATAGAGGAGTAATAGTAGGTCGCCGCACCTTCGGAAAGGGATTGGTACAACGCCCACTCCAAATGCCCGATGGCTCAATGTTGCGACTAACAGTAGCAAAATACTACACCCCAACAGGACGTTCAATCCAACGCTCATACAGCGAAGGCAACAAAGCATATCGCAACGACATATTAGACCGATACAAACGCGGAGAGATGATCTCGCCCGATAGCATCCACTTTGTAGATTCGTTGAAATACACCACACTTAAAAACGGCAGAACAGTATTTGGAGGCGGAGGAATAATGCCCGACTGTTTCATCCCCCTTGACACAAGCAACTATACCGATTATCATAGAGACATAGTAGCAAAAGGAATAATGCCACAATTAGCAGCAGAGTATTCCGAGAAGAACAAGCAAGAGATACTATCCCTTTACCGCCGAGAGAAAAACTTCATAGAGGAGTATCAGGTAAGCGACTCACTAATGACACAACTCACAAACCTGGCAACCCAAGAGGGAATAGAGTATAAAGCAGAAGAGTACGAAACCTCAAAAGAGTTGATCTCGTTACAGATGAAAGCCCTGATAGCACGAGACCTATATGAGCAATCATCATACTATAAAGTAATAAACACAGGAGCAAACCCAGCCCTCACACGAGCATTAGAGATAATAGCAAATGAAGAGGAGTATAACGCACTACTCGGGAATAAAGGAAAAGAGAAGAAGAGATAGAACTATATCCAAATAAAAAACAATAAAACCAATAACTTTTCGGTTATTGGTTTTATTTATTTAATCTCAAAAGTAGTAATAATAGGGTAGTGGTCCGAAGCCTTAATACTCTTGTCAATCGTAGTATGCAAAGGCAAAAGCCCTTTACCATAAAGCATATGGTCAATTCTGAAATAGAATTTATCGGCGTGATAAGTAATATTAGGGCCAAAGCAGTTATCAACGTAAGCATCATTTAAGTTGCCCCTAATTTTGTTGTAAGTATAAGACTGTTGCGTATCGTTAAAGTCGCCACAAACAACAATATAGTCATCAAAATCTTTAATGTAGTTGGCAACAATATCAGCCTGTTTAGCCCTTCTGCGCGAAGCATTAGCAATTTTTCTTACAATCTGACGTTTAACATCCCCCATCAACTCCTCCGATTTAGATATATTCTCAGTTACGTAGTTGAACAAAACCCTGTCATCAGAAGAGAGTCTGTTCGATTCAAGATGATTAACCACAAACTTAACAATCTTACCCTTAACATCAATACTGAAAATTATAGAGCCGTTAGTATTTTTGGGCGATATAATAGGCGTAGCATCAACAATAGGGTATTTAGATAAACAAGCCAGTCCCGACTCATAATAACTATTATCGTTAAGGAACACCTTTTTATAAGTATAATTCTCTCTAAAAGCCTCATCCAGTTCCTTTTTGCGAAGAGAGTTAAGAGCCTTACCCATAGCATACTCCTGAAGGCAAACAACATCAACATCCAGCCCATTAATATACTCAATAACAGGGTTAGGATTATCTTTTGTATGCGGTTGCATTTTAGCAAAGCAGCAAGTATTATAAGATAGAACCTTAATAGTATCTCCACCGCCATATTTGTTATCAGAGAAATTCAGAGGGGAGTATCTATATATCGCCCCCCATGAGAGAGCAAAAGCGACAATAGATATAAAAGCAATTTTATTTCTTTGAACAAGCCAGAATATAAAAATAGCAACGTTCACCCAAATAAGCACATGAAATCCCAACGAAAGGTAAACAGCGTAGTGCATATAGTTAGGCGAAATATAATCACTATATGCCGAAAGAATTAGAGCCACACCCGCAAGGGATGTAACAATAATACCAATATACTTATAAATAAGTTTAAGAAGTTTAACTATGAACATAAACTAAAAATAAGGTCCACCGCCAATACCCTTTTTACGCCAGTAAAGGATAAGCAGCAATCCAAACAACATACCGCCCAAGTGAGCAAAGTGAGCAACGTTATCACCAGCGGCACCAGCCACGCCAAAGAAAAGTTCAATTATACCATAAAAGGCAACAAAATATTTAGCCTTTATAGGAATAGGAATAAACATTACAAACATCTCAGCATTAGGGAATAGCATACCAAAAGCCAGTAATATACCAAACACTGCACCCGAAGCACCAATAGTATTAAGCATATTAGTATAAACCTCAACAGGCACATTAACTATAGTACCGTAAATAGTTTCGGCAGGCAAATATTCCTGACCAGCAACCGACAGCCACCAAACAAGTTCCTGAATAATACCAGCCCCAATACCAGTAGATATGTAGTAGAACAAAAATCTTTTAGGGCCCCAAACAGATTCAAGAGTTCTACCAAATATAAAAACCGAGAACATATTGAAGAATACATGACCAATAGAGTTAGTATCATGCATAAACATATATGTAATAAACTGAGCAGCATTAAAACCATCAGCGGTAATGTAGTGCAAACCTAAGTAGTCGGTTAAATCAAGGTTGAATTTACTCTTTAAAACAAAAGAGGCCAGCCACAACAGAAAGTTTATGATAATAAGATTTTTTGTAATGGTTGGTATAGATGAAAAAAATGAATTTCCTTTAAACATATAACAAGTAAAATTACAAATCAGTGAGCAAAAGTAACTAAAATTTTGGTTATAACATAAAACGCAATATTATCATAGTGAAAAAAATGAAAAATTTTTTTAAAAAAAGTCATCTAAAACATTGCTAATTAATTTTATATACCTATATTTGCATCTGTTAAAGGAGACATAATACTCCAAAATATAAATAATTATTTTTAAAAGTAAAGCTTTATGAACAAATCAGAATTAATCAATGCTATTGCTGAGAAAGCAGGCTTATCAAAAGTTGACGCTAAAAAAGCATTAGAGGCATTCACAGCTACAGTAGAAGAGACATTAGTAGCAGGTGACAAAGTTGCTTTAGTAGGTTTCGGAACATTCTCAATCAACGAGAAAGGCGAGAGAACAGGAATCAATCCTAAAACTAAAGAGGCTATCAAAATCGCTGCTAAAAAAGTTGTTAAATTCAAAGCTGGTGCTGAACTTGCTGAAAAAGTAAAATAATCAACTTTAGCATTTTAACAAAGAATGAGAGGTTGTCACTTCACAAGTGGCAACCTCTTCTTTTTTTCTATCAAATGCTTAATATGTATTGACTGGCTGACTTATAGTTAGGCACAAAAAAGGGATGAGAAATTTGCACTTCTCATCCCTAATTTTTTATCTAATAAAAGTTTTAGTTCCCTAGTAACCCTAGTTATCTTAGTTATCCTAGTTATCTTAGTTTACTAAAAACTAACAACTAAAAACTAACAACTTACTTAGTCGCTTTCTCTAAGCGTTTCATCATAACAAACATAAACAGTGCCGAAATCAAGCAAAGCACAATGAATACGCTCCAAACTAACCACAATGGAAGACCGCCCCAAAGGAAACCACCAACGGCAACAAGCATATTACCCAAAGCAGTTGAAACAAACCAGCCACCCATCATCATTCCTTTAAGTTTAGGAGGAGCAACTTTCGAAACAAACGAAATACCCATTGGCGATAGCAACAACTCAGCGAAAGTAAGCACAAGGTAAGTCGAAATCAACCAGTTTGAAGAGACCAAAACAGGCTCTTCACCAGCCGCAACAGCAGCCGCTTGAGCATCGGGAGTAGGCAAACCTAACGAACCAATAGCAATAACAGCAAAACCAGCGGCAGCCACTAACATACCATAAGCAATCTTTCTTGGAGCAGAAGGCTCTTTTTTCTTTTTAGCAAGAGAACCAAAAATAGCCAACGAAACAGGAGTCAAAGCAACCACATAGAATGGGTTAAATTGTTGGAAGATAGGAGCGCTAATGCTAATAGAAGCATTTTCAGCGCCAACATATCTATACCCCAAGAATGCTAACACAGCAGCAAAAATAACACCTGATATAGATTTACCCTTAGCAGTAGCACTTTGGAAGAACGAGAACGCAGCATAAACGCCAACAATAATAGCAACCAAGTTCCACACGTCAAACAACATACTTTGAGGACCTTCGGCACTCTTCACGTTAAACTCGTTAGCAAAGTAGGTAAGAGCCAAACCGTTTTGGTGGAAAGCCATCCAGAAGAAAATAACAACGGCAAACACCAAGCAAAGAGCAACAACGCGCGCCTTAGTCTCTTGAGGAGTAAGGTTATCCTCAATCTTAGCATCACCAGTTTTTCTCGCACCACCCTCAACGTGACGGAAAGTAGGACGGAAAATGTAATAGATAGCAATCGACAACACCAACGAAGCACAAGCCACAGCAAAAGAGAAGTGGTAAGCATCGTTCGAAGAGTAACCTAAACTCTCCATAGCCCACTCTTTAATCTCAACGGCAGCAGTAGGAGCAAACAAAGCACCAATGTTTATAGCCATGTAGAAGATAGAGAAAGCCGCATCGCGTTTATCTGCATATTTAGGATCATCATAAAGGTTACCCACCATAACTTGCAGATTACCTTTAAACAGACCAGTACCAAGACTGATAAATATCAAGGCAAGCAACATCACCACCATAGCAACAGTCTCGCCACCAAGAGGGAACGAAAGAAGCAAGTAGCCCAAGAACATAACCATAATACCTATAGTTACCATCTTGCCAAAACCAAATTTATCGGCCATAATACCACCAATAAGAGGCATAAAATAAACTAAACCTAAAAAGGTACTGTAAATTGCTCCTGCCACACCAGCATCCAAGCCAAAGTTCTCACGCAGGAACAGAGCAAACACAGCCAACATAGTGTAGTAACCAAAACGCTCACCAGTGTTAGCAAGTGCAAGGGCAAAAAGCCCTTTGGGTTGATTGTTAAACATAGTAAAATAAAGTTTTTAAGTTAATATAAATTATTTGTTATTTTTAGTATCAAAAGCCAAAGCGTATAGTTTCATCTGTTTAACCATTGAAGCCAAACCATTAGAGCGAGTAGGCGAAAGATTCTCTTTCAAACCAATCTTCTCAATAAAAAAGAGGTCGCTCTCCAAAATCTCTTTAGGCGAGTGCCCCGACAAAGTATTGATAAGCATAGCCACAATACCCTTCACAATCAGAGCATCGCTATCCCCTTTAAAAATAATATTGCCGTCAACAAAGTCAGCCTGAAGCCACACCCTGCTCTGACAACCCTCAATAAGATTAGAGTCGTTCTTAAACTCTTCGGCAAGAGGCTCAAGCGATGAAGCCATATCCATAATCAAAGAATACTTATCCATCCAGTCCTCAAAACCCTCAAACTCCTCAATAATCTCCTCCTGTATCTCGTTAATACTCTTCATTTTATTCTAATCATTCGTTATAAATAACCTCCATAACAGTCTGGCCAACAGCCTTCATGGTACCTTTGTCAATATTTCTCATATCATCCTTAACCGTATGCCAGTAAGGTGGGAAGCCAGTCTCCGAGTCAGCATCGTAGGCAATAATATCAACGCAAGGAATACCATACATATTAATATAGTAGTGGTCATCAATAACAGTACCACCATTCTTCTTGGGGAAAAAATTACCATATCCCAAACTCTCCGCCTTATCCCAAACCTTCTTTACGATATGCGGAGCAAAGTGCACAGACACCTGTTCGTATGGGAACACGCTACCCTTTCCACTCACCATATCGAGCAAAATACCATAATCCGCCCTATATCCCCTGATATGCGGATTCATAGCCCAATATTGCGAGCCCAAAGCCCAATCGTGTTCCACCATCTGCTTACCCTTATAAAAATAGGGAGTACCATAATCTTCGGCATCAAAAAAGATAACATCCACACCAATATTGGTAGGCTGTAACCCAATCTGACGGGCAATCTCCAGCAGAACACCCACCGAAGCAGCACCATCATCAGCCCCAGCAATAGGTCTCTTATGATTAGCCTTATCCTCATCATAATCGGCATAAGGTCTGCTATCCCAATGAGCAAACAGCAACAAACGACGCTCTTTCTCAGGTGCAAAACTACCAATAATATTGGTAATATTCAAATATGAGCCATCATAAGCCATAACCTTACCACGTTGCAAGGTAGTATCAGCACCAAACCTGTGCAGCATATCAGCCAAAAAATCGGCACACTCATCATGCTCCTTAGTGTTGGGGATTCTAAACCCAAAGTCCAACTGTTTTTGAGTAAACACATAAGCACTATCAGCCTTAAAATCAGGAACAACAACCAAAGACTTATCACCTTTGGCATCAATAACCTTAGCCTCAGCACCCCTCTCTTTACAACAGCAAACACCAAGCATCAGCAATGCCGAAATAAAAAACAATCTGTATCTCATAAAATTATTCAGCAATCTTTTCAACCACATCTAAAACACGCAAAAAGTTCTCGCCCCAAATCTTTTTAAGATCAAAATCGCTATAACCACGTCTGATAAGTTCGCAAGTCAAGTTAATAACCTCGTTAGCCGCATTACAGCCAGGAACACCGCCACCGCCATCAAAGTCGGTACCAATGCCCACATGATTCATACCCACCAATTTAACAACGTGGTCAATATGGTCAGCAATAGTCTTAACCGAAGCAATACCATCATCATTCAAAAAGTGGTCATAAATACAAATCTGCATCACGCCACCCTTCTTGGCTAATGCAACAATCTGATCATCAGAAAGGTTGCGAGGGTGATTACAAATAGCCCTGCACGAAGAGTGCGAAGCAATAATAGGAGCCTTGCTCAACTCCAAAGCATCGTAGAACGACTTCTCGTTGGCATGCGACAAATCAACCATAATACCCAGCCTGTTCAACTCAGCAATAACCACCCTGCCAAAGTCGCTCACGCCATTATGCTCGCCATTACCCTTAGCCGAATCGCAAATATCATTATCCCCATTATGGCAAAGCGTCAAATAAATAATACCCCTCTCCTTATAATATTTCAAAAGAGAAATATCCCTACCAATACCATAACCATTCTCAATACCAACAAAAATGCCCTTCTTGCCCAAATCCTTAGCATAGAGCAACTCATTTCTGTTACGCACCTGAACAGCGTGATAAGTCTCACCAATTTGGCGTAAAAGTTTATCAATAATACCCTTACACTTATCAATAGCACAATTTAACCCCTCATCCGAACGCTCCTCCTGCTTAATATAAGCCACCATACACGAAGCATCCAACCCCCCATCAATCATACTTGGGATATTAGTCTGTACCCTCAAATCGCGGTCAGCAATATTCACCCCCTCATTAAAAAACATAGGAGTATCACAATGCGAGTCTAACGACAGAGCCCACTTATGAAAAGCCTTAGCCTTCCTGTAAATTTGAGCCTCATTAGAGAGCCACCAAAAAACAAGCAACTGCCTGTCCAACCCCTCAGCCGCCATAGGCTCAGGATGCCATTGCACACCCAAAACAGGATAAAAAGGTTTCTCAATACCCTCAATAACCCCATCCTCTGAGCGGGCATTAACAATAAAACCAGGTGCAGCCTCCTTAACAGCCTGATGATGAAACGAGTTAGTCATCAAACTATCGCACTCAAAAATACTTTTGAGAAGCGAGCCCTCCACAATCTCCACCCTGTGGGTAGCAACGTTTCTCGCTTCACACTGCGAGTGAGTAATAGGAGTAGAGAAGTGTTGTTTAGCAATATCCTGATAGTTCTTACCACCACACGCCACATTAATAACCTGCATACCCCTGCAAATACCAAGTAGCGGAATTTGGCGTTGCATAGCAATGTAGCAGAGAGCCATCTCTTGTCGGTCGCGTTCCTCATTAGGAGTACCCACCTCAGGGAGAGCCACTTCGTCAAGCAAGTCGGGCGAAATATCCCCACCTCCAGTAAGCAAAATACCATCGCACAAATCACAAATCTGCGAGAGCAATTCCAAATCAGCAAAACCAGGAATAATAAGAGGCACGCACCCAGCCTTAACAACCGAGTTAATATAAGCATCCGCCACACGCGAAGTCCCCTCAGCCCTGTTGGCACTAATACCAATCACAGGCTTCGAATACACCTCATTGCGATAGTCAATACACCCGTCGCACACCTCAAAAACCTCCCTAATTTTGTCAGGAACCCACACCATAATAATATTACTGTATTAGTATAAAACAAACAGATAGGATAACCTCGTTCCCTTAGTTACCCTATTTGTTTTAAATCATTATCTCATTATTAGTTCAATTAGTTCAATTAGTCCAATTAGTCTAATAAAAAAATTAGCACCCTAGCCACCCTATCCACCTAGTCATCCTAGTCATCTTAGTTACCCTAGTTACCCTAGTAACCTTAGTTCTAACAACTAACAACTACCCGCAGGGTGGCGTTAGCCAACAACTAAAAACTAAAAACCAACAACTTAAAAAAACGCTAAACCGCATTGTTTTTAATAAGGTACTCTGCAATTTGAACAGCGTTCAAAGCAGCACCCTTTCTAATTTGGTCGCTAACGGTCCAGAAAGTCAAACCATTCTCATCAGCCAAATCCTTTCTGATACGACCAACATAAACGGCATCCTTACCAGCCATATCCAAAGGCATAGGATAAATTTTCTCGTTAAGATCATCCATAACAATAACACCATCGGCACACTCAAAAGCGGCACGAGCCTCTTCAACCGATACAGGACGCTCAGTCTCCACCCAAATACTCTCCGAGTGAGCGCGCATAACAGGAACCCTCACACACATAGCACTCGTTTTAACATCAGAGTGCATAATCTTGCGAGTCTCGTTAAACATCTTCATCTCCTCCTTAGTATAAAGGTTATCAGTATAAACATCAACCTGAGGAATAACATTATACGCAAGTTGGTAGTAGAACTTGCTAACAGTAGGCTCTTCGCCTCTTGTCAATTGAGCATATTGCTCAACAAGTTCATCCATAGCGGCAGCACCAGCACCACTTGCAGCCTGATAAGTAGCAACCCTCACACGTTTAATATGCGAAAGATTTTCAATAGCCTTCAACGCCACCACCATTTGAATAGTAGTACAATTAGGATTAGCGATAACATTTCTTGGGCGAACCAAAGCATCAGTGCCATTCACCTCAGGCACCACCAAAGGCACATCCTCATCCATACGGAACGCACTTGAGTTATCAATCATAATAGCACCATATTTAGTAATAGTCTTCTCAAACTCTTTCGATATACCAGCACCAGCCGAGGTGAAAGCAATATCAACACCCTTAAAGTCGTCGTTATGTTTCAACTCTTTAACAGTATATTCCACACCTTTAAAAACATATTTCTTGCCAGCGCTACGAGCCGAGCCAAACAAAACCAATTCATCAATAGGGAAATCTCTATCGGCAAGCACGCGAAGGAACTCTTGTCCCACTGCACCACTTGCACCAACAATAGCAACTTTCATAATCTTTATAAAAAATCTAAGTTTATAAACAAAAATAATAAATAAAATGTATAATAACTGCCCATAAAGTAAAACACCGTAAGCAGAAAATCAACATCCCACTCGCAAAATTAAAACAAATTGGCAGAAAAGCACCAAATAAAGTCAAAAAAAACTTTAAATATTTGAATAAATACATTACATTTGCATATTCGAAACATTTTTAAACAAACAATTATATTAACTAAACTCAAAAAACTTATGTGGTTAAAAGATTCATCTATCGGGAGAAAGTTGATAATGAGTATCTCAGGACTTTTTCTCGTGTTGTTCCTAACATTCCACTTAGCAATGAACTTTGCAGCAGTGTTTAGTGCCGAGGCATATAACACAATATGCGAGTTCTTGGGAGCAAACTGGTATGCATTAGTAGGAACACTTGTATTGGTAGCAGGATTTTTGGTACACATTGTGTATGCCTTTATCCTAACCTTGCAAAACCGTAAGGCTCGTGGAAACGACCGTTACGCAGTAACAGCACGCCCCAAAGGCGTAGAGTGGGCATCACAAAACATGTTGGTGCTTGGAATCATTGTAGTATTAGGATTAGTTCTACATGCATGGCAATTCTGGGCAAAAATGCAATTAGTAGAGTTGCAACACATGGCAGGAATGGATGTAGATACAAGTTTGGTAACAAACGGAGTATATTACATTGAGCAAGTATTCAGCAATCCAGTTTACTTGGTATTGTACTTAGTATGGTTTGCAGCAATCTGGTTCCACCTAACACACGGATTCTGGAGTGCAATACACACAATCGGATGGAACAACCTTGTATGGATGAACCGTTGGAAAACCATTTCAAACGTCTTCTCAACAATCATCTGTTTAGGATTTGCATTCATCGCAATTTGGTTTTTCATACAAAGTAATTGCAGTTGTGTAGGATAAAAAAACAATTAAAAAACAACAGATATGGCAGAAATAAAAATAGATTCAAAAATACCCGAAGGGCCATTGGCAGAGAAGTGGAGCAACTATAAAGCACACCAAAAATTAGTCAATCCTGCCAACAAACGTCGTTTGGATATCATAGTAGTAGGAACAGGACTTGCAGGAGGCTCAGCAGCCGCAACACTTGGCGAGATGGGCTTCAACGTATTAAACTTCTGTATCCAGGACTCACCCCGTCGTGCGCACTCAATTGCAGCACAAGGAGGAATCAATGCAGCAAAGAACTACCAAAACGATGGCGATAGCGTATATCGATTGTTCTACGATACAATCAAAGGAGGCGACTATCGTGCACGCGAAGCAAACGTATATCGATTAGCAGAAGTATCAAACAACATCATCGACCAATGCGTAGCACAAGGCGTACCCTTTGCACGTGAGTACGGAGGCTTATTAGACAACCGTTCATTCGGAGGAGCACAAGTATCACGTACCTTCTATGCAAAAGGACAAACAGGACAACAACTATTGTTAGGAGCCTACTCATCACTAAGCCGTCAAGTAGCAAAAGGCACAGTAAAACTATACACACGTTACGAGATGTTAGACCTTGTAGTCATTGACGGACGTGCACGTGGAATCATAGCACGTAACTTGGTAACAGGAGAGATAGAGCGATTTGGAGCACACGCAGTAGTAATAGCAACAGGAGGATACGGAAACACCTACTTCCTATCAACCAATGCAATGGGAAGCAACGGAAGTGCAGCAATGCAATGCTACCGCAAAGGAGCATACTTTGCAAACCCAGCATTTGCACAAATCCACCCAACATGTATCCCAGTACACGGCGAGTTCCAATCAAAACTAACATTGATGTCAGAGTCATTACGTAACGACGGACGCATCTGGACACCCAAAAAGAAAGAAGACGCCGAAGCAATACGTGCAGGAAAACTAAAACCAACCCAAATCAAAGAAGAAGATCGCGACTACTACTTGGAGCGTCGTTATCCAGCATTTGGTAACCTCGTACCACGTGACGTAGCATCACGCGCAGCAAAAGAGCGTTGCGATGCAGGCTACGGAGTAGGAGCAACAGGATTAGCAGTATATCTCGACTTCTCATCAGCAATACAACGACTTGGAAAAGACGTAGTAGCAGCACGTTACGGAAACCTATTCCAAATGTATGAGAAAATCGTAGATGACAACCCATACGAAACACCAATGATGATCTATCCCGCAATCCACTACACAATGGGAGGAATCTGGGTAGATTACGAACTAAGCACATCAATACCAGGATTGTTTGCCATCGGAGAAGCAAACTTCTCAGATCACGGAGCAAACCGACTTGGAGCATCAGCGTTGATGCAAGGATTAGCCGATGGATACTTTGTATTACCATACACAATACAAAACTACCTATCAGACCAAATCTCAGTACCACGCATAAAAACAGATGCCCCAGAGTTTGATGCAGCAGAAAAAGACGTAAAAGACCGCATCCAAAAATTGATGTCAATCAAAGGAAAACGCTCAGTAGATTCAATCCACAAAGAGTTAGGATTAATCATGTGGGATTTCGTAGGAATGGCACGAACCAAAGAGAGTCTTGAAACAGCGTTAGAAAAACTAAAAGCCATCAAGAAAGAGTTCTGGAGCAATGTAAAAATACCTGGAGCAGCAGACTCACTCAACACAGAGTTGGAGAAAGCATTACGCGTAGCCGATTTCATAGAGATAGGCGAACTAATGGCAATGGACGCACTAAACCGTAACGAGTCATGTGGAGGACACTTCCGTGAAGAGTTCCAAACAGCAGAAGGAGAGGCAATGCGTCAAGACGACAAATATATGTATGTAAGTTGCTGGAAGTACGAAGGCGAAGATGCAGAGCCAACACTATTAAAAGAAGAGTTAAAATACGAAGCAATCAATTTCTGAGGAGGTTTCTATGGCTGTTATCGAACAATTACAACTCAAAGACTACGAAAAGTGCAACAACATCTGGAATATGGCCACCTGCGAGTTTACAGAAAAATTCCGAAAAGAGATTGAAGCCGGAAACCGAACTGTTTACATTTATAAAATCGACGGTGAGTTTATTGGTGAGATCGCTTTCGTCCTTGAAATGAATGATCCTGACTATACGCGCCCGAATCACAGAGTTTATATCTCCCGATTACTTGTAAAGCAAGAGTATCGAAACCAAGGTATTGGTGGAATCCTCATAGATCATGTGTTAGATGTTGTCCAGGAACTGGGCTATAAAGAAGCTACAATCGGCGTTGATAAAGATAACGTTGCGGCGCTTCATCTTTACCAGAAAAAAGGTTTTGTAACCGTTTTGTTTGACGGGAAAGACGAATATGGTGAATTCTACAAACTGCTGAAAAGTCTGTAATTGTCCACCCGATCTTTTTTGTAGTGTAAAGACAAAGCAAGTCGCTTTTTTCATTCTCAGGAAAAACAAGGGCGTATCTGCCCGCCAACCTCGCTTTTAAGGGAGTGTAAAAAATGGATATTTCTTTTAAATCAGGCAATGCGAAATTTAACTATCGCGTATGCGCGATGATGATTTCCGACGGAAAGATCCTGGCGATGCACGATGACCGGTCGCCGTACTACTATCTT
>JAFQBL010000174.1 GCA_017416695.1 Bacteroidales bacterium | reverse complement strand
GGCAAATATATATTGTGCAACGGAGTCTTGTATCTGTAATACTGTTTGATTCTCTTGTACTGATATTTTGCTTACATTATATAGTAGTACAATGGGGGTTGTATCAGAAAGTGCAATATTAGGTGATTTTTTTATATTATATTCTACAACTTTCATTGATGTACAACTCATCATTGTAAGCATAATTGTCAGTAACAGATATATAGTTCCTTTTTTCATATTCATTACTTTGTGTTTTATATCCAAAATTTCCGTTTTATATACACAAAAGTAATGAATATTTTTATTTATAGGTTATTTATGGTTGTTAAATTGAGTATAAATTTTAATACCTATATGGCGGTGGTGGTGGCATAATGGTATTGGGAGTATAACCTGGACCCCACTCGTTCCAAGGCGTAAGCACCACCCTTAAATTTATATCGCCGTAAGTATGTAACTCTAATATTGGATTTTGTCTGCAATTAAGATATACTAAAGAAGAACATAATGATACATCGAGTGTGGTTATAGAGTTATTACTGCAATCGAGGTGTTGCAGCAGTGTTCTGGCGTGTAAATCTAAATCATCAATACTATTGTATGAGCAATCAATAAATGAGAGATAATCACACTCTTCAATATTTATTTGTCGTAGATTATTGTATGAACAATCGAGGTGTGTTAACAATGGAGAGTTATATATTGAGAAATATGTCATATTGTTATTGCAGCAATAGAGTGTTGTCAGTTTCTTTAAATTCATAGGTGTAAATCGGGTTATATTATTATTGTCGATATTGAGATTTGACAACATGGGAACACCCGATAAATCTATTTGCGTCAGATTGTTATATCCACAATAGAGATTATACAGAGAGTCGCATCCTGATAAATCTATATTTTGCAGTTTACAACCTTGTATATTTAATGTGTTAAGTGTTTTTGAGGCAGAGGCTGTGAAGGTTATAAAATCATTATCGCCACAATTTATTATTGAGATTGATGGCAGTAACGATAGATTGAGTTCTTTTAAATGATTTTTATTGCATAACAGTCGTTTCAGAGAGATGCAATTCTCTAAATTAAGGGTTTCGATATGATTATTTGAGATGTTTAAACTTTTAAGTTTTGTACACCCCGATATATTTAATGAAGTTAGTTTATTTCGGGATAAATCAACAGTTTGAAGCATTGTCATATCTGATAAATCCAGTTCTCCTGAAAGGGAATATCCACGCCACATTATTGATTTAAGGTGTCCGTTACTCCACTCTACTCCGTGCCAAGAGAGCGGATTATTCAAATCTTTTATTCCTATTGATTGTGCATTGGTTTTGTTTGAACGCGATGTTTGAGATAAGAATGTTTTTAACTTTTTTAGTTCGCTCTTATCGATTTGCTGTGCATTTACCGTTAGCGTTGCAAAAATTAGGAGTGTTAGAAATAGAACTCTTTTCATAGGACAAAAAAATAGTATATGCTTAAAACATATACTACTCCTAAAAAGTTCGACACTATATAATATCTGCTGACGTGACGGATCACCTCCCTACTTGTTGTTAACACAACTCTATTGTGGTAGGTGTTATTGTTATTAGTTTTGCTTTATATAATGCTCCTATTGCTTTTTTGTAACTTTTTTTACTGCAACCAAATATCTCGGCTATCTCTGTTGCCGATGATTTATCTGATAGTGGTATTATTCCTCCCGATGCTTTTAGTTTATCGTATATCTCTGTTGCAAGGGCATCCATTGCTTGAATGTCGTACCCTGTTTTTTGCAGAGTTATATCTAACTTCTCATCATTTCGGATATGTTTTACATATCCTTTTAGGGTGTCGCCTTTTTGTATGGGGACAAATATTTCATTATCGTATATCATTCCGCTATGCTGGCTGTTTACTATTACCTTCCAGCCTATATCGGTCTTTTGTGTTACAAGAAGATCTACCTCCTGGTTAAACTCATACTCAACTGGGGTGTTGTCTAAAAACTTATTTAGTTTTGCGGATGCTACAAGGCGTTGGCTCTCAACATCGGCATAGATATATACAATGTATCTGTACCCCTCTTTCATCTCGCTACGTTGTTCACGAAAAGGCACTAACAGATCTTTTGGTAAACCCCAATCTAAAAATGCTCCTATGCGGTTTACCGACTTTACTTGCAAATAGGCAAACTCTCCTGCTTGAGCAAAGGGTTTTAGGGTGGTTGCTATTATGCGATCTTCGGAATCGAGATAGAGGAAGACCTCTATTTCATCTCCTACCTTTGTTCCTTTGGGTATATATTTGGTTGGTATAAGAATTTCGCCAAACTCCTCTCCCCCATCAAGGTACATTCCAAAGTCTAACTCTTTTACTACTTTAAGTGTGTTATATTTTCCTAACTTTGCCATCTATTTTATTGTAAATTTAGCAACTCGTTTTGTTGCGTCGGTTATTTTATATTTATTGCTTTGTCTTTCGCCAACCAACCACAAAATTTCTTCATCGGCAACCAACAGCCATATTTGCTCTTTTTGCAAGAGTGAAAACTTATGCGTTGTGAAATAGTCACTTAACTTTTGTGTTCCTTTCATTCCGAAGGGCATAAATCTATCTCCCATTCGCCAATGACGTAGTTTTAACTCAGAAGGTAACTTGTCGGCATCAAAATAGGCACAACCTCTATCTCGAGTAAGTGGTGGTAAATCTTCAATATCGATATACTCTACCCTTAACATCTCCTCAGCAGGATATGTTATTATGAAGTTATCCTCTTGCCCCAATGGAGATACTATAAGTTTATTGCGATCTTTTATTATTCTGTGTGTTAATGAAAAAAATCTTTTACCTGACTCCTCTCCGAACGATGATATTATATCGTTTAACTGCGATGTAGCAAAACCATACGTTTTTATTATCTCATATAGTATGGTGCGTGGCGCTGTTTGATGAATGAGTTTAGGCAAATCAATGTATGCTATATCTTCTCGTATATCAACAACTTCTACTATTATCTTATCAAGGGCAGAACGATATATTAATTCTGTCTCCCTTAAATGGGTTGCGGTTGACTCTATTGCCTCGTAAACCGAAGGGTTTATCTCTTTCATCATTGGCAATATACGATTACGGATTTTATTACGCACATATATCACCTCGTTATTTGTGCTATCGGTTACGTAATTTAATCCACTTTGTTGCATATACTCCTCTACATTGTTACGTGATAATGAGAGTATAGGACGAATAACTGTTCCGTTTAGTGGTGCTATTCCTGTAAGACCTGATATACCTGTACCCCGAATAAGATTTATCAATACTGTTTCAACAGAGTCATCGCGATGGTGGGCTACTGCCAAATATCGGCAATCGAGTGCTATGCGTTGCTTTTCGAACCACTCATATCGCAACTCTCTACAAGCCATCTCAATAGAGAGTTTATTTTCAGCAGCATATTTTAGGGTATCGAACTGAACCTCGATAAATGGCACTTCCAATTTTGTTGCAATATGCTTTGCAAAATTGCGGTCGCGATCTGACTCCTCGCCTCGCAATGCAAAATGACAATGTGCTGCAAAACAGCAATAACCCAACTCCTTGAGTATTGAGAGTAGTGCAACAGAATCTGCTCCTCCGCTCAAACCTACCAATATCTTATCGCCTACAGATAGTGGAATATTGTGAGAGATATACTCTTTTACTTGAGATATTATTTGGAGTTTGGTTGACATTTTATCTTTTTACGTGATTTTATGATGCGAAAATAATATTTTTAACTCTGTTGTGGAAATATTTATGAGAGTTATATTATAAAAAGTCGCTTTAAATTATTAATTTTGCACAGTTTTAAACAAAATGACTCTGTAATGATTACTAAAATAGAGAATTTAAAAAAGGAAATTGAGGCGTTAAAGGCTTCGAATGCCGAAGAGGTTGAGGCTTTACGCATTAAATATTTGAGTAAAAAAGGTGAAGTAACTTCGTTGTTAGCAGAATTTAGAAATGTTCCTGCTGAACAAAAACGCGAAGTTGGTAAACTTATTAACGATCTTAAAGAGTTTGCTACCGAAAAGATTAATACTCTTAAAGAGGAGGTTCTGAGTAACGTTAAAGAGGATGATACTATTGACCTTACTCGTTCGGCTTACGTTTTAAAGAGAGGTACTCGCCACCCATTATCTATTGTAAAGAATGAGATTTGCGATATATTCGGCAAACTTGGGTTCTCAATAGCAGAGGGCCCAGAGGTTGAAGATGACTGGCATGTATTCTCTTCTCTTAACTTTGCAGAAGACCACCCAGCGCGCGATATGCAAGATACTTTCTTTATTACTCGTAACCCAGATGTACTTTTGCGTACACACACTTCATCGGTACAAACTCGTGTTATGGAGAAGGCTCAACCACCAATCCGTATCATTTGCCCTGGACGTGTATATCGTAACGAGGCTATCTCGGCTCGCGCACACTGTTTCTTCCACCAAGTTGAGGCTTTGTATGTTGACAAAAATGTTACATTTGCAGACCTTAAACAGGCTCTATTGTTCTTTGCAAAAGAGATGTTTGGACCAGAGACTAAGATTAGACTTCGCCCATCATACTTCCCATTCACAGAGCCTTCGGCAGAGATGGATATTTCTTGTAACCTTTGCGGTGGTAAAGGTTGTTCGTTCTGTAAAGGAACAGGCTGGGTTGAAATTCTTGGATGTGGAATGGTGGATCCCAACGTTTTGGAGGCTTGTGGTATAGATAGCAAAGAATATACTGGTTATGCTTTGGGTATGGGTGTTGAGCGTATCACTAACCTTAAATACCAGGTTAAAGACTTGCGTATGTTCTCTGAAAACGACAAACGTTTCTTGGAAGAGTTTGAGTCGGCTTTATAACAGATGAAAATTCAAGAGAGATATAACAATATTATAAATTGGTTTAAGACCAATATGCCCATTGCTGAAACGGAGTTGAATTACGAAACTCCGTTTCAGTTGCTTATTGCAGTTATTCTATCGGCTCAATGTACCGACAAAAGGGTTAATATGATTACCCCTGCTCTATTTGAGGCGTACCCTTCGCCCGAAGTTTTGGCAGTTGCCTCGCCCG
This sequence comes from Bacteroidales bacterium, assembly GCA_017416695.1. Taxonomy (GTDB): domain Bacteria; phylum Bacteroidota; class Bacteroidia; order Bacteroidales; family G3-4614; genus Caccoplasma_A. The sequence continues at coordinate 4,990 of JAFQBL010000174.1, read as the reverse complement.
ATGCTGTTTTTGAACTTATCCGTAGTGTCTCATACCCAAATAATAAGGCCAAACACCTTGTTGGTATGGCTAAAAAGTTATTGAGCGATTTTAATGGCGAAGTTCCTTCGGATATTGACAAACTGCAAACATTACCTGGCGTGGGCAGAAAGACTGCGAATGTTATTGCAGCCGTTGTTTTCAACAAAGAGGCTATGCCTGTTGACACTCATGTTTTTAGGGTTTCGAACAGAATCGGTTTGACAAACAATTCCAAAACTCCTCTACAAACCGAGAAGACTCTTGTTAAATATATTCCTGGAGAACTTCTTCCCATTGCACACCATTGGCTAATTCTGCATGGCAGATATGTATGTAAGGCTCGTAAACCCGATTGCCTGAATTGTGGTATTAAGGAGTGGTGTAAGAGTTTTAAGTAATTAGTTGTTAGTTTTCGGCATTGCCGCCCTTCGGGTAGTTTTTAGTTGTTAGATGATTTTTACCTTCAAGGCAACATTCTTTTTCATTAAACTTTTTATCTTATAATCTAACAACAAACAACTAAGGTGTATAGCATCGTACAACTAACAACTATCATCAAAATAGTTCAGTAATCTCTGCCCCTACATAATCAATTAGTTTTTGAGGAGATATTTTAAGTTGTAATCCTCGCACTCCTGCACTTACATATATATAAGGAAAGTTTGTTGCAGTTGAGTGAAAGAATGTGGGATATGGCTTTTTCATTCCTATTGGACAACAACCGCCACGAATATAACCTGTTAAAGGTAATAACTCTTTCATTGCTATCATCTCGGCACTTTTGTTACCAGATACCTTTGCTGCATATTTTAGGTTTACTTCGCAATTACCCGGTATAACACAAACAAAGAGTCCGTTGCGATCACCTCGCAATACAAGGGTTTTGAATACCTGATTTATATCTTCGCCAAGTTGATCGGCAATATGTTGAGCCCCAAGGTCACTCTCATCTACTCCATATGGTATCAACTCATACTCAATCTTTGCTTTATCTAACAGACGTGCGACATTGGTTTTATTTATCTTTTGAGGTTTCATCATTATCTTAATTTGCAAATGCGAAGGTAATAATAAGTTGGTAATTATCCAATTGTATTGTTTGCATGGTTAATATATATTAAAATAGAGAAGAGTAATTTTTCTATTGTTTGTTATTAATTTTTTTTAATATCTTGCGAAAAAAATTTAACCTCAAAAACAAGAGAAGTTATGAGACTAAAAAAAACAATCGCACTAATTGCATTAATAGTATTATCTTCTACATTTGCGAGTGCAAATAGTGAACAACCTCGTGGAATATATTTAGGAGAGAATGCTTTTGGAATACCCGTAAATCAAAGTACTTTTGACAGTAAAGAATCTTATACAATTTCATTTTGGGCTAATATAAAAGAGTTTAATGACAATACAGAAATATCTCAATTGATTAATATTAGAGATGTAACTGATGAGTGGCCAATGAATAGTTGGGGTTGGATGTGGGGAGTTATAAATCAATCGGGAGATATAGCATACACAGTCAGAGATGGAGCTAATACTCCTCCCTCTTCGCAGTTAGTAGATGATTCATTTATCTTAGAAACAAACAAATGGCACTATTATACTTTTGTATTTGAAGACAAAACCTCTACCTTGAATATTGATTTATATATAGATGGGAAACTCATATATACTCTTACTTCTCAAATAAGAACGTACGTTGAAGATGATAAAATAATTATGATTGGAGGTCAAAATTTTACATCTGCTCCACTAAACGCATACATTGACAAAGTACAACTCTACAACAAAGCATTATCTTATACCGAGATTCAAACAACAATGACAGCCCCCTTATTAAATGATAATTCTCTTAGAGGATATTGGGATTTTGAAGAGGGGTGCAATACTAACTCTGAAGGCTTTATGCCCAGTGACTATGGAACGATAGAAGCGACAATGTACAAAGGAACTTTTGAAGAAGTAGAAATTGTACCATTTACATTTGGCGATGGAATTAAAACGGAAGAAGATATAAAACTACCTGATGTATTTCCTACTGAAGATGCAGAATGGGTAATAAGATATAAAAATACTATGGCTAACGATTTTATTTGTGGCATTGAGGAGATAGGAGATACAACAAAATTTTATTATTGTCCTGAAGGTACATTTACAGTTAAGTACTATTTAGAGGGTGACACTATAATTAATGATAAAACTTATTCAAAGTTATATGATGAAACAGGTAGTTTCATTGCAGGAACAAGAGTAGAGGGAGAGAAAGTTTATGTCAAACCTGAATGTTATATTCAAACTTGTAGCAACTGCTCTTATAGTTGTGGTAATGAAGATTATGAAAGTATAGTGGCACTATATGATACAGAATATCCATTATATGATTTTGAGACAGGAGAGAGTTGCTTTCCATGGATACACAATATGTGTGATCATATAGATATAGCATGGTTATGTGATGATAATATGGTATATGGTCTTACGAGGGGAATAGGCTCAACAGGAATGGGCCTATGGTTTGATTATACACTATTATTGACAGGCTCACAAACTTTGCCTAGTTTAGAGTCATTTACATATAAAGGAAAAAGATTCTTTTATAGGCCTTATTACAAAGAAGTTATAGTTATTAACCCAGATGGTATTAAGGATACAAATAGTTCCTCAGATATTAATATTAGAGTTGACAACTACTCTCTTGTAATAGAGAAATCAGATAATAATAAACCTCTTAAATTAAGTTTATATAATATAAAAGGTATAATGGTAAAAGGGATGGTATTATCTGACGAGATAACTCAAATATCATTAAGTGAGTTTCCACAAAGCGGTGTTTACATTTACCATATTTCGGGAGAGAAAATAAATCAATCGGGTAAAATTATTGTGAAATAATTAAATAATAAAGAGGCTATCAAACAAGAATATTGAGATAGCCTCTTTTATTGTTTTTATCTTTTTATTTGACTTTTTTTACTATTGTTTATTATCTGATTGTTTTGTATCTTTGCAGTTTACAGAGAAGATATTCTTATATAGAAATAAGAACTATTATATAATTGACAATTACTAATTTATTTATAAGATAGTCAGATGATTAAAGTTAAATTACTTAACGGAAATGCTCAAGAGTTTTGTACTGAGAGCAATGAGGTAAATTTTATCGATGTTTTGATATCGATTGATCCTCAACTTTTAAATAGTGTTGTTGCCGTTAAATTAAACGGCGAAATTACCGATTTAAGAACGACTATCACGACGGATTGCGATATTGAACTTGTTACTACCGATAGTAAGGAGGCTCTTCATATTCTTCGCCACACCACTACTCACATTATGGCAGAGGCGGTTACTCATCTTTTCCCAGAGGCTAAAGTTACAATAGGTCCTGCTACTGAAACAGGTTTCTTCTATGACTTTGAGTGTGCTCCTTTCAGCAAAGAGGATTTGGAGAAGATTGAGAAGGAGATGAAGAAGATTATTAAATCGAACCCAAGAATTGAGCGTAAGGTTGTTTCAAGAAATGAGGCTTACGAACTTATGAAGGCTAAAAACGAGCCTTATAAGTTAGAACTTATTGATGCTATTCCAGAGGGAGAGACTATTACTCTATATTCGCAAGATGATTTTGTTGATCTTTGTATGGGCCCTCACTTGTTAAATACTAAAATGATTAAGGGCTTTAAGTTACTTTCAACTTCAACTGCTTATTGGCGTGGTGATAAGAGCAATGCTTCGTTATCGCGTATATATGGTACTGCGTTCTTTACTAAAGAGGATTGCGATGCTTATCTTGCTCACTTGGAGCATATCAAAAACATTGACCACAACAAGATTGGTAGAGAGATGGAGTTATTCACAACTGTTGATGTTATTGGTCAAGGTTTGCCTTTGCTTATGCCTAAGGGTGCTAAGATTGTTCAAACTCTTCAGCGCTGGATTGAGGATTTGGAGGATAACGAATGGGGTTACATCAGAACTAAAACTCCTTTGATGGCAAAGAGCGATTTGTATAAGATTTCGGGACACTGGGATCACTACAAAGATGGTATGTTTGTTCTTGGTAACGAGGAGGAGGATAAAGAGGTGTTTGCTCTTCGTCCTATGACTTGTCCTTTCCAATATTATGTTTACAAAGCAACTCAACACTCATATAGAGATCTTCCTTTGCGTTATAGCGAGACCTCTACCCTATTCCGTAACGAGGATTCGGGTGAGATGCACGGTTTGACTCGTGTTCGCCAATTTACTATAAGCGAGGGACACCTAATTGTTCGCCCCGACCAGATGGTCGAAGAGTTTAAAAACTGTCTTGCTTTGGCTAAACACGTTATGACTACTCTTGGTCTGCAAGATGATGTTACATACGTTTTGGCTAAATATGATCCAGAAAACACTACTAAATATATTGGTACTGCTGAGGTTTGGGAGGAGACTCAAGAGCATATTCGCCAGATGTTACGCGAACTTGAAATTCCTTTTGTTGAAGAGGTTGGTGGTGCTGCATTCTATGGTCCTAAGGTTGATATAAACGCTAAAAACGTTTATGGCAAAGAGGATACTATGATTACTGTTCAATGGGATGCTCTATTGAGCGAACAATTTGATATGTATTACATTGACCAAAACGGATAGAAAGTTAGACCTTATATTATTCACCGTACAAGTATGGGTTGTTACGAGCGTACTCTTGCTTGGTTGATTGAGAAATATGAGGGTAAATTCCCAACATGGTTATCTCCTGAGCAAGTGCGTATATTGCCTATATCTGACAAATATATTGAGTACGCTGACAAGGTTGCAGCAGAACTTAAACGCAATGGTGTTCTTGTTACTGTTGATGGCAGAGCAGAGAAAATTGGATATAAAATCCGCGATGCTCGTAACAATCGTGTTCCTTATATGTTGGTTATTGGTCAACAAGAGGAAGAGAGCAACTCTGTTGCTGTTCGTAGTCGCTTTGCTGGCGATG
>JAFQBL010000173.1 GCA_017416695.1 Bacteroidales bacterium | reverse complement strand
ATTTCTTTCTCAGAATTTCTATATCATCCAAAAAGTCAATGACAAGCAAAGGAGCATTCTCAATTGAAGAGACCTCTCTATCGGTAACAAAAATATCGCAACCTTTATGTGAGGCAGGAGCAACCGCTACACGCAGTTTTTGAGTACTATCCTCAATTCGAAGAAGAGCATCCGAAAAGATTAAATCTCCGTTACAATCCCTGCCCGAAGATATAATCTCCGCCTTTTCTCCATTTGAGAGAGTAAACTTACCACCCTTCAACAAATTATATCTCCATACAAAAGAGAGTATATTTTCCATAAAAATTTGTATCTTCGCAAATTGTTACAAATATAGTTACAAACGAGCGAGAAATATCAAGTTTACTTGAATATTTATCAAAGCGAGTGCCGGATATATTCGCTATCTTACAGCAAATATAGTTACAAACGAGCAAGAAATATCAAGTTTACTTGAATATTTATTAAAGCGAGTGCCTACTATATTTGTTGTTTACAACAAATATAAAGAAAAAATATGAAGATTGCACTAATAGGATATGGCAAAATGGGTAAGACCATTGAGCAGATTGCCATAGCAAGAGGTCACGAAATAGTGGCACGTATAGATATAAACAATCAGGAAGATTTTAACTCCCCTGAGTTTAAAAGTGCCGATGTGGCAATAGAATTTTCGCAACCACAGTCGGCAATGAACAACTATCGCAGAGCCTTTGCGGCAGGAGTAAAAGTAGTATCGGGAACAACAGGTTGGTTAGAAAATATGCCCGAAGTAAAAGAGGCGTGTGAAAACGGAAGCACATTCTTTCACTCATCAAACTTCAGTCTCGGAGTAAATATATTCTTTGCCATAAACAGATATTTGGCAAAAATAATGAACGGGTTCACCAACTATGAAGTATCAATGGAGGAGACACACCACATACACAAGTTAGATGCACCAAGCGGAACAGCAATAACACTTGCCGAAGGAATTATTGAAAACATCACTCGTAAAGAAGCGTGGGTAGAGGGAGTAGAACCAAAATCCTCAGAGATAGGAATAACCTCAATCCGCCGAGATGAAGTACCAGGTATCCATACCATAAAATATGAGTCAGAAGTTGATACCATATCAATAACCCACGATGCAAAGAGCAGAGCAGGATTTGCACTTGGAGCAGTAGTTGCAGCAGAGTTTATAAAAGATAAAACTGGCTTTATCACAATGCAAGATATGTTGAAATTTTAAACATACTTAGCAAACAAATAGTAACAAAAACAAAATATAATATAGATGTCGGAACAAGAAAAAAAGAGTAGATTCTCAGGCATAAAAAAATCGCGTTGGATACGTTTCTCATTAGCCTCATTACTACTGATAGGGTTTACAATATGGTCGGGCAATTACATCTTATTGTTATTGCTTGTACTATTTGTAGATATATACTTAACCGAATATATACCATGGAGAGCATGGCGAAAAATCAAAAGCCCAGCACTTCGCAAAGTGTTTGAGTGGATTGATGCCATATTGTATGCATTGGTAGCAGTATATTTGATAAACTCATTTATATTTCAAAACTACAAAATACCATCATCATCACTTGAAAAATCGTTATTAGTGGGCGACTATCTGCTTGTAAGCAAGTTAAGTTATGGTCCACGTGTACCAATGACGCCCTTGTCATTTCCATTGGCACAACACACATTGCCAATACTAAATTGTAAATCATACATTGAGCACCCACAATTAGAGTATAAACGATTAAAGGGAACAGGCGAGATAAAACGTGGAGATATAGTAGTATTTAATTTTCCAGCAGGAGATACAGTTTTGAGTAAAGTCTCAAACCCCGATTACTACACACTCTCTCACATATATGGCAAGGAGAATATCAAAAATAGTCAATCAACGTATGGACAAATACTCTATCGCCCTGTAGATAGAAGAGAGAACTATGTAAAACGATGCGTAGGAATGCCAGGCGACACCTTTGAGATACGCAATAATCAGATATATATCAATTCTGTCGCTGCCAAGAATCCCAAACATTTGCAGTATAACTACTATGTAATGTTATCAGCCCCTGACAAACGTTTATCAAAAAAACATTTCGAAGATTTAGGAGTCTCTGAGGATGACCGTATGCTAATACAAAACTCATATCAGTATGGCGATTTACTCTCATTCTTAGGATTTAAAACAAACGAGCAGGGTACCTATAACCCCGTATATCGTATGCCATTAACACAAGCGGCAAAAGCAAAATTAGAGACAATGCCAATAGTGTCGCAAATAATACAAGAGCCAGGCGAAATGATGGGAGGCGATGTATATCCATTAGGATATTACGGATGGACAAGAGAGAACTACGGGCCATTATGGATACCGCAACGAGGTAAAACATTAGAACTAACCCTTGAGAATTGGCCTATTTACGAAAGAGTAATACGCAACTATGAGGGAAATGATACAGAAGTAAAAGATGGCAAGATATATGTAAATGGCAAGGAGGAAACGCAATACACCTTTAAAATGGACTACTACTATATGTTAGGCGACAACAGAGACAACTCTGCCGATAGCCGTTATTGGGGATTTGTCCCTGAAGACCACATAGTAGGAAAACCACTATTTGTATGGTTGTCGCTCGATCCCGACAAATCACTATTTGACGGAGGAATTAGATTTAACAGGCTCTTCCGTTCAGTAGAAGCCTTATCAGAATAGAGATGGTAATATTAACTCCTTCATATTTAGCCCCCGTATCATATTACAGGCAGTTAAACAATTCGCCTGTAACAGTTGAGGCGTGTTGCAATTATCAAAAGCAGAGTTATCGTAACCGATGCAAAATTGCAACAGAGGCAGGAGTTATGACCTTGTCAATACCCATTGACAAACCATCGGGGAAAGTATTGACACGAGATGTTCGTATATCCTCTCACGACAATTGGCAACACCTACATTGGACAGCAATATATTCAGCATACCACTCATCACCATACTTTGAATATTATTGTGATGATTTACGCCCCTTTTATGAGCCAAACAGATACAAATATCTATACGACTTCAATATAGAGTTACAAAATACCATCTGCTCACTATTGAATATAACTCCTAAAATAGAGTATAGCAAAGAGTATATACAACCACAAGCAGGAGATACAGATTTACGCGAAATAATACACCCCAAGCAACCTATATTTGAACAAGAAAAGTTATTACCATATTATCAGGTATTTTCAAAGAGGCACGGATTTATACCAGATCTTTCAATTATAGACCTACTATTTAATATGGGCACCGAGAGCATATTCCTATTGCTGCCTACCCCCAAAGAGATATAGAGAGATGGAAAAAGAGAGGCTTTTCAATAGAAATTTTTTATTAGTATTGGCAGGAAACTTTTTGTTGTTTTTTGCCTTTTTTACAATACTTCCCGTATTACCTCTATATATGCAACAAGAGTACAATGCCACCCATACACAGATAGGAGTAGTATTGTCGCTCTACACAATAACAGCATTGATAATACGTCCCTTTGCGGGATTTATGTTGGACACGCTACCACGCCGACCAATGCAGTTAATCTTTTATGGCGTATTCGCACTATTATTTTGTACCTATATAATACCAGGAAATATAATAACATTTGCAGTAATCAGAGCGTTGCATGGATTGATATTTGGATTTATAACCGTAGCAAACAGCACAGTAGCAATAGACGTACTACACACATCACGCCGCAACGAGGGAATAGGATATTATGGAATAAGTAATAATCTTGGAATGGCATTAGGCCCAACAATCTCATTTGCCACCTATAACTTTTTTGGAAGTTATGAGGCACTCTTCTTGTGTGCCTTTATAGCATGTGCCGTAGGATTTGTTATGATATTGATGGTGCAAATGCCAAAGAAGACAATCACTCCAAAATCCATAAGCACCTCACCCATATCACTCGATAGATTCTTTCTGATAAAAGGAACACACGAGAGCATAACCTTTATGCTCCTCTCGTTCAGTTATGGAATACTATCAACCTATTTAGCAGTATATGCGCGAGATGAAGTAGGAATAGAAAATAGCACAGGACCATTCTTTATGCTTATGGCATTAGGATTAATAAGTGCACGTATAAGCAATGGACCACACTTACGAAAAGGCAGAGTAATACAACTCATCACAATAGGAATGTTAGGACTATTCATAGGCTATGCAATGTTTATATTCCTCTCTGCCCCAATAGCCTTCTACGCATCGGCATTTGTTTTGGGATTTTCGTATGGAATGATATGTCCGCCAGTACAAACAATGTTTGTAAACCTTGCACCTCATGAACGCCGAAGCACAGCAAACTCAACCTATCTAACCTCTTGGGATGTAGGAGTAGGAATAGGAGTAGTAGTAGGCGGAGCAATAGCCGATTTGCATAGTTACCGAGCAGCATATATGCTTGGAGTAGTATTAGTAGCCATTGCCCTTGTACACTTCCGCAAAGTAGCAGCACCATATTTTACAAATAACAGATTAAGATAAATGCTTGATAATGATAAACTTACCCCCCCCTATCTCAAAATCTTTACAGCGGCTGCTGTGGATTGATTATATGAAGGCAATAGGAATGTATCTTATTGTTTTAGGACATTTCTTCTCTATTGGACATAAATTCATATATGTTTTTAGTGTACCTCTTTTCTTTATTATATCTGGTTTTTTAAGTAAACGAGAGAATAATCAAAAGGAGTTCTGGAAAAAACTTTGGTACAACCTCGCTTTGCCCATGATAATAATAACACTATTGGCATATAGTGTCAGAACATTAGGAGATATAGTTTTAGGTCGTTACAATATTGGCGAATTAATAAAACTCCCAATAAATCTTGTATTGGGAATGTGGAATATATTCAAAGAGTGTTGGTTTATATATACTCTTATCTTAATTAAGATAGTTTTTCAATATACTCGAGGATATATAACTGATATAGTTATAACACTTCTATCCCTATTAATATCGTGGATTATATATAGAGAGGAATTCGTTATTTTTGGTTATAACATACTTCATAATCCCTCATCATTAATCAATCTGTTTTGTTGCTATCCATTCTTTATTATAGGATTCTATATCGCAAAATATAAGAAAGAATTAGTGTCGTATAAAATTACCCCAATAACTATAATATATTTTCTCGCAACTTTAGTGTGTGTATATATTTGTTACTTATATAATGGTGATGTTAAAATGTACACAGCAGATTTTGGAGATAATATATTCTTATATCTTTTGGGAGGAGTAAGCGGAACAGCAATGGTATTCTTTATATGTAAATACCTTGAAAGATACAATTTAGAATGGTTGAAAACGATATCTGTAGGATCAATCCTAATATTAGGTTTTCATATATTTCTGGTACAAATTTTACGCAAAATATTCAATGAGCCATCGTTCCTTGATTATGTATGGTCGCTATTGATACTATTTATATTTATTCCAATAATAACCTTTACTCAAAAATATTTGCCGCTGCTTATTGGAAAATATAGAACAAAATAAGATATATAAGATTGTTAAAGAAGTTGTCTCAAATAATAAATAACAATTATTTTTAAAAATAGTTCAAAAAAATAGTTAATAACTAATAAAATAAATACCTTTGCAATTGAGGAATGTAATTATGGTTGCTTGTTGCACCACTTCATATGCATAAACAGTTAAAACACAATAATTAACATAAATATTATGCTTAAGCAAATTATTAATGCTAAAATTCTAACACCTCAAGGATGGTTAAAAGATGGTTCAGTTATCATACGTGATAACAAAATTCTTGAGGTAACAAACTGCGACCTTGCTGTAATAGGAGCAGAAGTAATAGATGCAAAAGGTATGTATGTAGTACCAGGTGGTGTAGAGATTCACATTCATGGAGGTGGCGGTTGTGACTTTATGGAAGGAACAGAGGAGGCTTTTCGTGGAGCAATCCAGGCACATATGAAACACGGAACAACAAGTATCTTCCCCACTTTGTCATCATCAACAGTACCAATGATTGAGGCTGCTGCTAAGACATGTACCAAACTTATGGCAGAGCCTAATAGCCCAGTGCTTGGACTTCACCTCGAAGGTCACTACCTAAATATGGCAATGGCAGGAGGACAATTACCTGAGAATATCAAAAATCCTGATCCAAATGAGTACATTCCACTTGTAGAAAAGTGGCACTGTATCAAACGTTGGGATGCAGCACCAGAGTTACCAGGAGCAATGCAATTTGGTAAATATATCACATCAAAAGGAATACTTGCATCAGTAGCCCACACACAAGCGGAGTATGACGATATACATGCAGCACACAAGAACGGATATACACACGCAACGCACTTCTATAATGCAATGCCAGGATTCCATAAACGTCGTGAGTATAAATACGAGGGAACAGTAGAGAGTATATACCTTCACGAAGATATGACAGTAGAGGTTGTTGCCGATGGTATTCACGTACCTCCAACAATATTACGACTAATTCACCATATCAAAGGAGTGGAGCGAGCATGTGTAATCACCGATGCCCTTGCATGTGCAGCGAGTGATAGCAAAACAGCATTTGATCCACGTGTAATCATTGAAGATGGTGTATGTAAACTTGCCGACCGCACAGCCCTTGCAGGATCAGTAGCAACAATGGACCGACTTATCCGCACATTAGTTCAAAAAGCAGAAATACCATTAGATGATGCAATACGTATGGCATCAGAGACACCTGCTAAGATTATGAACGTATATGACCGCAAAGGCTCATTGCAAAAAGATAAAGATGCAGACATTATGATTCTTGATGATGATTTGAACATACGTGCAGTATGGGCAATGGGTAACCTTGTAGAAGGAACTTATAATCTATAATTAGGAATTAGGAATTAGGAATGAGGAATTAGTTTTTCATTCCTATTTTTTTTAATATATAAAAAAGGAGTATGAGTGAAGTTAACCATCATACTCCTTTTCTTTATAATTGTATATTACCTCTTTTTAGAAAGTTGGTATTGGCCAGTGAGGGTCAATTGATATACGATGTTTGAACTCTCCAGTACCAGGAATTCTATATTTTTCAATTGTTTGGGGTCCGCAACTTGCGTTACCAATACCGCGTTGCATATAATCAATATGTAAGATTATATTATCTCTTCTTGCTTCGGGTAACTCCCAAACGTGTTGAAGTTTTGACAACTCCATATCTGTAAAGTAAAGAGCCGAGAACGATGCTTGACCTTTAACATTAATCTCAATACCATGATCATCATTATCAGTTAATGACAGATAGCGTAAATCCTCGCGGTTACCCATTGTTTGAGGTTTCATATAACTCTCTTCCATCTCCTCAACAGTTGTTTTGTGATTTACAAGATATGCCCCAGTTTTGCGGTCAACATAGTTTTCCCAAGGACCTCTTGCATAATACTCAACATTGTGTTTGTTACCTGCAACTACAGCCGAAAGTCCCATACGACGTAGATTTTCAGTTAATGGGCGGTATGTAATATCCATTATAATGTGTCCGTTAGCAAATACCTCATACTCAATTGTGTAGTTACATTTGTTAACTGAGTTTACAGTTGCTTCAACCAGCATACTCTTTTTATCTTTTGCTCTTTTGAAAGAGAATGATTCAGTAACAAGAGTATCAACCTCTTTCCAACCATCGTTCTCAATCCAGCGGTAACTATCAAATCTTGGTCCTTCGCCAGTTGGGAACATCTCCTCGTGCGACTCTCCATTGTGATATTTTAATGAAGTTATAAAGGTTGTGTTTTTATTGAATTCAACCTCCATATCGTGTCCCACGATTAAAAGAGTTGAATCGGTCTCAACAAACGAAATCTTATCAATAATATACTCTCTGAAAACCTCAGTTTTATCACTTCCTTCACGAACAATAAATTGTTCTGTTGCAATTGGGTGGTCTATACCCCAGGTAGTTTTACGTTTTGAGAAGAGATTTACTTTTACAGTATATTCAGCATCAGGGTTTGTTATCATATTAATTCCGTAAGGAATTTCAATGTCAATACTCTCACCAGGAGCACATTCAGGAAGATTAACCTTACTACTGCGGGTAGTTCTTTTAATCTCTTTTCCGTCACAAGCAAGAGTCCATACCATATACAAGTCTTTTAAATCTGTATCGTGGAACTTGTTTTTTAGAGTTACCATTTGAGTTGCGGGGTTGAAGTTCGAGAAGGCAACAGGTTGGTAAGCCTTTGTAACCTCTCTTAGTTTTGGAGTCTCTTCACGCTCAGCAGTAACTATACCATTACAACAGAAGTTTCCTTGATGAGGTCCAGGAAAGTCGTATCCTGTTGCAAGTTGACGAATACCTTTCTTTAATAGTTGTGGATGATATATCGATTGGTCAGCCCAATCCCATATACAACCACCAATAGTGCGGTTATCCTCTTCAAAGTAATCAACATACTCCTTAAGATTACCTATTGCATTACCCATAGCGTGAGCATATTCGCAAACAAAGTGAGGTTTATATGTACCGTCAGCAAAAAATGCTTTTGGATTAGAAGTAGTATCTGTTTTGCATAACTCCTCAATAGTTCTGTACATATTGCCTGTAAAGTCAGAATATTGCCATCCACCTTCGTAATGGATAGGTCTGTCATCAACCGCCTCTATTGCAGCGCGCTCAGCGGCAAAGTTTATACCGTCGCCACACTCGTTACCCAACGACCACATAATTACCGAAGGGTGGTTGCGGTCACGCAAAGCCATTCTTAAACCTCTGTCAACAAAAGCAGCCTCCCAAGTTGTGTCGTTACTTATTGCCTGATTAGCATGGCACTCAACATCTGCCTCACAAACAGTCAACAGGCCATAGTAGTCGAACATATCGTACATTTTATCCTGATTGGGGTAGTGTGCAGTACGTATAGTGTTCATATTTGCACGTTTCATCATTAAAACGTCTTTAAGCATCGATGCTATATTCACTGCACGTCCATACACAGGGTGTGTGTCGTGTCGGTTTGCACCTTTAAGAATAATAGGAGTTCCGTTAAGAATGAATTGAGCATTCTTTATTTTAATATCCCTAAATCCGTACTTAACCAAAAAAGCCTCCTCTTCAACACCTTCGCTGTTTTTCAAAGAGAATATAGTGTTGTAAAGGTTAGGATGTTCTGCACTCCAAAGTTCAATATCTTTCACCTTACCGTTTAGAGTAACTTTCTCTTCTCCACCAGCCTTTACTGTTACGGTTTTAGGTTCAAAGCAAACAAGAGTATCGCCTTTTAGAGTTTCAATAACCACATTAAGAGTAGAGGTAGAACTCTCTTTGTCTCTGTTGTTTATCCAGCCCTCAATTTTAACGTCACCAGTTTTATAACCCTCTTCTGGGTTTAGTTTCGACGTGATATAGTAGTCGCGAATAAAGGTTTTAGGAGTAGCAAACATATAAACATCGCGGTATATACCACTCATTCTGAACATATCTTGGCACTCCAAATAACTACCGTCGCACCAGCGGAACACTTGAACATCAATTCTATTCTCTTTGCCTGGTTTAACGTAAGGGGTTATATCAAACTCATGGTCGTTGTTTGCTCCTTGAGTATAACCAACCTCTTGTCCATTTACCCAAATGTATGCAGCCGAATATATACCACCAAAATGAAGGAAAATCTGTTTGTTATTCCAACCCTCAGGAACAGTAACAACCTTATGGTATGAACCTACGGGATTAACACCATATCCATCATAACCTTTACGGCGTTGTATATAAGGGTAGTTGCTCTCGTGAGGATACTCAACATTACAATATATAGGTTGGTCGTAACCATGCATCTCCCAATTCGAAGGTACGGGAATTGTATCCCAATTTGAGAAATCATAACCCTCTTTCATAAAATCAAGAGGTCGTTTCGAAGGCTCATCAACCAAACTGAAAGCCCACTTGCCGTTAAGTGATTTAAAATATTCCGATTTGGAAGTAATCCATGGGAACTTCACTCGTCTCTCATCCTTAAAAATAGCCTCTCTGTCAGGATATGGCATATAGGTAGCATGTCCCTCCTCTTTGTTTATTGCAAAAACGTGTTGATTTTCCCAATCGTTCTGTTCCTCTGCCGATGCCGAAAAATTTGACACTAACAGCATAAGAGCAATAAACAAGAAGTTTTTAAAAATCTCTCTATTCATTTTTATAATATATTATATATCAATAAATTAATAATTATAGTCTCTATCCCCTTCTAAACATTTCAGAAGTTTATAATTAGTAGTTTTTCATATTTCTCCCTAATAAAGAGGAGTCTTCTTTAATATTGCAAAAGTACTGATAATAAATCTCATATCCAAATCATTAGCATATTTTTTACCCATAAAAATAGATATAAATTTAATATACCTAAAAACTATTTTGTGTTGCTATAATTTACTCTCTATTATTAGGAGATAAAATTTTTATTTTGTATTTTTACCCCAAATTTGAGCAAATAATTAAAATAAATATAAACTAATCACATTTTACTTATGAAAAAAATCTCAACGTTAGTAGCACTATCTATTTCAGTAGTGATGTTTGCAGTAGTATCGTGCAAACCTTCAGTAGAGGAATATACAATTATTCCAATGCCTAATAACCTTGAACCCAAGTGTGGAACATTTGAGTTGCCAAACAGTGTAGTAATTGGATATTATGGAGATATAGACGATTCTGCTGTAAAGGTTGTTGAGAATTTTGCATCAATGCTTGCAAACGTAACAGGTTATACTGTTACAACAGAAAAAGATGCAGCAGATGCTACAATAAGTTTTACTTTGGATAGTACATTAGAGAAAGAGGCTTATACCCTTGACATATCAAAAAACAAAGTTGAGATAAAAGGAAGTGCATCAAACGGAATGTTCTATGCCATTCAAACACTAAAACAATTGTTTCCTGCACAAATCTACGGCAAAACACTTGCCCAAGGAGTAGAGTGGAGTGCAAAATGCGTATCAATAACAGATGCACCACGTATGCCATATCGTGGTAATCACTTAGACGTAGCACGTCATATGTTCTCAGTAGAGGAGGTAAAAGAGTTCTTAGATTTGATGGCAATGCACAAAATGAATATCTTCCACTGGCATATAACCGATGACCAAGGCTGGCGTATGGAGAGCAAAACATATCCTCGTCTGACAGAGGTTGGAGCATACCGTAATGGAACAATCATAGGACGTCCCGATACAAACGAGTATGATAATATACGCTACGGAGGTTTTTACACTCGTGACGAGATTAAAGATATTATCAACTATGCAGCAGAGCGTCAAATAACAATTATACCTGAGGTAGATATGCCAGGACACATGGTAGCCGCAGTTGCATCATATCCACATCTTGGATGTTTCAACAAACAATGCGAGGTTATGAAGACATGGGGAGTAAGTCGCGATGTTTTGTGTATGGGAAAAGAGAGTACCTTTGAGTTTGTTGAAGATATTCTAACAGAGGTAATGGAACTATTCCCATCAGAGTATATTCACATTGGAGGAGATGAGTGTCCAAAAGAGGCATGGGAAAAATGTCCACGCTGTCAAGCAAGAATTAAAGCAGAGGGAATTGTAGGAGATTCAATTCACTCAGCAGAGGTTTTCCTACAATCATACTTTAACAAACGCATCGAAAAATTCTTAAACGACAATGGCCGCAAGATGATAGGATGGGATGAAATATTAGAGGGCGAACTATCACAAAGTGCAACAGTAATGTCATGGCGAGGAGTAGTAGGAGGTTTGCAGGCTGCACGCAAAGGTCATGATGTAATTATGACACCCAATACTCACCTATATTTCGACTACTATCAATCATTAGACACAGAGCGTGAACCTCTTGCAATTGGAGGAAATATTCCAGTAGAGATGGTATATAACTACAACCCAGTAGATACATCATTAACAGCCGAAGAGGGAGCACGAATAAAAGGAGTTCAAGCAAACATCTGGACAGAGTACATAAAAGACTTTGACTATCTACAATATATGTTGCTTCCCCGATTAGATGCATTAAGTGAAGTTGCATGGACAAATTTAGAGAACAAAGATTGGGCAAGTTTCTTAAAACGTCTTGATAAGAATGTTCAAGTATATGTTCAGAACGGAAACAACTTTGCGAAACATATCTTAGAGGTTGCAATGTCGTACGATGTAAATATGCAGGACAACACAATTGACATAACACTTCGCACACAAGGAAATGCACCAATCTATTACACATTAGACGGAACAGAGCCAACAACAGAGAGCCCTGTTTATAAAGATGTAATTAAGTTAGGAGAGACCGCAACACTAAAAACATTCTCAGACAGAGAGGGATTGGAGAAAAGTATATATGAGTGTACTTTCGATTTTAACAAAGCAACAGCAAGCAAAATAACATTAGAAGAGCCTATCTGTGCCAAATATGTTTATGATGGAGAAAGAACACTCGTTGACGGATTAACAGGAACACACGCATTCAACACTGGACGTTGGATAGCATTTGAGACAAAAGACCTTGTAGCAAATCTTGATCTTGGAAAAGTTGAAGAGATATCAGAGGTATCAGTTGGTCAACTTTGCGACCTTTCAAACTGGATTTTCCCAGCAGCAAGTTATAAAGTAGAAGTATCTGCCGATGGTGAGAACTACACAACCGTAAGCGACCAAACATTTGCATTACCCACAGGCTACGAAGGTTACAAGCAGGAGCGTCAAATGCTTGAGGCTAAATTTGAACCAGTAAAAGCACAATATATAAAAATCAAGGCAGAGAGTGTAAAAGTAGGACCAGAGTGGCACGACGGAAAAAATCTTCCTCTATTCCTCTTTGTTGATGAGATTGTGGTAAAATAATAGAGTTTAAGAATGACAAGCATAAAAAAGATATTCCTTCTTTTTGTTGTTGCAACTTTCATAATAAGTTGCAGCAACAAAAATGCAAAGGTAGCGGAGTTGCTGATACCCCAACCAGCACAAACAGAAGTAAAATCAGGAAGTTTCAACTACGAAACTCCCTCTGTATATTTTACCAATGTAACCGATACCAACAAAAGCAATCTGTTAGAGTTGATAAAAGGGATATATCCTGAGGCAACAGAAGCAACAGCAGAAGATGCGAGTGGAGTAATAAGAATTACCCAAACTATTGATTCAACCCTGACCTCTGAGAGTTACAGGTTGAACATAACAAAAAAATCAATAGATATTGAGGCTATTGATTTTGGTGGACTTATATATGCCATTCAAACAGTAGCACAACTGCAATATCTTGCAGAGGAGGGAATTCCATGTATGCAAATAACCGACACACCACGTTTTGCGTATCGTGGAATGCACTTAGATGTATCACGTCATTTCTTCAGTGTAGAGTTTATCAAGAAGCAATTAGACGTAATGTCATTCTACAAAATGAATCGTTTCCATTGGCACTTAACCGATGGAGCAGGTTGGAGGATTGAGATAAAAAAATATCCACGTCTAACAACATTTGCCGCATGGCGTCCATACAATAACTGGAAGGAGTTTTGGTTTGGCGAGAGATTATATTGCGACCAGAACGATGAAAAAGCAAAAGGAGGATATTATACTCAGGAAGAGATAAAAGAGGTAATAGCATATGCCCAAAAATTAAACATTACCATAATCCCTGAAATAGAGATACCAGGACACAGCGATGAAGTTCTTGCAGCCTATCCCGAGTACTCATGTAAAGGCAAACCCTATACAAGTGGCGAAATGTGTATAGGAAACGAAAACACCTATACATTCCTGACAAACATTCTTTCAGAGGTTTGCGAACTATTCCCATCGGAGTATATCCATATAGGAGGAGATGAGGCAGACCATAAGAACTGGAAAGAGTGCAGTAAGTGTCAAAACCTAATCCGCAAACAAGGCCTTAAGGACGAGCATGAGTTACAAAGTCATTTAATTAAACGCATTGAGAGTTTCTTAAACTCAAAAGGCAAACAGATGATAGGATGGGATGAGATAATTGACGGAGGACTATCACCCAATGCAACAGTAATGGCATGGAGAGGAGAGGCAGGAGGAATCAAAGCCGCTCAAATGGGACACGATGCTATTATGACACCAGGAAACTGGCTATACTTTGATGCCTATCAGGATAACCCAGCAACAGAGCCTGAGGCAATAGGCGGATATTTGCCATTAAGCCGAGTATATAGTTACGAGCCAGTACCCGATTCGTTAACAGTAGAGGAGAAATCGCATATAATAGGAGTACAGGCCAACCTATGGACAGAGTATATACAAACCGAATCTCATGCAGAGTATATGATCTACCCACGTTTACTCGCTCTCTCAGAGTTATGTTGGTGTAAAGCAGAAACAAAAAACTGGGAAAGATTCTTGCCTGCGGCAAACAGACACCTCGATATCTTAAAAGCAAAAGGAATAAACGCACATCAAATCTCTAACAGCGTAATAGCCACAGAGGTAGTGGATATTGAGAAACAGACTATAGAGTTATCGTTCCGTTGCGACAAGATGCCAGTTGAAATCCGATACACACAAGACGGAACAGAGCCAACAAAAGAATCAACACAATACAAAAAGCCAATATCGGTAAAAGATTCAGCAATTATAAAGGTTGCAATATTCCAGAACGATAAGCGAATAACAGAGGTACAAACATTTACACCTCTATACCACAAAGCGATTGGCAAAAAAGTATCATATAACATACCACATTGCAGTCATTATGTAGCAAAAGGAGAGGCAACACTCACCGACGGATACAATGGCGGAGCATCTTATGGCGACGGCAGTTGGCAAGGATTTAACAAAGATGTAGATGTTGTACTTGATATGGGCGAAGTAACAGCAATAAAAGAGATAGAGGTAAACTTTATGCAACAGGCAGGGCCATGGATATGGTTCCCCGAGTATGTTGATATATATATGTCAGAAGATGGTGAAACCTGGCGTAAAGTAAAACATATTGATAACGATGTACCACGTGATACAGAAGGAATGTTAATCAAGAACTTCGGATTCACAGGAGATGAAACATGTCGCTATATACGATACACAGCACACCAATTACCCAAACAAGGAGCGTATATGTTCATTGATGAGATAAAGATAAAATAATAGTTATATATGGAGAATACCCTTATATAGAGTTTTCTCCTATTTTAATTTATAGATAAAAATGGAAGAAGGAAAAGTAAAAAATCCCATAACATGGGTACCATCGGTATATTTTGCAATGGGTATGCCGTTTGTAGCATTGTCGTTGGTAGCAGTAATTATGTTTGCCGATCTTGGAATAGATGCAGCATCAATAACATTCTGGACATCATTAATAATATTGCCATATTCGTTAAAGCCTATATGGAGTCCTTTACTTGAGATATGGGGAACCAAAAAAGGAGTAGTTGTGGCAACACAAATGTTGTCGGGTTTGTGTTTTGGATTTATAGCCTTTATGTTGCCAATCCCCAACTTCTTTGCTTTTACAATAGCAATGATGGCAGTAATAGCATTTAGTGGAGCAACGCACGATATAGCAACAGACGGAATCTATCTGACAGCCCTCGATAAAGAGACTCAGGCACGCTATATAGGTTGGCAAGGAGCATTTTACAATTTGGCAAAAGTACTTGCCAATGGAGGAATGGTAGCACTTGCAGGAGTATTAATGACAATGTTCAAAGAGAACAATCCCGAAACAGCGCCAATGTATGCCTGGATGATAATAATGGGATTGATCGCACTATTGTTATGCGGACTATCAATATACCACTATTTTGTATTGCCAAAAGGAGCAAAATCGCACGATGCACCCACTTCAACATACGGAGCAATAATGTCCTTTGTAGAGGTATTCAAAACCTTCTTTACAAAAAAATATGTATGGCTCT
>JAFQBL010000172.1 GCA_017416695.1 Bacteroidales bacterium | reverse complement strand
TGTATGTAGAGGCGGCGTTGGAGACGCTGGCGCTGCTGCAGGAAAGTGCAGCGTGGCAATCCATGGCCCAGCTCTGCGAAGCTGCTATTATGGCTTTAACTGCCGATATGGCTTCGTATTATGCTCAACTCAGAATGATGCAACAACAACTTATTGTGGCTGTTAAAAACATTGAATCTCAAAAGGAGATTTTAAATATTACTGAAGTGAGATTTAATAGTGGACTTGCTTCTCAGTTAGATGTTGCTCAGGCTAAATCGGTATATTACAGCACTAAGGCTTCTATTCCTGTTCTTCAGAGTTCTATTGATAATCAGATTTATACTATTTGCCAACTTGCAGGGGTATTTCCGCAAGTGATTTATAATTGGTTGATTGTTCCTGCTGATATTCCTAAATATATGAAGATTATTGCTATTGGAACGAGTGAAGAGATGCTTGCTAATCGCCCCGATGTTAATGCTGCTTTTCTTAAAACTAAAGTAGCAAAGGAGAGTTTGCATGGCAGTAAGAGAAACTTCTCTCCCCAATTTTTTGTTGACGGTAGTTTTGGTTTTCAGGGACAGGCTTTGAATAGGACTTTTAACAGCAATAGTATCACCTACTCTCTTTCTCCTCGCATAAGTTGGAACTTTTTTCAAGGTGGTAACCTTTTTAATTCTTTAAAACAGGAGAAGGCTAATTATGATGCTGCCATAAGAAATTACAATACCACTGTTCTTAAAGCGGTTGAAGAGGTTAGTAGTGCTATATCGGCATATAAAGGGCGTATTAAGCAGGTTGTAGATTTGAGAGAGTTGGAGATTCAAGGTGAAACTATGCTTACTCTCTCGCTCGATTTATATAAACGTGGATTGAGTGATTTCCAAAATGTTTTGGACGCTCAACGCTCTCTGTTGGAGTATCAGAACTCTTTGGTTGTTGCCGAAGGTAATACTCTTATTGCTTTGGTAAACTTATATAGAGCATTGGGGTGTTATTGATAAATGAGGAATTAGGAATTAATTTCCAATTTGTAGGAAGTGCAACGTAGTAATAAAATATTATAATATGAAATGGTTTAAATTTTGTCTGCTCTGTTTTGTGTGTTCTATTTTTACTGGATGCAACGATAATTTATTAAGTGGTTATGAGGCTATGCCTCCTATAACTGTTGCTAAACCTGTTGTAAGGGATATTACTTTAAGCAAGAGTTATCCTGGTTATGTATCGGCTCAAAACAGCGTTAATCTTGTAGCAAGAGTGAGTGGTTATCTCGAAAACTCTTTCTATGACGCAGGTAGTAAGGTTGAGAAGGGCAAACTTCTCTTCCTTATTGAACCTACGCAATATCAAGATGAGGTACTATCGGCAGAGAGTTCTTTAGAGAACGCCATTGCTAAACGCGACTATGCCCAAAACAATTATACAAGAATGAAAGAGGCTTCGGCAAGTAATGCTATCAGCGAAATTGATTTAATTGAAGCCAAATCGCAACTTGTTGCTGCCGAAGCTGATGTTAAAAATGCCGAAGCCTCTCTTTCTCTTGCTAAAACCAATTTGAGTTATTGTTATGTTAAAGCACCATTTAGAGGTAGGGTTACTATTGGCACGCTATCGAATGGCAACTATGTGAATGGTAGTGCCTCACCTGTGGTTCTTGCTACTATTTTTCAAGAAGATTTGATGTATGCATATTTTAATATTGAAGACAATCAATACCTTAAAATGTTGTTGGACAACAAACAGATGCCATTTGATAGTGTTGAGGTATTTTTTGATTCTCCAACAAGGAGAGTATATAAAGGTAAGATTGATTATATTGCTCCAAATATTGATTTATCGATGGGTACTTTGCGTCTAAGGGCAGAGATTAAGAATCATAACGGAGAACTTAAAGATGGTATGTTTGCCAATGTTATGCTCCCTTATACAAAACGTAATAATGCTCTATTGATTGATGATGCCTCAATTGGTTTTGACCAATTGGGTAGTTTTGTTTATGTTGTTAACGACTCTTCGGAGGTTGAGTACCGACACATTACTGTGGGAGAGGTATTTGATGATACATTGAGATATGTTGTTAGTGGTCTTGACAAGGGGGAGATGTATGTATCGAAAGCCCTGCTTAAAGTTAGAGATGGAATGAGGGTTAATCCTATTATTAAGTAACATTTATTTACTATTTCAGATGTTCTCACAATTCTTTATAAACCGACCTATATTTGCAACTGTCATTGCTCTTTTGATGGTTTTGGCCGGTGTTGCCGCTCTGGAGTTTTTACCTATTGCTCAATTCCCCGATATTACTCCACCTACCGTACAGGTTAAAGCAGTATATCCTGGTGCAAGTGCCGAAAGTATTGCAGAATCGGTTGCCACTCCTATTGAGGAGCAGGTTAATGGTGTGGATGGTATGATATATATGAACTCTACATCTTCATCAACTGGAGAGTATAACCTGACTGTTACTTTTGAGGTTGGCACTGATGCCGATATGGCTGCGGTTTTGGTTCAGAATAGAGTTAATATTGCTGAGGGTAATTTACCGAGTGAGGTTATAAAACAGGGTATTACTACTAAAAAACAATCGACAAATATTGTTATGATTTTGTCGTTAGAGGCTGACAGTTCAATATATAACGGACTATTCCTTTCGAATTATGCTACTCTCAACTTCTCTGATCCTCTTTCCCGATTAAAGGGTGTTGGTAATGTTACTGTGTTTGGTGCAGGAGATTATGGTATGAGGGTATGGCTAAACCCTGAAATTATGAGGATGAGAGATGTTACTCCAAATGATGTTTACAATGCTATATCTGCTCAAAATATTGAAGTTTCGGCTGGTGGCGTTGGTCAACCTCCTCAGAGAAATAATACAAAATTTCAATATACTCTTACCACAAAAGGGCGTTTATCATCAGTTAGTGAGTTTGAGAATATTATTATTAAAGCCCTACCCGAAGGTGGTTATTTAAGACTTAAGGATATTGCCAATATTGAGTTGGGTAGCCAAAATTATGGTACAATATCGAAACAGAGCGGTAAATCGGCAGCGGCTATTGCTATATACCAATTACCTGGCAGCAATGCTCTTGATGTTGCTGATGAGGTCAGAACTGCGGTAGAGAAGTTATCAAGAAATCTTCCTGAGGGTGTGGAGTGTAATGTTATTCTTGATACTACCAATTTTGTCAAGGCTTCATTAGAAGAGGTGTTAGTTACACTCATAGAGACTACCCTTTTGGTAATGCTTGTTGTGCTTATTTTCTTACAGAACTTCAGAGCAGTTATTATTCCGTCTCTAACTATTCCTGTTTCTCTGATTTGTACTCTTGCGGTTATGAAGTTATTTGGTTTCTCAATCAATACGCTTACCCTCTTTGGTATGGTGCTTGCAATTGCTATTGTGGTTGATGATGCTATTATTGTTGTTGAGAACTCCTCGCGACTTTTGGCAACGGGTAAATATTCAAGAAAGGAGGCTGTTACTGAAGCAATGCGAGAGATTACAGGACCTGTTATTGGTGTTGTGCTGGTACTTTTAGCGGTGTTTATTCCTACAGCCTTTATTCCTGGTATTACTGGTGAACTATATAAACAATTTGCTTTAACGATTGCTGTTGCAACTTTTTTCAGCGGTTTTAATTCTCTTACCCTCACCCCTGCCCTTTGTGCTATTTTCTTAAAAGAGAAACACGATGCTAAGTTTATACTTTACAGATGGTTTAATAAGGGTTATGAGAAGTGTGTAAATGGGTACGTTAGTATTATCTCCAGAATGTTAAAGCACCCTGTTAAAAGTATGATAGCATTTGTAATATTTACCATTGCTGCCTTTTGGTTGTTTGTTAAAACTCCTTCTTCGTTTATTCCCGAAGAGGATCAGGGTTATTTCCTGGTTTCTGTTACGCTTCCGCCTAATGCTTCGTTGGAGCGTACTGAAAAGGCAACAGAGAAACTTGGTGCTATTTTAAATGGTTATAATGAGGTGGAGAGTTATATGTGCATTAATGGTTTCTCGGTTATTAATGGTGCTGCATCATCGAATAGTGCCACTGTTTTTGTTATCCTTAAACCATGGAAAGAGCGTAAAGCAAAAAGAGAGAATGTTGCTTCAATAATAGAGCAACTTAACAGAGAGGCATACTCTATTGAAGAGGCTTCTATTTTTGCTCTTAATCCTCCTGCCATAAATGGCATGGGAGCAACGGGAGGTCTTCAAATGCAAATTGAAGATATTGGCAACTTAGGTAGCGGTGAGTTACAAAAAGCAATAAACGAAATAGTTTCTGAGAGCAAAAAGATTAAGAGTATTGGTTCAATGAACAGTATATATCAGGGGGCTACTCCGCAATATGCTTTGAATATCAACAGAGATAAAATTGAGTTACAAGGCATTGACTTAAACGAGGTTTTCAACTCATTATCTTTATATATGGGCTCTGCATACGTTAATGATTTCAGTTCCTTTGGAAGAATTTATCAGGTTCTTTTGAGTGCAGATGCTATAAGCAGAGAGAGGATTGATGATGTTCTTAAACTTTCGGTCAGAAATAGCAATAACGAGATGGTGCCTTTCTCTGCATTTACCACTATTGAGGAGCGTTTGGGCGAGGATTTGATACAGAGATACAATATGTACACTTCGGCTTCTATTACAGGTACTGCTACAGAAGGTTATAGTACCGCTGAGGCTATGAGAGGAATGGAGTCTGTTTTTGACAGTTTATTAGGAAAATCTTTTGGATACGAATGGACTGGTGAAGCATATCAAGAGAATAAAGCCTCTTCATCTGTTGCTATAATATTCATTCTTGCAATAGTTGTAGTTGTTTTAGTTCTGGCTGCTCAATATGAGAGTTGGACAAGTCCTATTGCCGTTATTATGGTTGTGCCTTTTGCCATATTGGGTGCTGTGTTAGGCTCTATTATAATGGGATTGCCTATTAGTATTTTCAGCCAAATTGGTATTATTCTGCTTATTGCTCTATCGGCAAAGAATGCAATATTGATTGTTGAGTTTGCTGCCGATTACAGATTGAAAGGTGAAGATATTATTTCGGCCTCAATTGAAGCAGGACGTATGAGATTAAGACCTATCCTCATGACCTCGTTTGCATTTATTATTGGTATTATGCCAATGTTGTTTGCTTCGGGTGCTGGTGCTGCAAGCAGGCTCGCTTTGGGTAGTGCCGTTGTGTATGGTATGACTTTAAGCACTATTTTGGGAACACTATTTATACCCAACTTCTACCATTTGATGCAGAGCCTTTATGAGAGGATTAAAAAAATTAGGAATTAGTACGTTGTTTCACAACAATTAGGAATTAGAAATGAACTACTAATTAATTCATCATTCCTAATTCCTAATTTCTAAATATAATTATTCAACTACTTTATAGATATCGGGGAAATTACGACCATACTGGTCATAGTCAAGTCCGTAACCTACAATAAAGTCGTTATCTATATCAAAACATTTGTAATCTATCTTAATATCTACTTTTATATTATCGGGTTTTACAAATAGTGATGTTACATATATTTCTGCAGGATTCTTCTCTTCAAGTATGCGTAACATCTCCTGCATTGTATAACCTGTATCAATTATATCTTCTACAACTACAACTGTGCGGCCTTGGATACTCTCACGTAACCCAAGAACTTGTTTAACTTTTCCTGTTGTATTTGTCCCCTCGTATGACGACATTCGAATAAAGGTAATTTCGCATGGAAACATCATATCTCGCAATAGGTCGGCGGCAAATATAAATGATCCGTTTAATATTACAAGGAAGAGTGGATTTTTGTCTTTCAAATCAGCCTCAATCTCCTCAGCCACCTCTTTAACTCTCTTCCTGATTGTCTCTTGTGATATGTAAAGAGCAAATTGTTTGTCTTTTACTTGTACTATATTCATAGTTATATTTTGTAGTTATTTATACTCTGCTTAAATTTTTGATTACATTATAAACTTCAATAAGAAGAATGCTCCAAGTATATACATTCCAAGTGTTACCTTCTTGAAGTTTCCACTCAATAGGTTGATTAGTATATATGCAAGGTGTCCTAATACGATACCTTCGGAGATACTATACGATAGTGGCATAAATATTATACACACAAATGCTGGTACTGCCTCAGCATAATTATCAAAGTTTACTTTTAGAACAGATGACATCATCATCAATCCGACCAATACCAATACTGGTGCTGTGGCTGCCGCTGGTATGGCAAGGAAAAGAGGGGCTAAGAACAGAGCAAACAAGAAACATATTCCTGTTACCAGCGAGGTTAATCCGCTTCTACCTCCTTCATTTACTCCTGCTGCACTCTCAACATATACAGCAACTGTACTTGTTCCCATTACTGCTCCTACTGCAGTTGATATTGAGTCAACCATAAACACCTCTTTTAGACGAGGTATTTTTCCATTTTTCATCATTCCCGCACGTGAGGCAACTCCTATTACAGTTCCGATACAATCAAAGAGATCAACAAACAGAAGTGTAAACACTATTACAAACATATCTTTTGTAAGAATGTTTGACCACTCAAACTTCATAAATATAGGCTCTACCGATGGAGGTGTTGAGAATATTCCTGATATATTGGTTACTCCTAAAGGTATTCCTATGATTGTTGTTAGTAATATTCCAATAAGCAATGCTCCTTTTATATTTTTTACCAACATTACTGATGTTATTACTATTCCTATCAATCCTAATAATGCAGAACCTGTTGTTACATCGCCCAATGTTACCAATGTTGCCTGGTTATCAACTATTACTCCAGCACTCTTTAATCCTATAAATGCAATATAGAGTCCTATACCTGCACTGATAGCATTTTTAAGAGTATCGGGTAATACTTCAACAATCTTTTCACGCAGGTTTGTTATTGTTAATAGTATAAACAATAATCCTTCAAGGAATACTGCTGTTAGTGCAAATTGCCACGAATATCCCATTACCAGACATACTGTATAGGCAAAGAATGCGTTTAATCCCATTCCAGGTGCAAGTGCCAACGGAAGTTTGGCATACAAAGCCATAAATATTGTAGGCAATGCTGCCATAAGAACTGTTGTTGTAAACAAAGCACCTTTATCCATTCCTGTCTCACTTAATATAGATGGATTGATAGCAAGGATATACGCCATTGTTAGAAATGTAGTTATTCCTGCCATTATCTCGGTGCGTATGGTAGTTGTTTTAGGATTGTATCCAAATAATTTAGTAAGCATTGTGTGATTTTATAATATTTATAACACAAAGTTACATATAATTCGTTGAATTGAGAAATTTGGGGCAAAATAATTGGCAGACAGGGGTTTTGTTAAATTCTGATTTTTGGAGGAATGCCAGCAAAAACCAACGTAATGCCAAGTTATTCCAAAGCTGAGTAACCT
>JAFQBL010000171.1 GCA_017416695.1 Bacteroidales bacterium | reverse complement strand
TCTTATATTTGAAAACAGAATTCAGATATAAAGGGGGTATCTGAATCCTGTTTTCTCATTTACACAATCTATTGGACACTGCCCATAAATTCTAATTAAATCATAACTACCATAGTTATCCTCGTAACCATAGTAATCTTAGCCAACAACTAACAACTATAAAACTACCTTTTGAGATTTATTCTCGGTAACAATAATATAAGCACCTTTAGGTAATGTAATTTGAGTTGAGCCATTTACATAGGTCTCTTTAAGAACTTGCCCTGCAAGGCTGATAACTTGTAACTTGCCATAATAATTACAAATATCAATACCATTACCTGCAATAACCTTTATCTCTGTTGTAGAAATATTACTATCCTCTATACCTGTAAAATCACTCTCAATAAAGTTTGTAAACTCATTCCAACCCTCTGCTGACTTATATTTGGAAATAGAACCGATAGGAATATATACAGGAATTGATTTGTTAACACTATAGAAAGGCATACCTTCATCAAACCCATAAGATAATGTTGGAGGAATAGTACTCAATACAAAAATTTCAGATAAACTATTACAATCAAGGAATGCGTTTTGTGAAATAATAGAAACGCTCATAGGTATTTTCACCCATTTTAAACTTGAGCAGTTCCCAAAAGTGGATTCTTTAATTATAGTAACTCCCTCTGGTATAATTGCAGATTTTAAATTTTCACAGTCCAAAAAGCAATATGCTCCTATACTATTAACACTATTAGGAATAGTAATATATGTCAAATTTGAACACTTCTCAAAAGCATTGTCCTCAATAGTAGTTACTCCTTCTGGAATAGTTACAGATGTTAAACTTTTACATTTCTCAAAGGCTGAATATTTAATATTATTTACGCTGCTTGGTATATTTACCCATTTTAAACTTGTACAGCCCAAAAAAGTCATTTCTTCAATGGTGGAAATGCCTTCTGGTATTGATACAGAAGCTAAACTTTCACACTCATAAAAAGCGTAAATTTCTATTGTGTTTACACTTTGAGGAATTGTTACAGATGTTAAATTTTTACATCCCTCAAATGCACTCTCTGCAATAGTATTTACAGTATTTGGAATTGCATATCCACCTTGTTTCCCACAAGGATATTGAATAAGCGTTGTTTTTGTTTTGTTAAACAATACTCCATTTTGAGACGTAAAGTATTTGTTATCTTCTGCTACATTAATTGCTGTTAATGGATCACTATAAGCGAAAGCCGCTTCTCCTATTGTTTCAACACCTTCGGGAATTACTACTGATGTCAATTCGCTCCATGCAAAAGCATAATCACCAATGACCTTTATACTCTCAGGGAAATTTATTGATGTCAAACCAGTTTCGGCAAATGCTTCTTCATCAATAGTTGTTACACCATTAGGAATATTTATAGAGGTTAAACCTATACATTCCGCAAAACATCCAACAGGTATTGTTGTAATGTTATTAGATAGTTTTACATCATTTAAACTTGAACATCCCGCCAAAAGATACTCACCCAAAGATGTAACGCTATTGGGAATTTCTATAGATGTTAGATTTTGAGCATCTTCAAAAACATCCTCTCCTATTTTTGTAACGCTATTGGGTATAATAATAGATGTAAGTTTACTATCTGTAAATGCGAAATTTTCAAGAATGTCAACACCATCAGGAATTGTGTATGTTCCATATTTTGCAGCAGGACATTGTATAAGTTTTGTTTTTTCTATGTTAAATAATACACCCTCTTCTGAAGTATAGTGTAGATTATTACTGTCTACATTAATAGCAGTCAAGTTATCGCATCCAGCAAGAGCTCTCTCTCCTATCTCCGTTACACTTTTGGGAATAGTGATAGTTGTTAAACTATTACAATTGTTAAATGCACTCTTGCCAATTTTTGTAACACTTTCAGGTATTGTAACAGATGTAATATTTTCTCTGCTATTACAAGCCCAATCTCCAATCTCTGTTACAATGTAACTCGAAGCATCAAAATTAACTAAAAATGGTATAATTACCTCTCCGGTACATTCGTAATCATCTACCTCTGTTAGTTTTATAGTATTACTATGCGTAATCTCAAAGACAAGATATTTCCCATTTTCACATTCATAGGAAAATGAATCTCCAACTGATGCTGCATATGCATGTAGTGTTGTCAATAGCATTATAAATGCCACTAAATGTTTTGTGTAGTTTTTAAATTTCATACAGATTTATTTTAGTTATACATAAAGTTAATTTAACTGCTTAAAACCTCACGCATAACTAAACAAAGAAAGCGTGAGTTGGCTATCACGCTCTAAAGGTACTACCACATACCCGCATACAAGATAAGCACAACCCACGCAAAGCGTAGGCGTTAAGTGCCTATTGTCTTTGTATGCTTTCAAAAGGTGGTAGTTTTTTAGAGCAAATGACAATAGCAAAACGCTATAAATATATCAATGTCATGAAGATCTACTTCATCACTGCAAAATTATTAAAAAGTTTTAATATATCAATACGCTATTATATAAAATAAATAAAGCCTATTAAACCATAGTCTAATAGGCAAAATTCCTAATTCCTAATTTCTCATTTCTAATTAATTATTTAGTAATAAGATAAACCGTATAGGCAATATAACCGAGAGTTAGAATAGCACCTTCCCAGCGGTTAATTACATTCTTTCCACCAAATCGGCTCACAATATAAACCATTAACGAGGTTGCAATAAGAACGTAGTAATCAACAAAACTGAAACCATCTAACGAGATAGGAGTAATAGTAGCACTGCAACCCAATATAAAGAATATGTTCAGAATATTACTTCCTAAAACATTACCTAAGGCAATACCAGCATTACCCTTTCGTGCAGCATTAACCGAAACAGCCAACTCAGGTAACGAACTACCAGCCGATACAATTGTAATACCAATAATTGCCTCCGATAAACCAAGCAAACGAGCAACCTCAGTTGCCCCTCCAACAAATAGTTTGCCTCCAAATATAAGAGAGGCCAAACCAACAATAATATAAAAAACTATTTTCCAATTTGACACACTCTTTATATCCTCGTTACTCTCTTCGCTATCATTTGAAATACTAAAAGTATATCTGATAAAAACGGCAAGAAAGCATAAAAGAATTAAACCGCTGTAACGAGAAATCTCTTCATTTTCGCCACCTCCAATAAGCATTGAGCCTGATACCAAAATCAGAACAATAGAAGCCAATAGATTAAAAGGTAACTCACGCGACAACATCTTTGCACTAAACTTAATTGGAGTTATCATTGCTGTAACTCCCAATATAAGCATGGAGTTAAAAATATTGCTGCCAATTACATTACCCAAAGCAATACCCGAACTCCCTTTTATAGCAGAACCAACGCTAATAACCAATTCGGGCAACGATGTCCCCAAAGCCACAATGGTTAAACCAATAACGAGTTCGCTGATATTAAATTTTCTTGCAAGTGCAGTAGCACCCTTTACAAGAGCATCAGCACCATACAAAACAAGAGTAATTCCTGCTATAAATCCAATAATTGAAAGAATCATTTTTTATTGTAAATTAGTATTAATAAAATTTTTTTGCGGTAGTTTTCTACTGCAAAGATAGTGCAAATCGGATAAAAATATTACCTTCGTAAGGCAAAAGGCAAAACAAAATGGCAAAAAGGATAGGGTTATTATCAGATACACACGGATATTGGGACACTCGCTACGAAAAACACTTTGCCCAGTGTGATGAGATATGGCATTGTGGCGATATAGGAGCGGTTGAAGTGCTTGATAAATTAGAGGCTCTAAAACCTGTTCGTGCTGTATATGGCAATATTGATGGGCAAGATATTCGATTACGAACAGCCAAACATCAAAAATTTGAAATAGAAAATACATCAGTATGGATAACCCATATAGGCGGTTACCCTGGACACTATGCAAAGGAGGTATTGCCCGATATATTTCGACATCCTCCCAAACTCTTTATATCAGGACATTCTCATATCCTAAAAGTAATGTTCGATAAAACCCTTAATCTATTACATATCAATCCTGGAGCGGCAGGAGTATATGGATTTCATAAAGTAAGAACATTGGTAAGATTTACAATAGACAACGGAGAGTTTAAAGATTTGGAGGTAATAGAACTCGAAGAGAAATAGAAACTTCTAAAAATAGTAACGATGATAAAGATAAAATACTAATCTTCATCATCGTTATTTTTTCTCTCTCTCCGTTTAATAGTATATCTTAATGCAAAAATAAAAGCCAAACTAATACCAATAAGCGAAAAGTATTCAAAATAGTTACCATAAACAATTATTAAATCTCTTGCCCAATATGCCATTAGAGCAATATATATAACAAGAATAAGAGTAATTATATCGTATAATTTAATCATAAATAATCCCTTATATGCTTTAACAAAACAAAAAAGAGAGTCGAAATGTTTTTCAACTCTCTTTCCTCTATATATAGTATTCTCGTTTACATATTTTGAAGTTTCTCATAAATCCTTAGGGTAGCCCATGCATCTGTTGCAGCATAACGTTTTTGAGCATCTGTTAAAACATCAGCCTCCCAATTTGAAAGACGTTGAGTCTTGGAAATCTTCTTACCAAACAATATTGCATATATCTTTTGTAAACTCTTCTCTCCAATTCCATAATTGCATATAATAGTTTGTATATCAATAAATCCTTTTGGAGTAAAGTTTGCTATATTCTTAAGCATCATAAAATCATCTTTGAGCGACAACCCCACTTTAGTGATATTTTCATTCTCAAAGAACGCAACAATCTCAGGCGTAAAGCCGATATTCTTTAGTCTGAATAAGAAACAAGTATCATTTGTTGAAACTTGAAGTAAAGATATTTTATTCCTTTTCCCTTTCTTAAAAGAGGGTTTGCTTTCAGTATCAATACCAACAATATTAAAATCCGAAAGATAAGCAATAGCCTTTTTTGCCTCTTCGTTTGATTGAATAACAATTATTCTCCCCTCAAAAAACTCTTTATCAAAGAGAGCAACATCCTCTTTTGAAATGAAAATAAGATTCTCTTCCTCTGCGGTAACGGGCTCTTTAATATTACTACTATTAAAACTCATTATCGTACTCCTCATTATTGTAGTCCATACCATACTCCTCACTATCCATCTCCTCTTCTGAGTTGTATAGCAGAGAGTGTAAAGGGCGTAGCACGTTAACCAATTTTTGTCCCCAATACTCTCTGAAAGCCTCTAAACAATCAGTTAATGCGGCTCTTGAATTATCTTCATCTCCTAAACGATATATCTCTAAAAAATCTCTGATTGGTTGCCAAATGTCAGTTAGATCTTCCGAAATAAATGCAGTAATAGGAGTGTCGCTATATTGCATACCCTCCATAAAAACCTCTAAGTATGTATCGTTATGCCCGAGCAACTGTTCAATACTGCCTCTAACTCCATTATACATATCTTCACTAACAAAGCGTTCGGGGTAATCAACAAAACACTCTTCTGGGGTAATAAGTGATGCTTTAATATATAATAGAGGTAAAATCTTTGAAGCCTTATTAATAAAATCAACTCTCTCATTTTGGCTTGCGCCCTCAACTAAGGCACAATATTCAACACAAACAGTAACAAATTCCACACTGTTTTTGCCATAAACATATTCATCCATATTGCTCCAATATCAAATAAATAAATTCTTTTCAATAATATAATCACTAACCTCCTTAGTTGTGTACGATAACATAGGTTTCCCGCTCTTGAAACTATCTCTTATCATTGTTGAAGAGATACCTATTTCTGGCGTATTACAAAGAGTAACCCTATTAGGCAAACTCTCTTTGTCAATAACAAAACCTGGTCGAGGATAAATTATAATTTTAAAATTTTTGAGAATAAAATCATACTCTCTCCATTTATCAAAAATAACCCAGTTGTCAGCACCAATAATTAACGAAAAGTTATGTTCTGGATAACGCTTGCATAACTCTCTTAAAGTGTTTGCGGTGTAAGAGGGGATAGGTAACGACAACTCAATATCGCAATATTTAATATTGTCAAAATGCTCTATTGCACGTTTCACCATCTCAATCCGATGTTTCTCATCCAATAGAGTAGAGTCTGCTTTCAATGGATTTTTAGGTGTAACGCTAATCCATAACTCATCAATGTCCGCATTGTTACATAGGTATTCTGCAATAACTAAATGACCTATATGAATAGGATTAAACGAGCCACCAAAGAAACCAATCTCCATTTTTCTTACTTTTCAATAAACTCTTTAATTATATTTAGTGCTTTGTTTTTAGCACTATCCAAATCATCGTTAATCACAATGTAATCAAACTTCTCAGCAAAACTCATCTCATATTCAGCCTTGCTCAGACGTTTTTCAATAGTCTCCATTGAGTCGGTATTTCTACCAATAAGTCTTTTGCGAAGTTCCTCAACACTTGGAGGCATAATAAACATTGAAAGGGCTTCGTCTCCAAAAATATTTTTAATATTAACTCCGCCAACAACATCCACGTCAAAAACAACATTCTTGCCCTCTTCTCTAATACGTTCAACTTCGCTTTTAAGAGTACCATAAAAGTTATCCTTATAAACCTCTTCGTACTCAATAAAGTCGCCGTTGGCAATTTTGTTTCTGAACTCATCAGGAGTCAAAAAATAGTATTCTACACCATTCTTTTCGCTACCACGAGGTAGGCGTGAAGTAGCAGAAATTGAGAATGCCAAATCTAAATTACATCCCAACAAATAGTTTATTATTGTAGATTTTCCTGAGCCTGAAGGTGCCGAGAATATAATTAATTTACCTCTTTTCATAATAATAAAATAACTCTGTTATAGAACATTCAGAACTTGCTCTTTAATCTGTTCAAGTTCATCTTTCATTTGAACAACAATACGTTGAAGTTCAGCATTATTGGCTTTTGAACCCATAGTATTAATTTCTCTTCCAAGTTCTTGTGCAATAAAACCAAGTTTCTTGCCTTGACCTTGTCGAGCATCCATAGTCTCTTTAAAGTATTTTAAATGATTATCCAATCGAGTCTTCTCCTCGTTAATATCAAGTTTTTCAATGTAAAATATAAGTTCTTGCTCAAAGCGGTTCTTGTCATAATCAACCTCTTTGATTTTCTCCAAGTTTTCAATAAGTCTTGCCTTAATCTTTTCAATACGCTCTTTCTCGTAAGGCTCAACACTATTAAGCAACTCTCTTATGTTTGTTAATTTGTTCTCAAAAATTGATTGTAGCATAACTCCTTCTTGTTCTCTAAACTTACAAAGAGCATCAATAGCCTCAATTACGCCACCAATAATAGCCTCTTCTTCCTCTTCGTTAACCTCTTTAATTTCAGTAGTTATAGCCTCAGGCATACGTAAAAGAATCTCAAACCAATTGTCGGGGATAGTAGCACCAATCTCATTGGCTGCATCAACAATCTGTTCTTTATATTTTTTAATGACAGGGATATTTACACAAGCACCATTTGCCGATGAGATATTCTCAACTCTCATCGAAAGTTCAACCTTACCGCGTTCAATACGTTGAGCAATCTCACTTCTAATGCGTCCGTCAATAGAAGAGTAAACAGAAGGAATCCTTACCGACAAATCCAACTGTTTGCTATTTAGTGATTTAATCTCTATGGTAATATCGCGAGAGGGAAGTTTAACAACACTCTTCCCGTATCCTGTCATTGAGTATAACATAATATTATTTTAAAGTTTAAAAAATTATCTTGCGAAGATACAAATATATCTCGTAATAATTGTGTTTTCTCAATAAGAAACTTCTATTAGAAAGTCCATTTTAGAGCAAATGTTGGAATAGCATAAAAACGATTATTTGTTCCATTTGTAGGCCAAACAAAGTTTTGACTTAATTCCAATTCAGTACCAATGCTCAAATTCATATTATCATTAACCTTCTTCAAAGCATTCAAGTTAAACCAAAATTGAGGCTCACTTGTAAAAACAAGCCATCCATTCACATTCTTATCAAAAGCGAGGTCGGTATAACCAGAGAAAGTACATAGTCCCTTAGCAAACTCAATACCCCATACAGTAGTCAATTGCCAACAATGTTTATTGCCTTTCTCTTGTCTTGGTACAAAACGATACATAGCCTGAACAGAGAAGGTCTTTTTAAAATCTTTGCTTGCCCAGTTATATGCAATACCAGCCAGATAAGCATCATCATAACCACCCATCTCCGACAAACCACCATTGTACTCAATGTGTATAGCAACGGGGGCTTTCCAAAAACTAAATTCACGAGCAAACTCTACGTATGCACTCTTCATTGTATTACCTCCAAAGTTACCATCAATAAAGAAATAAGTACTACCAAACCTATCGGGTGTAAAGTTCTCAATAGTAGCAGTTAAATGAGGTCGGTCCGATAATTGATCACCATAAGCAACATTACCAAAATCGTAGTGCAACTGAACATTCAATTTAGCCGATAAACTAAATGATACAGCAATAAAAGCAAATAATAATAAGAGTTTTTTCATAGGTGATAAATTTTATACAAAACTACACATAAATATGTATATAAAATCAATTTTTAATTAAATTTATCATCAACGTTGTTCTATCTTGAAAAAGTTCTATTAAAATCCACACTTTTTTATTATCTTCGCAAAATAATCAGAAACAAGTTAGTTGCTTCGCAACAATTAGAAATTAATAATTAGGAAACTATTTAATTCTTTATTACCAACAACTTTATATGCCCTGTATAATAAATATTGAAACATCAACAAAAGTCTGTTCAGTAGCAGTAACATGTGACGGAATGGTTGCATTTAATCGCGAGCATCACGAAGGTCCCTCTCACGCATCACTATTGGGAGGATATGTAAATGAGGCATTGGAGTTTATAAAGAGCAGTAATCTTAAGTTAGATGCTGTAGCAGTAAGCGGAGGACCTGGATCATATACAGGACTGCGTATAGGTGTTTCAATGGCAAAGGGATTATGTTTTGGTTTTAATGTTCCGTTAATTGCTCTTGATACAACAGAGATAATGGCTTGTTCAGTACTCTTTAATCCCAAAATAGATGAAGAGGCACTTTTGTGTCCAATGATTGATGCTCGCAGGATGGAGGTATATTCTGCCATTTACGATAGAGCATTACAACAAGTTTTGCCAGTGGCGGCAAATATAATTGATGAAAATAGTTTCTCCGAAATATTAAAGGAACGCAAGGTTGTTTTCTTTGGTGATGGAGCCGCCAAATGCAAAGAGGTGATAAAAAGCGATAATGCAATATTCTTGTCTCAAGTAGTACCCTTAGCAAAAGCAATGTTGGCTCTATCTGAGAGAGCATTACGTAATCAGGACTTTAAAGATACAGCCTATTATCAACCCTTTTATTTAAAAGAGTTTCAGGCAACAACTCCAAAAAATAAAGTATTAAACAATATATCAAACAAATAATGTTAGAGTATAATACGCAGTTAAAAAAATTATTACTGCCTGAGTATGGTAGAAACATACAACAGATGGTTGAGTATTGCATAACCATAGAGGATCGTGAGGAGCGCACACGTTGTGCATATTCAATTATAGCAACAATGGGAAATCTTTTTCCTCACTTGAGGGATGTAGATGATTTTAAACATAAATTGTGGGATCATTTGGCAATTATGTCTGATTTTAAACTTGATATAGACTATCCCTACGAAGTGTTGCGTCCTGATAACCTATATACTCGTCCCAAACAATTAGAGTACGGACAATCATCAATAAGATATCGTCATTATGGAAAGATTATAGAGATGATGCTTGAAAAATGCAAAGAGTATCCCAAAGGAAGCGATGAGCAGAAACAGATGCTCTCTGTAATGGCAAATATAATGAAGAAGACGCTCTACAACACAACAAAAGAGGTTGTAGAAGATGATAAAATATTAAAAGATATAATGGAGTATATCCCTGAAGTAACCGATGAACTCACAGTTGAGGATTTAAATTTGAGGTCAATCAAAGAGTTACAGACACGAAAAACAACTACAAATAATAACGCTCGTAATACACGATTCAATAAAAAATAGAGAATATGTCATCTTTCATTATAGAAGGCGGATGCCGTTTAAATGGTACTATAACTCCAAAGGGAGCAAAAAACGAAGCCTTACAAGTAATATGTGCAACACTTCTTACCGATGAGGAGGTAACAATAACAAACATTCCAAACATACGAGATGTAAATAACCTTATAGACCTTTTGGCAGATATGGGTGTAAAGGTTACACGAATGGGAGAGGGGGCATATACATTCAAGGCTGATAATATCAATCTGGCATATCTTGAGAGCGAAGCATTTATAAAAAAATGTTCATCATTACGAGGATCAGTAATGATAGTAGGACCATTGGTGGCACGTTTCGGGAAAGCAATAGTTGCCAAACCTGGAGGAGATAAGATAGGTCGTCGTAGATTAGATACTCACTTCTTAGGCATACAAAGACTTGGAGCAAACTTCTCATATAACGATGAGAAACACATATATGAGATAACATCCAATGGGTTAAAAGGGTGTTATATGCTTTTAGATGAAGCATCAGTAACAGGAACTGCCAATATACTTATGGCAGCAGTTTTGGCAAAAGGAGTAACAACTATCTATAATGCAGCATGTGAGCCCTATTTACAACAACTCTCAAAGATGCTGAATCGAATGGGAGCAAAAATCGAAGGAGTAGGCTCAAACCTATTAACCATAACAGGAGTAGAGAGATTGGGTGGATGCACGCATAAATTACTCCCCGATATGATTGAGATAGGAAGTTTTATTGGAATGGCAGCAATGACAGGTTCAGAAATACGCATAAAAGATGTCTCAATTAATGATTTGGGAATAATCCCAGATGCCTTCCGCCGATTAGGGATAACCATAAAAGAGGAGGGTGATGATTTATATATCCCTCAACACGACCACTACGAAATAGAGACCTTTATGGATGGCTCAATAATGACCTTTGCTGATGCTCCGTGGCCAGGATTAACACCAGACCTTATGAGTGTTATATTGGTAGTAGCCACACAGGCAAAAGGCAGTGTGCTTATACATCAGAAAATGTTTGAGAGCCGATTGTTCTTTGTTGATAAACTAATAGATATGGGTGCTCAAATAATCCTCTGTGATCCACACCGAGCAGTAGTAATAGGTCAAGACAAACAACACCCATTACGAGCAACCTCTATGGTGTCGCCCGATATCAGAGCAGGAATAGCATTGTTGATAGCAGCAATGTCAGCACAAGGAACAAGTAAGATAGATAACATTGACCAAATAGATAGAGGTTACGAATCTATTGATGAGAGATTAAATGCATTAGGAGCAGATATACAACGCATAAGCAATGATTAAACCGCAAGAGGTAATTAAAATAGGAAAGGTAACCAAAACTCATGGCGTTTCGGGAGAGTTGTCGTGTACCTTTATAAACGATATATTCGGAGAGGATGAAGCACCATATCTTGTAGCCGATATAGATGGAATATTAGTCCCATTCTTTATAGAAGAATATCGCTTTAAAAGCGATGTAACAGCACTGATAAAGTTTGAAGATATAGATGACACCGATTCGGCAAAACTCCTTATAGGGCGAGAACTCTTCTTCCCAATGAAATATATAACAGATTCAGAACCTCTAAATTACGGAGAAGGGATCTTAGGCTATAAAATATATTCAGCAGGAAAACTTATTGGAACAATAGAGGGCGTTGATGACTCAACAGCAAATGTCTTATTTTCGGTAATAACTGAGAGTGGAGAAGAGTTGCTTATACCTGCAGTAGATGACTTTGTAGAGACCATTGATGATGAAAAAAAGGAGATTCTAATGAATCTCCCTGAAGGTCTTTTAGATATTTAATCGGTATATCATAAATTATATAGCCGTTTTATACTAAAGTAACTCTTTAATCTTTAAAAATTCGCTTTCAAAATTTGGGGTAAAAACACCTTTGCCTATATTACTTAATATATCTTTCATATTCCAGAATCTACCCTCATCAACCTCGTCAAGATCAGGTGTGATTATTCCATTATATATAGTCTTGAAGCAGTTTATGAGTTCACGTTCAATTTCTGATTCAAACAGATATTTTGTAACCAAGTAGTATTCAAATTCTCTAATCCCTAACTCTTCACGAGCCTCACGTTTCAAAGCCTCCTCAACCTCTTCTCCAAAGT
Source organism: Bacteroidales bacterium (assembly GCA_017416695.1). Classification (GTDB taxonomy): domain Bacteria; phylum Bacteroidota; class Bacteroidia; order Bacteroidales; family G3-4614; genus Caccoplasma_A. The sequence goes on along the minus strand of JAFQBL010000171.1, from coordinate 906 downwards.
CAATATGTCCGCCAACGGCAGTATCCCATTTGCCTGGCTGAATATCCTTTTTCATTGAGCGTTTTTGCAGATACAATTCACCTTTGCTGTTAAGGATATGAAGATGCACAACAGGGTGGAGAGGTTTACTTCCACTATGACAAAAACTTCTTGTAGCCTTGCCAATAACAATACCATCTTCATTTACCAGAGGGAATAATTCATCTCCGTTACTCATTTGCTTAATTATTATTAGGTTTGTAAATTTCTGCAATAGAAGCCAATTTGTTGTTATCTTCATCTTCACTGCACTCTGAGAAAGGAATTGTAAACTTGCAACCACTCTTCCATTCAGAGCAACCATATGCACTCTTTCCTTTAATTAATACACCCTTGCCACAGATAGGGCATTTAACATCTTTGTTGCTCTCTTTCTTAGCCTTAGGTTTCTTGTCTGTTTTGTTTGGTTGTTTGCTTTTTTTCTCTTTTGAAGATTTATCGTTTTTCTTGGCGTTGTTGCTATTCTCCTCTATGGTAATGACCTTGTATCCAGCATTTCTAACATTGGTTACAATATCCATAACCATCAATTTTAGTTCATCCAAAAAGACTTTGCCACTATACTCTTTCTTCTCAATTTTACGAAGTTTGTTTTCCCATTGACCTGTAAGTTCGGCCGATTTTAGGAGTTCTTCATCAATCGTATCAATAAGTTCAACACCAGTAGGAGTGGCAAATAAACTCTTACGCTCTTTTCTTATGTAGTTACGTTTATAAAGAGTCTCAATAATAGCAGCCCTTGTTGAAGGACGTCCAATACCATTCTCCTTAAGAGCATCCCTAAGTTCATCGCTATCAACAAACTTGCCAGCAGTCTCCATTGCTCTAAGAAGAGTAGCCTCAGTGTAAGGTTTGGGAGGTTGAGTC
>JAFQBL010000170.1 GCA_017416695.1 Bacteroidales bacterium | reverse complement strand
GTAACTTTAAAGCCAACAGATGCTTTTGATGCAACAGTGAAATATCAAATCCTGCATCGCGATGAGCAAGGTCGTAGATATGCAGTAGTAGCAACAACACGTCCCGAAACTATAATGGGTGATACAGCAATGTGTATCAATCCCAAAGATCCCAAAAACTCTTGGCTAAAAGGTAAAAAGGTAATAGTTCCTTTGGTAAACAGAGTAATACCTGTTATTGAAGACCGCTATGTAGAGATTGAGTTTGGTACAGGATGTTTAAAAGTAACTCCAGCACACGATACAAACGACTACATGTTGGGTAAAACTCATAATCTTGAAACTATTGATATATTCAATGCTGATGCAACAATAAGTGAAGCAGCAGGAATGTATGTTGGTATGGATCGTATGGAGGTTCGTAAACAGATAGCAAAAGATTTAGAGAGTGCTGGGCTTCTTGAAAAGGTTGAAGATTATGACAATAAGGTAGGATACTCTGAGCGTAATGCTGATACAGCAGTAGAGCCACGCTTATGTATGCAATGGTTCTTGAAGATGAAACACTTTGCCGACATTGCATTACCTCCAGTAATGAATGATGAATTAAAATTCTATCCTGCAAAATATAAAACAACTTATCAAAACTGGTTGGAGAATATCCAGGATTGGTGTATTAGTCGCCAATTGTGGTGGGGACATCGCATACCAGCATACTTCTTGCCAACAGCAGAGGGAGAAGAGGAGAGATATGTTGTTGCAGAAAATATTGATAAGGCATTGGAGTTAGCAAAAGCAATAGAAGGATATGAAAATATAACAAAAGAGCAATTACGTCACGATGATGATGCTCTTGATACATGGTTCTCATCATGGTTATGGCCAATATCTCTATTTGATGGAATTAACAATCCAAATAACGAAGAGATAAATTACTACTATCCCACAAGTGATCTTGTAACAGGTCCAGATATTATCTTCTTCTGGGTAGCCCGTATGATTATGGCAGGATATGAGTATAAAGGAGATATGCCATTTAAGAATGTATATTTCACTGGAATTGTTCGTGATAAGATTGGACGAAAAATGTCAAAATCACTTGGAAACTCTCCAGATCCTCTTGATTTGATTGAAAAGTACGGAGCAGACGGAGTTCGTATGGGAATGATGTTATCAGCACCTGCTGGAAACGATATTCTTTTTGACGACGCATTATGTGAGCAAGGACGTAACTTCAATAACAAAATATGGAATGCGTTCCGTCTTGTAAATGGATGGCAAGTAGATAATACAATAGAACAGCCAGAGAGTGCAAAAATAGCAGTAGAGTGGTTTGATTCAGAGTTGAAGAAAGTAAATGCCGAAGTAGCAGACCTGTTTACAAAATACCGTTTGTCGGAGGCATTGATGGCAGTATATAAACTCTTCTGGGATGAGTTCTCTGCATGGTATCTCGAAATGATAAAACCAGCATACGGAATGCCAATAGACGGAGTAACATATGCAAAAACATTAGAGTTCTTTGATATGCTATTGCGTTTGTTGCATCCATTTATGCCATTTATCACAGAGGAGTTGTGGCAACACATATCACAAAGAGAAAACGGAGAATCAATAATGGTTGCGCAACTTCCAAAAGTTGATGAATACAACAATGAGGTTGTTGCTAATATTGAGGTTGCTAAGAATATAATAGCAGGGGTAAGAACAATAAGATTACAAAAAAATATTCCAAACAAGAATCAACTATCATTGCAGATATTAGGAGAACATAAAAATTATGCCGATGCAATAATAGTTAAGTTGGCAAACCTTTCATCAATTGAAGTTGTTCAAGAGAAGTCAGCAACATCAATAACTTTTATGGTGGGAACAACAGAATATGCTGTACCTATGGAAGGAAACATTGATGTTGAGGCAGAGTTAAAGAAACTTGAAGAAGATTTAAAATATCAACAAGGATTCTTGAAAACCGTTATGGGTAAACTCTCAAACGAAAGATTTGTAGCAAATGCACCTCAAAAAGTAGTTGAGTTAGAGCGTAAAAAACAGAGCGATGCAGAGAGTAAAATCAAATCTATTGAGGAACGAATAAAAGCACTAAAAGGATAAAACCTTATGGATCTATTTTTAACGATAGTAGATTTTTTGTGGAATAATATAATGGTTGAGGTTATGGTGGTAATTGCCTTATGGTTTACCATCAAAACCAAAGCCGTACAGATAACAATGTTCCCTGAAATGATTCGTACATTAAAGGGAACAACACAAAAGCAGTCAGGCGAAGGAAGATCAATCTCTTCGGTAGAAGCATTTCTAATATCGTTAGCAAGTAGAGTAGGAGTAGGAAATCTTGCAGGAGTTGCTTTGGCAATTACTATTGGAGGACCTGGTGCTATATTCTGGATGTGGGTAATGGCAATACTGAATTCAGCAACATCGTTTGTTGAATCAACCCTTGCCCAACTCTATAAATCACGCAACGGAAACTTCTTTATAGGAGGTCCAGCATATTACATATACAAAGGATTGAAAAGTAAAACTTGGGCTGTTATAGTAGCAATATTATCAGTCCTTACATTTAGTTTTATTATTTGTTCAGTTCAATCAAATACTATAGCAATATCGGCAGGCCAGGCATTCGGAATCTCTCCTATATGGAGTGCGATAATAATAGGTGTCTTAATGTCATTAACAATATTTGGAGGAGTAGGAAGAGTTGCAAAAGTAACTTCAACCTTAGTACCATTAATGGCATTCGCCTACATATTAGTAGTTGTGTCAATTGTGTTGGCAAATATCGGACAAATACCAGCAATCTTTAAACTAATAATAGATAGTGCCTTTGGAGTAGAGCAAGTAGTTGCAGGAGGTGTTGGTACTGCAATTATGATGGGAGTAAAACGAGGACTGTTTAGCAACGAAGCAGGTATGGGATCTGCTCCCAATGCAGCAGCAACAGCCGATGTGAGTCATCCGGTAAATCAAGGATTTGTTCAAGCAATGGGAGTATTTGTTGATACTCTGGTAATATGTAGTTGTACGGCCTTTTTGATATTTATAGGAGGTGCAGATGCTCCTGATAACTTAGAAGGTATAGCACTTACACAATATGCTTTAAGTGCAAAAACTGGAGGCTGGGCGTATCATTTTATAGCAATAATAATATTCTTCTTTGGCTTCAGTACATGTATCAGTAACTCATATTATGGCGAGGCAAATATTCGTTTTATAAAGGATAGTAATCTTTTGGTAAACATTTTCAGAGTATTAATGATACTCATTGTTATGGCAGGAGCAATAATACCATTAGATGTGGTATGGGCTATGGCAGATTTGTTTATGATATTTATAGTATTGATAAACCTAATATCAATAACGAAATTAGGGAAATACACCTATCTATTGTTAGACAACTATAAATCACAAAAGAAAAAGGGAATACAAGCACCAGTCTTTAAAAAGAGTCAGATAAAGGAACTCGATACCCCCAACGTTGAATGTTGGTAAAAACAAGCACAAAATTATGGTAAAGAATAAAATAGGATTACTGTACATACTATTTTTGATATGTGCAGTAAATTTTGTATGTCAAGCAGAAATAATACCCCCTTTAAAACGAAGTTTGCAATTAACGGGAAACTTTGGGGAGTTGCGTACAAATCATTTTCATACAGGACTTGATTTCAGAGCATCAATAGGAACTCCAGTATATGCAGTAGATTCTGGATATGTATCTCGAATAACTGTAAGTGCAGGAGGATATGGAAATGCACTCTACATCACACATCCATCAGGTATAACATCGGTATATGCACACTTAAATGCATTCGCCCCCAAAATAGAAGAGGCGTTAAAACAATATCAAATGCAGTTAAAGTATTATGCTGTAGATTTATCTTTCTCTCCAACTGATATACAAGTAGAAAGGGAAGAGATAGTAGCATATACAGGGAACAGAGGAAGTAGCGGAGGTCCACATCTTCATTTTGAGATACGCAATACGCAAACACAAAATCCATTAGAACCATTATACTATCTGAAAGATAAAATAAAAGATACACGTTCTCCAAAAATTAAAGCAATATCTATAATGCCGTATAGAGGTGTTATAAATAATGCCAATATACAAACTATTAAGGTAGAAAAAAATAGTGTTGTGCCACAAATAAAAGCATGGGGCGATGTGATATTTGCAGTAGAAGCATACGACTATATGGATGGAATGAGAAACATTTATGGAGTACACTATGTAAACCTTTATAAAGATGAAGAACTAATATACTCTTCTTATATTGATACACTTTCTTTTGATAAAGGACGGCAAATAAACACCTATATTAATAGCGAACAATTCTTAAAGGACAAGTCGCTCTATATGCAAAGTTTTATTGCACCAGGAAATACGCTTCCATTTTATGAAAAGAATAATATATCAAACAATGGTGTGGTAACAATAGATGAAGAGAGAGTATATAAATTTAGATATGAGGTCTTTGACTATTATGGGAACAAAGATGAATATGCATTTGAAATAGTTGGAGAAGATATAGAATGCAAACCAATAGAGCAAGAGTATGTTGAGTAT
>JAFQBL010000169.1 GCA_017416695.1 Bacteroidales bacterium | reverse complement strand
TAATACCTCATCGGGTACCACTTTGTTTTCCGATTTCATAATTTCATGTTTTTACAAAGTTATTAATAAAAAAAATTACAAGGTTCTTTCTGAACCCTGTAATCTCTATTTACACAAAATTATGGATAGTCTCATAAAATCTTTAACCACTATTAATTGATTAAATTTTAAAATCTTCAACATCTTTCAGGTTACGTGTAATCTCCTCTTCTGTGACAGAACCATTAGTAAGATCACCAGCAATATATCTGTCGTATGCAGCCATATCAATAAGACCATGACCTGAAAGGTTAAACAATATAACCTCTTTTCGGCCTTCCTCTTTAGCCTTTAATGCTTTGCGAATAGCAACAGCAATAGCGTGAGACGATTCGGGAGCCGGAATAATACCTTCGCTCTTAGCAAACAGAGTAGCAGCATCAAAAGCCTCAAGTTGGTTAACATCTTCGGCTCTCATATAACCATCTTTCTGAAGTTGACTAACAATAGAGCCAGCGCCATGGTAACGCAAACCACCAGCGTGAATATTTGAAGGTATAAAGTTGTGACCAAGAGTGTACATAGGAATAAGAGGAGTATATCCAGCCTCATCGCCAAAGTCGTATTGGAAGCGACCTTTTGATAGTTTTGGACAAGATGCAGGCTCTGCTGCAATAATCTCAACCTCTTTACCCTCGTTAAGTTTGTGGCGAAGGAATGGAAAAGCAATACCCGAGAAGTTTGAGCCACCACCAAAACAAGCAATAACGCTATCAGGATATTCACCAGCCATCTCCATCTGTTTCTCAGCCTCCAAGCCAATAACAGTTTGGTGTAAACTAACCCAGTTAAACACGCTACCCAAAACATATTTACAGTTAGGAGTTTGCATAGCAAGTTCCACTGCCTCAGAAATAGCACAACCCAAACTACCTTGATTGTTAGGAGTATCAGTCAAAATCTTACGACCAGCCTTAGTTGACATACTTGGCGAAGCAATAACCTGAGCGCCAAAAGTTTGCATAATAGAGCGGCGATAAGGTTTTTGGTGATAACTAACCTTAACCATATAAACAGCAAGTTCCAGTCCAAAAATCTTTGAAGCCATTGATAGGGCAGCACCCCATTGACCAGCACCAGTCTCTGTAGTTATATTAGTACAACCATCCTCTTTGCAGTAGTATGCTTGAGCAAGAGCCGAGTTTAGTTTGTGAGAACCAACAGGGCTAACGCTCTCATTTTTGAAATAAATATGGGCAGGAGTATCCAATGCCTTCTCCAGTCCAGTTGCTCTAACAAGAGGAGTAGGACGCCATATCTTATATAAATCGCGAACAGGTTCTGGAATTTCAATCCAAGCATCTGTTGTATTAAGTTCTTGTTTTACTAACTCTTTAGCAAAAAGTTGTTGCATACTCTCCTCTGTAACAGGTTTTCTTGTCTTAGGGTCAACCATTGGCAGAGGTTTGTTTTTCATATCAGCAACAATGTTATACCAAGCAGTTGGTATATCTTGTTCTGTTAATATAAATTTTTTTGTACTCATTTTCTAAAAAAAAATAAAAAATTAAATAAACCATTCTCTCTTTAAGTTGTCTTACAAATATCTTAAAGTGTATATGGTGGTGCAAAAGTACTACAAAACTATTTTAAGACAAAGCATTAACACAAAAATAATGTTATAAAAATTATGAATAAAACTTTTTTAGTTACCCTAATCTCCCTCTTTTCGGCATTTTCTCTTATGGCGGAGGAGAGTAATGTATGGTCGCTAAACAGATGTATCGACTATGCAATTAAAAACAACATCAAATTACAGCAGAGCCGATTGGCATATGAACAGAGCGATGTAGATGTAAAGATGGCACGTGCCGATATGTTTCCATCTCTCTCTTTCTCAACCAACCACAACGTGGTCAACCGACCATTTGATGAGAATAGTAATACAGTAAGCGGAAGCGAGATTATCTCAAGCGATCGCAAAACAACCTATAACGGAAGTTATGGAATAAATGCAAATTGGACAGTCTGGAACGGAAACCGTCGCCGTAATCTAATAAAGCAGAGTAAGAGCGAACGTGAGATAGCGAGTTTGACTGTTGAGGAGGTAGAAAACCAATTAAAAGAGCAGATAACACAACTCTATATACAAATATTGTATGCAAATGAAGCAGTTAAGATAAACGAGAACACATTAGAAGTAAGCAAAGCAACCTTATTACGAGGAGAGGAGTTGTATCGAGCAGGATCACTTTCAAAAGTAGATTTATCTCAACTCGAAACAGAAGTTGCTAACGATGAATATCAGTTGGTAATGAGCAAAAATGCACTTCGCAACTATAATCTTGATTTGAAACAACTACTCGAAATTCCTGGAACAACACCAATGGAATTGCAAATAATAGAGTTGGATGAGAGTGATGTATTATCTCCTCTGCCCAATCATGAAGAGATATATTTGGCAGCACTCCAAATGCGTCCTGAGATTAAGAGCGGAAAACTAAACATAGAATCCTCAAAATTAGACGTAGCAATAGCAAAATCAGGCTACTACCCACAAATATCAATAAATGCCTCAACAGCCAGCAACACAAATAGTGCAAGTGCCGATAACTGGGCAATGCAAATGAAGCATGGATGGAACAATATGGTAGGTATAAACCTGTCGTTACCACTATACGATAATCGCCAGGCAAAGAGTGCAAAGCAAAAAGCAGAATTGCAATATAACTCAATTCAGATGGAGATGGAAAACATACAAAAAGAGTTATATCAAACCATTGAGACAATGCGACTTGACGCAGATAATGCCCAACAGCAATACATTGTGGCATCATCAAAACTAAAAAGCAGCAAAACAAGTTACGACATGATAAATGAACAATTTTCGCTCGGAATGAAAAACATCGTAGAACTACTGACCGAGAAAAACAACTATCTATCAGCGCAACAGGAGGTGATACAAGCAAAATATATGGCAATATTAGAGCGAGTATTACTGAACTTTTATGCAGGAAATCCAATAGAGTTATAGAAAAGCAACCAAATCAGAAAATAATAAAAACAAAATATCATGAACAAAAGGAAAAAAATCATCATTTTGGTATTACTACTCATTGTAGTGGCAGTTATATGGTGGATATTCTCATCACGAGAAGAGAAGAGTAAAGTTGAGTTTCTTACAACAAAAGTTGTTTTAGGAGAGATTGGAAGTTCAGTAACAGCAACAGGAACAATAGAACCAGTTATAGAGGTTGAAGTAGGAACACAAGTATCAGGAATAATTGACCGCATATATGTCGATTACAACTCCGAAGTAAAAAAAGGACAATTGATAGCAGAGATGGATAAAGTAACCCTTCAAAGTGAACTTCTATCAACACAGGCACAATATGACGGAAATAAGGCGGAGTATGAATATCAACAAAAACTCTATAACCGAAACAAAATCTTACACGAAAAGGAGTTGATAAGCGAAACTGATTACGAACAAAGTACCTACAACTATCAACGAGCAAAAAGTGCATACGAACAAAGTTCTGCAGCACTTGCCAAAGCAGAGAGAAATCTATCATATGCAACAATCACTTCGCCAATAGATGGAGTAGTAACCAGTCGTAGCGTAGAGGAGGGACAAACAGTAGCATCAGGATTTGAGACTCCCACACTATTCACAATAGCGGCAGACCTTACAAAAATGGAAGTAGTAGCCGATGTAGATGAGGCAGACATTGCCAATGTGAAAGAGGGCAACTATGTAGTATTCCGTGTAGATGCCTATCCTAACGATGAATTTATAGGCGAGGTAAAGCAGGTGCGTTTAGGAAGTACAATAGCCGATAAATCATTGAGCACTACAACCAATACAGTAGTAACATATGAAGTTGTAATTTCGGCAGAGAATCCCGACTTAAAACTCAAACCCCGCTTAACAGCAAATGCATCAATATATACATTCTTCAAAAATAATGTAATAATAGTGCCATCAAAAGCACTACACTTCACGCCAAATGCAGAGTTAGCCGTTGATTATACAATAGAAGATTGTGAAGCACCAAATAAGGTTTGGATATTAAAAG
>JAFQBL010000020.1 GCA_017416695.1 Bacteroidales bacterium | reverse complement strand
TTTTTGTACTTTTGAGAGGCGTGTCTCTACGGTTTCCAAGTCGCGAATTTGTAGTTCGTAGTCTATTATCTCTTTGTCGCGAACTGGGTTTATTGTTCCGTCAACGTGTGTGATGTTGTCATCATCAAAGCATCGTAGAACGTGTAATATGGCATCGGTTTCGCGTATGTTTGCAAGAAACTTGTTTCCTAATCCTTCTCCTTTACTTGCTCCTTTTACCAATCCTGCTATATCTACTATCTCAACTGTTGTTGGAACTATGCGTTGTGGTTTTACTATTTCGGCTAATTTATTTAGGCGTTCATCGGGTACTGTTATTACTCCTACGTTTGGTTCTATTGTACAGAAAGGGAAGTTTGCTGCTTGTGCTTTTGCATTTGATAAGCAATTGAAAAGGGTTGATTTTCCTACGTTGGGTAGCCCAACTATTCCGCATTGTAATGCCATGTTTATTTTTTTGTTATTGTGTGTTTATTAATAGTGTTTTGGGTTTGCATGAGTTATATAAAATAAGTATCTCCGCAAATCTTTTGCAAAGATACTTATTTTAAATGAATTTATTTACATCCTTATGGTTTTGTTATTATCTCCATTCCGCCCATATAGGGTACTAATGCTTTTGGTATGCGTATTCCTTCGGGGGTTTGGTTGTTCTCCAATAGTGCTGCTACTATACGTGGTAATGCTAATGCACTTCCGTTAAGGGTGTGTACAAGTTGTGTTTTCTTTTCGGCTGAGCGATAGCGGCATTTCAGGCGGTTTGATTGGTAACTTTCAAAGTTTGATACTGATGATACCTCTAACCAGCGTTTTTGTGCTGCTGAATATACTTCAAAGTCGTATGTTAGAGCCGATGTGAAACTCATATCTCCTCCGCACAGACGTAGTATGTGCCATGGTAACTCTAATTTGTCAACAAGGGTTTGAACGTATGATACCATCTCATCGAGTGCTGCGTATGAGTTTTCGGGCTTTTCAATACGAACTATCTCTACTTTGTCGAATTGGTGTAGGCGGTTTAATCCTCTAACGTCTTTTCCGTATGAACCTGCCTCGCGACGGAAACATGCTGAGTATGCTGTGTTTTTGCATGGAAGGTCTTTCTCTTCAAGTATTACATCGCGATAGATGTTTGTTACAGGTACTTCGGCTGTTGGGATAAGATATAGGTCATCTTCGTTGCAGTGGTACATTTGTCCCTCTTTGTCGGGTAATTGTCCTGTTCCGTATCCCGATGCTGCATTTACTACGTATGGGGGTTGCACCTCAAGGTAGCCTGCTTCACGTGCATTGTCAAGGAAGAAGTTTATCAGTGCTCTTTGTAGTCTTGCTCCATTGCCTTTATATACGGGAAATCCTGCGCCTGATATTTTTACTCCTAATTCAAAATCTATAAGGTCGTATATTTTTGCCAACTCCCAGTGTGGTAGTGCCTCTTCTGACAGGTTGGGCATATTTCCTCCCTCTTTTACTACAAGGTTGTCTTCTGCTGTTTTTCCGTCGGGAACAAGATCGCATGGGGTGTTGGGGATTGTGAGAAGTATCTCTGTAATCTCTTTTTCGGCATTTGTCATTGCCTCATCTAATTTTGAGGTTTTCTCTTTTAGTGATGCTACCTCTTGTTTTACCTCATCGGCTTTATCTTTTTCTCCGTTTTTCATCAGCATTCCTATCTGTGATGATAGGGTTTTGATTTGTGATAGTGCAGAGTCTAATTCGGCTTGTGTTGCTCGGCGAACTTTGTCTGTTTCTATTACTTTTTCTATTAACTCTTTAGCATCAAAATGCTTGCGAGCCAATCGGCGTATTATATCGTCGGGATTCTCTTTTATTGCTGCAAGTGTTAACATCTTATTTTCTTTTTTATTTTGATAATATTTCTTTTACTTTTGCTGATATTGCTTTGCCTTCAGCCTTTCCTGCCAACTCTTTTGTGGCTACTCCCATTACCATTCCCATTTGTTGTGGTGTGGTTGCTCCTACTCGTTCAATGATAACTTTTAGTGCCTCTTCAAGTTCTTCGGGAGTTAATTGTTTTGGTAAGAACTCTTCTATGATTTTTGCTTCGGCAAGGTTTAAATCTGCTATGTCTTGACGGTTGTTTGATGCAAAGATTTCTGCTCCTTCTTTGCGTTGTTTTACCATCTTTACAAGAATCTTCATTGCAGTGTCATCACTTAACTCTCCATCTGCTCCTTTTGCGGTTTTTGCTTCAATAAACTCTTTTTTTATTGCACGCAAAGTGTCGAGGCGTACCTGGTCTTTTGCCTTCATAGCCTCTTTTATGCCATCGCTTATTTTATCAAAAATATTCATCTTACTAAAAGATTATAGGTTTTTCTGTATTGCTTTTTTGTTGTTTTGCTTCAGTTGTGGCTTCTCCACCTCTTATCTGTTGTTTAAAGTTTTTTGGACGTGAATATGCTGGTGTGTTCATTACTTTCTCAATAAGAGCGTCATCATCCATTTCATCTATTGTGAATTGTACATATGTGCTTCTAATGTTCTCCCAGAATATTTTGTCTTCTGCTGATATTCCATATACATCTATTATCAAGTCGTCGTTGTTTGCGATACTTGTTGTTGTGGTTGTCTGTTCAGAATTAGGTAATGAGGGTACTGTTGTGTCAATGTTGAAACCTGTTGCCAATAGGGTTACTTTAACCTTATCTTCAAGTGACTCATCAACTGTGAATCCCCATATTACATCAACTCCGTCGCTTTTAAAACGCTCCATAAATGTCATTATCTCTCTTGACTCTGACATTGATACTTGTGATGATAGGTATAGGTTGAATAATACTTTTTTGGCATTATTTACATCGCCCTCTTTTAGAAGTGGTGATTTTAGTGCATTTTCAAATGCTTTTGTTATACGGTTTTCTCCTTCTCCTACTCCTGTACTCATAATTGCTACTCCACCATCTTTAAGAGTATTGCGGACATCTTTAAAGTCAACATTTATGGTTCCTGTAATGGTGATTATTTCAGCAACACTCTTTGCTGCATTTGTTAGTGTGTCATCTGCCTTTTCAAATGCATTTATGAAGTTTAGGTCGGGGTATATCTCTGTCAGGCGTTGATTGTTG
>JAFQBL010000168.1 GCA_017416695.1 Bacteroidales bacterium | reverse complement strand
TAGATTATATACAATATCAATAATTGTATGGGCATTATTGTCATGTTATTCTCGAATATATTTAGGAGTACACTATCCAGGGGATATTCTATGTGGAGCAATAGTAGGAGTTCTTTCAGGTTATCTTTGTTATATAATATACAAAAAAATGCACAACAAGTTTATTAATAAAACTCCAATCCCTTATACAAAGGATAGAAATATTAATATAGCATTATCTGTTTTATATATAACATATGTATTTGTCTTGGTTTTTGCACCACTTATAAACTTTAAAATCAAATAGATATTATAAATAAAATAAAAACAAGATTAATTAATCTTGTTTTTTTTGCTTTTAACAATAATATTATATAATTTTATTGCAGATTATGATAATCTATAAAAAAGGAGATATTATAAATAAAAGATACAAATTATTAACTAAAAACATTAGTAGCCATGACAAAAATGATAACATTTAATGAGTTGCGAAAAATTAAAAACAGTTTACCTGAAGGTTCATCACACAGAATAGCAGATGAACTAAATATAGATGTGCAAACAGTTCGTAACTATTTTGGGGGGAACGATTACAAAACAGGCGAAAACTGCGGTTTACATATTGAACCAGGTCCTGATGGGGGAATAGTAGTATTAGACGATACTAAAATACTTGATATGGCACTTGCAATATTACAAGAAGCAGGAGAGGAATAATATTATTATAATAATGTAATAAGAGATTGTATATTGATAGTAAAAACAATATACAATCTCTTTGTTATGTTTGTATGGGTATATAATTGCTCTTCAAAAAAAAATGCTTATCTTTGCAGATGAAAAATTTAACTGATAGGTTTTTATATAAGAAATTATATTAAATAACAATAATAACAAAAACAAAAAAAATTATGAAGAAATTTTTATTCTCATTAACTATGCTTGCTGCAGTTGCATTAGCAGGTTTTACTACATCATGTGGAGGAGATGATGACGGTAGTGATAATACAACTAACAATGGAGGAGGTGATACTTCAACTGAAATAGTAAAAGTATTTAATAGCGATCTTAATGTTAAAACTGGTATGCCAGGAGAAGATCTTGAAGATCTTGGAGTAATAGAGGAAGATGTAAATATTAAACTTTACCCAGCAACAGAAAAATTAGATCTTAGCATTAATGGATTGAATTTAGGTTCACTTAACAATATACCTGGTCCATTACAAACACCATTTGATATTATATTAAAGAATGTACCTTTTACAAAAGAAGGAGACAATTACAAAATTGAATACGAACTTCCAATTAATGAGGAAACGCTTTCAACTGATGTAGCAATTAAAATTCAAGACAACAATGCATATTTAGTATCACTTATAGGAACAATAAGTGGAGATAATATAAATGTTTCAATATTTGTTGTTGGAGATGAAGAGTTACTATATATTCCTGTAAATATTTTTGTTGAAGGAACAGAAAAATAGATAAATAATAGTAGTAATAGCAATAATTTAAGTGAGTTTCATTTGAGACTCACTTTTTTTTGTATAAATTTTGTTGTTTAAAAATTTATATGTATCTTTGCACTGCAAAACAAAGGACGGGGCGTAGCGCAGTCCGGTAGCGCACCTGGTTTGGGACCAGGTGGTCGCAGGTTCGAATCCTGTCACCCCGACCAAATGGCATAAGTTCGCTTATGCCATTTTTTTTATTTTTTTGTAATAATATCTTTTTTATCTTTTCTTGAATATCCCCCTAAATTTTAGTAACTTTGTAAATTGATAAATATAGGCTTTGCCGATATAAAATACAAAATTTAAGTAATTAAACAATGTTTAGATCTATGACTTGTGGCCAATTACGATTGGCAGATGTAGATAAAGAGGTGATTTTGGCAGGATGGGTACAACGTGTCAGAAAAATGGGAGGTATGACTTTCATTGACCTTCGAGATAGATATGGTATTACCCAATTGGTTTTTAATCAAGAGGTTGATGCATCGTTGTGCGAAAAAGCAAATCATCTTGGAAGAGAGTTTGTAATACAAATTAAAGGAATTGTAAAAGAGCGTTATAGTAAAAATGCTAATATCCCAACAGGAGATATTGAGATTATAGTTTCTGAATTAAATATACTAAGTACTTCTGATACACCTCCATTTACAATAGAGGATGAAAGTGATGGCGGTGATGATTTGCGTATGCAATATAGATTCTTGGATTTACGCCGCGATTGTGTACGTAAAAATCTTGAACTTCGCCACAAATTGGCATTTGAGGTACGTCGTTTTCTTGATTCAGAAGGATTCTTGGAGATAGAGACTCCAATTCTAATAAAATCAACACCTGAGGGAGCAAGAGACTTTGTTGTTCCATCACGAATGAATCCGGGAGAGTTTTATGCTCTTCCTCAATCTCCTCAAACATTTAAACAACTATTGATGGTGTCTGGCTTTGATAGATATTTTCAAATAGCAAAATGTTTCCGTGATGAGGATTTGCGTGCTGATCGTCAGCCAGAGTTTACTCAAATTGACTGCGAAATGTCGTTTGTTGAACAAGAAGATGTTTTGAACATATTTGAGAATATGACTAAGCACGTATTCAAAGCAATAAAAGGTATTGAGTTTGAAGGAAACTTCCCAAGAATGACATGGCACGATGCTATGAAATATTATGGAAGTGACAAACCCGATATTCGCTTTGGTATGACCTTTGTTGAGTTGAAAGATTTAACAGAAGGTAAAAACTTTGTTGTATTTGATTCAGTTCCATACGTAGGAGGTATATGTGCTAAGGGTTGTGCTTCATATACACGTAAACAAATTGATGAACTAACAGAATTTGTTAAACGTCCACAAGTAGGAGCAAAAGGTTTGGTGTATGTTAAATGTGAGGAAAACGGAACATTTAAGTCATCAGTAGATAAATTCTATAACCAAGATGATTTAAAACTATGGGCAGAGCGTTTTGACGCAAAACCTGGTGATTTGCTATTAATATTGGCAGGAGAGACATCAAAAACTCGTAAAGCCCTATGTGAACTTCGTTTAGAGATGGGTAATCGTTTAGGATTAAGAGATAAGAATGTATTTGCTCCATTATGGATAATTGATTTCCCTCTATTGGAGTGGGATGATGAAACTCAACGCTATTATGCTATGCACCATCCGTTTACATCACCCAAACCTGAAGATATTGCTTTGTTGGATTCAAATTCAGGTGCTGTACGTGCAAATGCCTATGATATGGTATTTAACGGAGTAGAGTTGGGCGGAGGCTCAATACGTATTCATGATAGTGGATTGCAAGATAAAATGTTTGAAATTTTAGGCTTTACACAAGAACAAGCACACTACCAATTTGGTTTCTTGATGGATGCCTTTAAGTATGGAGCGCCCCCTCATGGCGGTTTGGCCTTTGGTTTGGACAGATTTGTATCTCTTCTTGCGGGACTTGATTCAATCAGAGACTGTATAGCGTTCCCAAAAAATAACTCAGGACGTGATACAATGAGTGGAGCTCCATCTATAATTGATGATTCACAATTAAAAGAGTTGCAAATAAAATTGGATTTACAAGCATAATCTTTATTGATGAAGGTTTCGGAGATAATATCAGCAATTGAGGAACTTGCCCCAATATCCCTAAAAGAAGAGTATGATAATCCTGGTTTGCAAGTAGGGGATAGTAGTATTGAGGCAACAGGAGCATTGTTGTGCGTAGATGTTACAGAGGCTGTTGTAGATGAGGCAATAGAGTGTGGTGTAAATTTGATTATATCACATCATCCAATCCTATTTAAAGGATTAAAATCTGTAACAGG
>JAFQBL010000167.1 GCA_017416695.1 Bacteroidales bacterium | reverse complement strand
TTTGAAATGTTGAAAGCGGCCATAAAAGATGACAACTTGAATCAGGACGCAAGATTTAAACTCTCATCATATTATTACAAGATGAATATGCCCGATAAATATTACGATAATATATTATTGGCAGCATATTCTGACACCACAAACTATTACTATAACATAGTAGCGGCCGATAATGCACAAAAGATTGGGGATTACGAAATGGCTACGGAGATATATGAAAGATTAATCCGAAACTATCCCAATGATGAGAGCCTCTATACAATGATGGCAAATCTCTATTTAGAACAAGCAGATATTGAAAAAGCCATAGAGTGTTACAATAAGGTTGAGCGATTGACTGACAACACGGAGTATGCTGCATTTGCAAGAGCAGATGTATATCTCTATTTAAAACAATACGACAAAGCCGCCTCTGAATTTAAGCGTCTGTTAAAAAACGATTCCACCAATATAACCTATCTATTATCTCTGTCGCAACTCTATATCCAAATAGATAGTCTTTCCCAAGCAAAAACCTATATCAACAAAGCAAAAGATGCAGGAGCAGGTTGTGAAATATCACTATATGATTTAGAGTATTACAAGGCTCAGAATAACAATGATAGTGCAAAAATATCAATGTCTCAGGTGTTGAGTTGTCCCGATATAGTATATAGTGCAAAAAAAGAGATATTGCGAGAATATATATCAGGCATTTTAGATAATAATGAAAAACTCAATTCATCATACGAAGAACTACAAGCCGATTTAAAAAATACCGATTCTCTATTTAAATATTTGATAGAGGAGAATCCTCGCGAAACATTTATAAAGATGCTCTATGCTGAGGTTTTACAGATGCAACAAAGATATTCTGAAGCAATAGAGCAGTGCCATTCAGCACTCTATATTTCTCCATCAGATATGGATATTCATCGACAGTTGATAAGAATGTTAGCATTCTCTAAAAACTATGAAGCAATGAATATTGCAGTAGAGAATGCATCGGAGTATGCCGATTCAACATTTGTATTAGAATCTTCAGCATATTACTATTCAACTCAGCAAGTCGAAAAGGCTATATCGGAGTTAAACTCTGCGGCACAAAAATATAGTTCACCTCTGTTCCTTTCGCAAATATACTCTACAATAGCAGATATATATTTTAATGAAGAGGAGAAATATTTACCAGAAAAATACTATAAATTGTCGTTAGAGTATAATCCAGACAATACAATGACACTCAACAATTATGCCTACTATTTAGCACAAACAGGAGGTGATCTCTCATTGGCAGAGAATATGAGTGCCAGAACCATTAAAGAAAAACCCGATGATCCAACATATCTCGATACATACGCATGGATATACTTCAAACAAGGGAAATATCTCTTTGCTGAGTTATATATAAAAAATGCAATGGATAAAGGAGGTCGAAATAATCCTGAGGTTGTAGAGCATTATGGCGATATATTATATCATCAAGGAAAAGTTGAAGATGCGCTTGTGCAATGGCAAGAGGCATTAGAAATGAATAAAGCCTTAGGTAATGATAAAGAGATTCTAAAACAGAAAATAGAACAGAAAACTTATATCAAAGAGTGATGAAAATTAGATATAAACACATATATATACTGCTACTGCTTATAGTTTTTTTAGTATCTTCGTGTCGAACAACAGATGAAATATCAATTCCAGAACAAGAGACTAAGAAAAGTGAATTGTTGATATTTGAAAAGATAATAGAGCAGCAACCACAATTTTCAACGGCAACAACAAAATGTAATGTTGCTATCGACAAATTGAGCTCAAAGGCTCAAATAAAGATGATAAACGGAGAGTATATTCAAATATCATTAACACCATTATTAGGAATAGAGGTATTTAGGATAACAATGACTCAAGACTCAATTTATGTAATTGACAAAATAAATTCACAGGTAGCAGAAGAGCCCCTTGCTTCAGTAAAAAAATATCTTCCACAAGGAGTAGGTATAAAAGAGTTACAAAAAATAATATTGGGAGTTCCATTTCTTGTTGCCGATACGCTAACAAACAATAAATATAAGAAATTTGAATGGAATAGAACTCCAGAAACAGTTCAAATGCAAAGTGTATTAGATAAGTCGGCGTCAATTATATTCTCAAACAATTTGGAGGGAGTATTGCAATCAACAACCATTGAGTATAACACAAAACCAATAGTAGAATTTCAATATACCTCTCACAAACCTGATGCTCAGGCACAATTACGACCATCGCAAATTAAAGTATGGTCAAATATTCCACAATTAGGTATGCCCATATCGGCAACAATAAATGGTATGTCTGTTGAGTGGAATAAAAGAGTAGTAAAAGATACAAAAATCTCATCACGTTATAAACGAGTCTCATTAAGTCAACTATTAGGGAACTATTTTTAATATGATATTCAAAGTAATAATCTTTCTGTTAGCATTTGTAATAGCAACGCCAACCGTGAGTGTTGCATCAACAAATGTAAAAACTCTTAAAGAGCAAAAGAGTCAGGCAGATAGACAAGTAGCAAATACAAATAAAAAACTGAAGGCGGCGCAACGCGAAGCAAAAAAATCACTGTCAGCCTTAAATGAAATATCTGCCGAGATAAAGACGCAGAATAGAGCAATAAATAAACTCAATAACGAAATAAGCAGGTTGCGTAGAGAGGAGAATGCTTTAACTCGTGAAATAGAACTTGCAGAAAAAGAGATAAAGGCAAAGAAGGAAGACTATGCCAAGTCAATGCAGAGTCTATATCGAAAAAATTCAGGACAGGATATATTCATATTTCTCTTCTCTGCAAACTCTTTTAAACAGGCAATGCGAAGAGCAAGATATTTAAAAGAGTTCTCTGCGTGGCGAAAAACGCAGGCATTAGAGATTACCGAACATCAACAACAGTTGGAGAAGAAGCGCGAAGAGTTGCGAGCATTGCGTGAAGAGAAAAACAAAATAGTATCGCAACGAACAAATGAGACTAATAAACTTAAAACTCAGGAGCAGAAACAAAAACAGATAGTAAATAAAGCCAAGAAAAACGAAAAGGCTCTACGTAAAGAGTTGGAGAAACAGAAAAAACAAGCAGCAGAGTTAAATCGCAAAATAGAGCAATTAATAGCAGAAGAGGCACGACGCTCATCTTCGTCATCTTCATCAACAAGCGGTGCATATAGTGGTTATAAGATGACAAAAGATGAACAGAAATTGGCTGCCAATTTTGAGCAAAACAAGGGTAAATTGCCAATGCCATTGTCTGGTAAATATAAGATAGTTGGTCATTACGGAACGCAACAGCACCAAGAGTTGAAATACGTTCAGGTAAACAATAGCGGAATAGTAATTAAGACAACACCAGGAACATCGGCACGAAGTGTTTTTGATGGAGTAGTAACACGTATATTTGTAATGCCGGGATACAATAGTTGTGTGATAGTACGACATGGAAACTATCTGACAATCTATTCAAACCTTAAAGAGGTATATGTAAAAACTGGCGATAAGGTAAAAACACGTCAAGCAGTAGGAAAGATATATTCCGATCCTGAAGATGACAATGCAACACTATTGCACTTCCAGATATGGAAAGAGACAAATAAATTGAATCCCGAAACGTGGTTAGGAGATTAAGCGGATATGAATACCATAATATGTAAACGATACAACTCCTCATTAGCGTCAGAGTGGGATAGAGTCGTGGAAGAATCGCGTAATGGAACATTTTTGTTTAAGCGAAACTATCTTGATTATCACTCAGACAGATTTAGCGATCACTCCCTAATGTTTGAATTGGGGGGAGAGATAGTGGCACTATTACCTGCCAATCAAAAAGAAGGGGTAATCTATTCTCATCAAGGATTAACATATGGTGGAGTTATAATGACATCACGTTGTAAAGGGGCAGTGGTGCTTGAAATTTTTGAGAAGATGATAGGATATTATCGTGCTAATGGAATAAAAGCGATAATCTATAAACCCGTACCTCACATATATCATATAAAACCATCTGAAGAAGATATATACGCTCTGTACAGATATAAAGCAGAACTCTATTCGTGTGGAATATCATCAACCATAGATCTTACACAAGAGATCTGTTTTAATTCCTTAAGAACCAGAGGTGTAAAAAAAGCATTAGCAAATAATGTTGAGATAAAGGAGGAGTTTAACTTTGCCCCCTTTTGGGAAATGTTAACACAAAATTTACAACAACGTCACTCTGTGTCGCCAGTTCATACGTTAAAAGAGATAGAGATGCTACGTGATCGCTTTCCTGAAAATATCCGACTATATACTGCATCACAATCCAATGAGTTATTGGCTGGGGTTGTCATATATGAAACAGCAACATGTATTCACTCACAATATATAGCCTCATCGCAGAAAGGAAGAGATTTGTCGGCATTAGATTTACTCTTCTTAAATCTTATAAAAGAGCGATATAAGGAGTATAGATATTTTGATTTTGGAATATCAACCGAATCGAACGGAGATATACTTAATAACGGGCTATTATCTCAAAAAGAGGGATTTGGGGCAACTGCCACAATATACAATTCGTATAAAATAACACTCTAAGATCCCTATGTCTGAAAAGAATAGCATATATAAAAGAATAGTTAATGCAACCTCCCTTTTTGGAGGAGTGCAGGTGATAAATATGCTATGTTCCTTAATCCGAAATAAAGTAATAGCAATACTACTTGGAGCCGAAGGTGTAGGACTAATAGGACTGTTTAATAGTGCAATAGAGATGGTCTCTTCAATGACCAATTTAGGTTTGCGTCAAAGTTCAGTAAGAGATATCTCATCGGCATATAATACCACTGCAGAAAATTTTAAAAAAATAGCAGGAGTAGTCCGCAAACTCTCTCTCGTTTTAGGACTTTTGGGTGCTATGGTATTTATTGGGGCAGCCCCGCTTTTAAGCAAGATAACATTCGGTACAGATAAAAATCTATGGAGTTTTGTTGTACTGTCGGTAGCCCTATTGTTTAACGCCCTATCATCAGGCGAGCAAGCAATATTACAAGGTAGCGAAAAACTCAAAACCTTTGCTAAAGCAACAGTAGCAGCAAGTGTAGTATCATTGATTTTCTCCATACCCCTGTATTATCTTTTCAGAATAGAAGGAGTAGTACCATCATTATTGCTAACATCCTTTTTTGCATTCTTGTTTAATTACATAGCATCACGAAAAGAGAAAATCGAGACAGAGAAAGTATCTGTAAAAACAGCCTTTAAAGAGGGCAGCCCTATGTTAAAGTTAGGAATATATATGACCATTAGTGGGTTTATGACTACACTTTTGAATTATATTCTTATAGCATGGATGAATAACTATTCAACAATGGCCGAAGTTGGATATTATCAGGCAGGATTTACCCTTGTAACACGATATGTTGGAATGGTATTTGTGGCAATGTCAACAGAATATTATCCTCGATTGTCAAAGGTACAAAGCGATAATAGTCAAGTTTCGCTTCAGGTGTCACGTCAAATGGAGAGTTCAATATTGATATTGCTCCCAATTATAGCATTATTTCTATTATTTCAAGATTGGATAATAGAACTCTTATATTCGCCGCAATTTATAGTAGTGTCAAATTATGTAGGGTGGGCAATACCAGGAGTGCTGTTTAAAGCGGTGTCATGGTCGTTAGGCTTTGTACTATTGGCAAAGGGAGAAGGAAAACTCTTTTTAATAACCGAACTCATATCTGATGTAACAACTTTGGTAATCAGTATATTACTATATCTTGTGTTAGGTATCGAGGGCTTAGGAATCGCTTATACCATTAACTTTGCAATATACACAACCTATATGTGGATAATATGTAAAAAAAGATATTGTTTTGTCCCCGAAAAAACATTCTATACAGTCTCTTTGGTAGCATTTGTTTTAGTGTACGCACAAGCATTAGTAGTGAACCTTGAGATATCAAACTATGTTATACCCGCAATTATCTCTGTTATAGCAATACTCTTCTCATATATCGTGCTTTATAAGAGACTAAAAGCATAGAGTAACATATCTCTGTTCTCCTTCAAAAACAGGCGTACAACAGCAATAATTAAAGTTATCAACAATTCTCTCAATTTTTTATTTTTAAAAGTAGATATTTGTCAAAAAAACATTATATTTGCTTTTGTATGCCTTATCTTTTGGTGAAAAGGCAATTATTTGAATATAAGTAAAATAAATAAAAAATAAGAATTATGAAATTTGTAGTATCAAGTTCTTCTCTATTGTTTCATTTACAAACAGTAGGAAGAGTAATCAGTTCAAAAAACACAATCTCTATATTAGAGAACTTTTTGTTTAATCTGTCAGGAGATAAATTAACAGTAACAGCCTCTGACCAGGAGACAACAATGACCACTTCAATTGAAGTTCAGGAGTCTGAAGGAAGCGGATTATTTGCAGTATCGGCAAAAATGTTGTTAGACTCATTAAAAGAGTTGCCCGATCAACCATTGGCATTTGAGATAAACGATGAGAATTTGGATATATTACTATACTTCCAAAATGGTAAATTTAACTTTGTAGGAATAAACGGAAGTGAATATCCACAAAGAGCCCAACTAAGTGAGATAGCAAAAACAATATCAATGGATTCAAGTGCTTTGCTAAAAGGAATCAATAATACAGCATTTGCACTTGCCGATAATGATTTACGTCCAGTAATGAGCGGTATCTATGTTGATGTTCACCCAGAATATGTAGTGTTTGTAGCATCAGATAGTCAAAAATTAGCATGTTTTAAAAATATGTCAGTACAAACAGGGCTTCAAACATCATTCATATTACCACGTAAACCAGCAGCATTGTTAAAAAACATATTAGCAAAAGAGAGTGGCGATGTAACAATAACATTCGATGAGAAAAACGCATGTTTCAATCTTGAGAACTTTATATTGAACTGTCGTTTGATAGAGGGAAATTATCCAAAATATGCGTCGGTAATACCCCAAAATAATCCAAGTCAATTGATAATAGACCGTTCTATATTTACAACATCATTACGTCGTACAGCAATATTCTCTGACCAAGCAAGCAGTTTGGTTAAATTACAATTATCTCCCGATAAACTTATAGTATCAGCAAAAAATACCTCTTTTGCAACATCTGCTGAAGAGAGTGTAGCATGTAGTTACACAGGAGACACAATGAATATTGGATTTAGTGCCAACTATCTAATAGAGATATTGAACAATATGTCATCACAAGAGGTTTCAATACAACTATCAGATCCATCAAGAGCAGGAGTTATAGTGCCAATGCAAAACGATGAGAACGAAGATATGTTGGTATTGTTGATGCCTTTAATGTTAAATGACCTTTAAATAGTAGGTTCGAAGAACGCAATGGAACTAAATATCAAGAATCCAATAGTATTTTTCGATTTAGAGACAACAGGACTTAACATTGCCACAGACAGAATAATAGAGATAAGTTATTTAAAAGTCTGGCCAAATGGTAAAGAGGAGAGTAAAACCCGAAGAGTCAATCCTGAAATGCCAATCCCCCCTCAAAGTACTGCTATTCACGGAATAACAGATGCTGATGTGGCAGATTGTCCAACCTTTAAGGAGATAGCAAAAACATTGGCAGCAGAGATAAAGGGTTGCGATTTGGCAGGATACAATTCAAGCAGATTTGATATACCTCTTTTGGTAGAAGAGATGTTAAGGGCAGGAGTTGATTTTGATATTTCAAAACGTAAGCAAATAGATGTACAAACCATATTTCACAAAATGGAGCAACGTACACTAACAGCAGCCTATAAGTTCTATTGCGATAAAGAACTCGATAATGCACACTCAGCAGAGGCAGATGCCAGAGCAACATATGAGGTGTTAAAATCGCAATTAGACAGATACTCTGACTTGCCAAACGATATGGCGGCATTATCAGAGTTTACTACCTACAACAATAATCTCGATTTAGCAGGAAGAATAATTGTAGATGACAAAGGTAGAGCAATATTTAACTTCGGAAAGCATAAAGGGAAATTTGTATTTGATGTATTTGCAAAAGATTTAGGATTTTACGATTGGATGCAAAAAGGAGAGTTTACTCTTAATACAAAAAAAGTATTAACGGAATTGTATATGGAGTATCTAAAAAAGAAGGGGTAATATGTTAAGAGGTAAACACATAATATTGGGAATTACAGGAAGTATAGCAGCCTATAAAGCAGCATATCTAACCCGATTGTTAATAAAAAAAGGAGCGGAGGTACAGATTGTAATCACACCATCTGGCAAAGAGTTTATAACACCTGTAACCCTTTCGGCATTAACAGGTAAACCAGTAGTCTCTGAGTTTTTCACAGCAAATACAGGAGAGTGGCATAGTCATGTAGATTTAGGTTTGTGGGCAGATGCAATGATAATTGCACCAGCAACAGCCTCAACCATAGCAAAAATGGCAACAGGTGTAGCCGATAATATGTTAATAACAACATATCTATCGGCAAAAGCACCAGTATTTGTAGCACCTGCAATGGATTTAGATATGTATAAACATCCATCAACACAAAATAATCTAAAAACATTGCAGTCATATGGTAACTACATAATAGAGCCAGCATCAGGATTCTTGGCCAGTGGACTCGAAGGCAAAGGTCGTATGGAAGAGCCAGAAAACATAGTAGCCTACCTTGAGAATTTTTTTACCAAAGAACAAAAGTTCGCAGGCAAAAAGGTTATGATAACAGCAGGTCCCACATACGAAAAAATTGATCCTGTGCGTTTCATTGGAAATAATTCAACAGGAAAAATGGGATATGCCATAGCCGAAGAGTTTGCCTCTCAAGGAGCAGAAGTGACACTAATATCAGGGCCAGTAAATATCTCGTGCAGTTCAAATATAAAAAGAATAGATGTTGTGTCGGCAAAAGAGATGTGCAGAGTATCGCAAGAAGAGTTCTCAAATACCGATATAGCAATAATGTGTGCAGCGGTAGCCGATTATGCCCCCAAAGAGTATAGTTCAACAAAAATAAAGCGAACAGGAGATTTAACCATAGAGTTGGTGCCAAATCCCGATATTGCTGCAACGTTAGGCAAATTAAAAAAAGAGAATCAGATATTAGCAGGATTTGCCCTTGAAACAAACGATGAAGAGGCAAATGCACAATCTAAACTTGATAAGAAAAATTTAGACTATATAGTATTAAACTCACTTGCTGACAAAGGAGCATGCTTTGGATACGATACCAACAAGGTAACCATAATTGGTAAATCTGGAGAAAAAGAGAGTTATCCCTTAAAATCAAAAGGCGAAGTAGCAAAAGATATAGTTGAATACACATACAAACTATTAAAATAGACAATGCGTAAAATAATATCGTTCATACTTTTCACACTCTTAGCAACAACACTGTATGCACAAGAATTGAATTGTAAGGTAACAGTCAATTCAAGCAAAATAGAGAGTGCCGATACAGATTTGTTTCAAACATTGGAGCAATCTGTAACCGAATATATGAATGATAGAAAATGGAGTAATGCACAAATAGCGGTAAATGAACGTATTGATTGTACAATATATATAACAGTAAATTCAGTAGAAGATACCCGATATAATTGTGACATACAAATACAAGCAAGTCGTCCAGTCTATAATAGTAATTACACAACAACCACATTAAATTTTAAAGATACAGAGTGCAGTTTTACCTATCAAGAGTACGAGCCACTCATATACAACGAGAATATGTTCGAGAATAACCTCACATGTATTCTCAACTTTTATGCCTATTTGATTTTAGGAATAGACTTTGACACTTTCGCTCCAAATGGAGGAGAACTCTTTTTTCGCCAGGCAGAAAAATTTGTGATGATGGGGCAAGGCTCACAAGAGGCTGGATGGGAAGCATTCGGAAGTAATCGCAATCGAGCAGCCATATTGGCGGGATTTACAGAAGAGCGAACAGCACCTTTTAGAGAACTCATATATCTATATCATCTAAAAGGATTTGACGAAATGTCGGTTTCGGTAGATAAGGGACGTAAAGTAGTAACAGAGACAATAAAAAATCAATTAAAAAAGATATATGAGGATAACTCAATGTCTGTATTGTTGTCAATATTTAGGGATTCAAAATTAGATGAATTAGTTAATCTCTATTCAGAAGCACCTCAAACCGAACGCGAAGAGGTATATAAAATACTCTCCAACATATATCCCACAGAGGAACAACGCCTATCACAATTACGCAAAGGAAAAGAGAACAGGTAAATATGCTTAAAAGATTAACCATAAAAAACTATATATTGATTGACTCCTTAACCATTGAATTTGGTCAAGGATTATCTGTAATAACAGGCGAAACAGGAGCAGGAAAATCAATACTTGTAGGAGCATTATCAATGTTGGCAGGAGCAAAACCTGATACAAAGAGCATCTCTCCGGGAGCCACAAAAAGCATAATAGAAGGAGTCTTTGAAATATCAAAGTTATCCCTTCAGCACATATTTGAAGATAATGATATAGACTACGATGAGGAGACAATAATCCGTCGAGAGATATCTGAAAGTGGCAAATCAAGGGCATTTGTAAATGATACCCCAGTATCTGTAACATTACTCAAAGAGTTATCTAAACATATAATAGAGATACACTCTCAACATCAAAACTTACTCTTGGCAGATAACACATTTCAGTTAGATGCCGTAGATATATATTCAGGAAATACGGAGCAGTTAAATCAATATAAAAAACTCTATAACCAATATATACAAAAACAGAACGATTTGAAACAACTCCTATCTCTTCAGCAACAAGCAAAGCAGGAGGAGGAGTATATAAAATTTGTAGTATCGCAACTCAATGAGGCAGCAATAAAAGATAACGAAGAGGAGGAACTTGAGGAGGAACAAAATTACCTTTCACATGCCGAAGAGATAAAAGAGGGATTTTATAAGGCATCACTTCTATTTGATGAAGAGGAAGGTGTCAAATCCAAACTCTCAAGTATGTTGTCCGAGATAAGGACAATAAACAAAAAAGTAAAAACAGGCGACCTGTTAGAGCGATTAGAGGCACTATATATTGAAGCAAAAGATATAGCATCAGAAGTCTCTTCTCATGTTGATGAAATAGAGTGTGATCCACAACGGTTAATAGAGGTTGAGGAACGACTATCATTAATATATACACTTCAAAAACGCTATTCGCAACCCGATGTACCATCTCTATTACAATACAAAAAAGAGATGGAAGATAGACTCAATACAATTGATGGAGCAGATTTAGCAATAGAGAAGTTAGAAAAAGAAATAACAAAATTAAAAATAGACCTTGTTGCAGCAGCAAACAATCTGACGGCAGCACGCCAACGAGGAGGAGAATCCTTTTCAAAAGCACTAATGGATATGGCACGTCCTCTATCACTGCCAAACCTGAATTTCAAAGTAGAGTGGGAGTCAACCGAAGAATTTACTGAAAACGGAACAGAGAGAGCAATATTCACTTTTACAGCAAACAAAAATATGCCCTTATCACCACTCTCAAAGAGTGCATCAGGAGGAGAAATATCTCGTTTGATGCTATGCGTAAAAGCAATGATAGCAACAAACAGAGCAATGCCAGTAATGTTATTCGATGAAGTAGATTCAGGAATATCGGGCGAGACAGCAGGAAAAGTAGGCGGAATAATGTCTGAAATGTCAGCACAACGACAACTGATAGTAATAACCCACCTTCCTCAGGTAGCAGCAAAAGGAGCGTGCCATTACAATATACAAAAGCAAGATACAGAAGAGCGAACCATTGCAGTAGTAAAGAAACTCAATCAAGAGGAGAGAGTTGCAGAGGTTGCACGAATGATGAGTGATGGAGATATAACCCCAGCCGCAATGAACTTGGCAACACAATTATTAAACACAAATAAATAGATAGATGATAAAGAGTAGCGATATGATATTTGGCATCCGTGCCGTAGCAGAAGCAATATCAGCAGGAAAAGAGGTAGATAAAATATTGATTCGCAAAGATCTCACAGGAGAGTTGGCGGGCGAACTCTTTGAAATGTTACGAGGGAGTAATATAGTAGTACAACGCGTACCACAGGAGAAGTTAAACTCAATCACACGAAAAAATCATCAAGGAGTAATAGCATTTATCTCACCAATAAATTATCAACCTGTCGAAGAGATAGTAGCATCACTATATGAGCAAGGGAAAGTACCATTTATCATAGTACTTGATCATCTAACCGATGTTCGTAATTTTGGAGCAATTGCACGTACAGCCGAGTGTGCAGGAGTAGATGCAATAATAATACCCTCAAAAGGGAGTGTGTCGGTAACAGCAGATGCCGTAAAAACATCAGCAGGAGCATTAATGAACATACCAGTCTGTCGGGTACAATCGTTGTATAATTGTGTTAAATATTTGAAAGATTGTGGTTTGCGAATAATGGGAGCCTCTGAAAAATCGAATATCAATTACACCGATGCCGATATGACAACACCATTGGCATTGGTAATGGGAGCCGAAGACAAAGGCATCTCAACAGAGATACTATCACTTACAGATACAACAGTATCGTTACCTCAATATGGAAAAATAGCCTCATTAAATGTATCAGTTGCGGCAGGAGTAATGATATATGAAGTATTGCGTCAGCGTAAATAAATAAAGAGTCTGTTTAAAAACTTATTAAAAATCAGCACTATAAAAGACCTAAAATTTTATTTGTCAAGAAATATGTTATATATTTGCAAATAATATAAAATTCATAATCAATGTATAATTATATTAGGTGATAACAAATTTTGTAAAATACAAACAACTAAAATATAAATTATGAAAAAAATCTATTCTTTAATTTTGAGTCTATTCCTAATTTGGAGTTATACTCAAGAGGTTAGATCAGAACTAATTGAAAATTCTGTATGGTACACTATTCAGAGTAGTTCTGGCTATTATGTAAGCAATGGGGCATCATCAACCAATGGGACAAAAATCTCTTTAACACTTGATAATGCAAATGCAGGAATAAATTGGACACTTACTAAAGTAGGAGAGTATTATGTAATAAATTCTGCAGCAGTTGCCCAGTCAATGGATTGTGGAGGATCAACTCCAACAACAATGAGCCAATGGGACAAAAGCACAACAAACCAAAATCAATGGTTTATATTAGAACCAGTATCAGGGAAAACAGATACATATCTAATAATACCCTATAATGCACAAGGAAGAGCATATTATGCAAATGGTTCAAGTACATTAGAACCAACTATAAAAAATACAACAGATGCAACACAACACTTCAAATTTACCTATGTAAAAGAAGTGGTGCCTGATTATTGGGAAAATGAGACCATATTCGGAGAGAATAAAGAAAATGGGCACGCAACATATATCCCTTATCCATCAAAGGCACAAATGGAGGCAGATCAATATTACCAAACACCATGGACAACCCCAGAGTCAGACTACTATATGTCGTTGAATGGAACATGGAAATTCAATTTAGTAGAGGAGCCATCACTACGACCAATGGATTTCTATAAAAACGATTACGATGTATCAACCTGGGATGACCTACCCGTTCCTTCAAATTGGGAGATGCACGGATACGATAAACCAATATATGCAAATGTTGAATATCCACATGCTAACACACCACCCACAATTCAACGCAGATCAGGATATAGCGGATATGGAGTAAATCCAGTAGGTTCATATCGTAGAACATTTACATTACCTGAAAATTGGGATGACAAACAAGTATTCATAATGTTTGGAGGAATATATAGTGCTGCATATGTTTGGGTAAACGGACAATATGTAGGATACACACAAGGAGCAAACAATGACCATGAGTTTGATTTGACCAAGTATCTAAAATCAGGCGAGAACACTCTGTCAGTCCAAGTTTTCCGTTGGAGTGACGGAAGTTATTTAGAGTGCCAGGATATGTTCCGTATGAGTGGAATATTTCGTGATGTATATCTATATGCCACACCAAAAACATTTGTACGCGACCACTACATCACATCAAATCTATCATCAAGCAGCAACTATACATCAGGAACATTTAATCTTGAAGCATGGATAAACAACCGTGCAGAAACAGCACAAACTGTCAATGCACAAGTAGAGTTGAAAAACCCTGCAGGAGAAACAGTATATACATCAGCAGAGCAAACAGTCAGCAATTTGGCAAGTGGTGCAGAGCAAAAACTAACATTCACAACAACACTCTCAAACCTTTTGCCATGGACAGCAGAAACACCTAATCTATACACTGCTGTTGTAACATTAAAAGATAATTTAGGGCAAGTAACAGAGGTGTTTTCAACAAAATACGGATTCCGTCATATTGATATAGCAAATCGTAAAGTTAGAATCAACGGCGAGGAGGTACTATTCAAAGGAGCAAATCGTCATGACACACATCCCCGATACGGTCGAGCAGTAACAACAGAGAGTATGTTGCAAGATGTAGTTATGTTCAAACAAAACAATCTGAACATAATCAGAACCTCTCACTATCCTAATGCTGCAAAAATGTATGCAATGTTCGACTACTATGGTCTATATACAATGGATGAAGCCGATTTAGAGTGTCATGCTAATACTAGCATAAGTAACTATACCTCGTGGGCACCAGCCTTTGCCGATCGTACACGCCGTATGGCACAACGCGATAGAAATCATCCATCAGTAATATTCTGGTCATTAGGAAACGAGAGTGGCGATGGAGTAAACTTTACCAATGCCTATAATGCAATTCGAGAGATTGATGACAGAATAATACACTATGAGGGACAAGGAAGTTGGAACCATACCGATTTGACATCAAATATGTATCCAACATTATCAGAACTATCAGGAAATGATGCCAGCAGTGATAGCCGTCCACATTTTGTATGTGAGTATGCACATGCAATGGGAAATGCAATAGGAAACCTTAAAGAGTATTGGGATCTAATAGAAAACAGTAACAGAATAATAGGAGGATGTATATGGGATTGGGTAGACCAATCAATTTACAATCCCGAAGACCTTGTCGCAGGAGTAGAGAATCCTCGCCTATATACAGGATATGACTTTCCAGGACCACATCAAGGCAACTTCTGTTCAAACGGAATTTTAACATCATCACGAGAAGAGAGTCCTAAATTGGCAGAAGTAAAAAAAGTATATCAATATATAAAGATAAACTCATTTGATGCCACTACAAAGAAAGTAAGTATCACAAACAAATATGACTTTATCAATCTGAACCAATATGATTTGGTATGGGAAATAATGCAAGATGGAAAAGTTGTAGAAACAGGAATAACAAACATCTCATTAGAACCAAATCAAACAACAAGTATAGTAATCCCATATACAACCTCAACAGTAGCATCATCAGAATATCTTTTAAATGTAAAATTTGCATTAAAAGAAGCAACACGATGGTCTGATGCAGGACGAGTAATGGCACAAGAGCAATTCTCAATAACACCTCAAATGGCATTGCCAGAGATAAATACAAGTGATGAGACCTCAACATTATCAGTAAAAGAAGAAAATGGCGAAATAATCATTACAGGCGATAAAATCTCAGCAACATTTGATGCCTCAACTACAATAATAAAATCTCTTAATTTGTTGGGAAGGGAAGTAATATATAACAATAAAGGATTTGAGTTCAGTTTCTTCCGTTATATAGAGAACGATAAATATACCACCACATCGGTATATTATATGAATCCATCAATAACATACAATCAATCAGATGATGGTAAAACTGTAACCGTTACAGCCACACGTACTGTAACAAGCAGATGTAACTATACAATAGAATATACATTCTATGCAAACGGAATAATGGATATGGATGTAACATTAGCAGCCCAAACTTCAGACTTAAGACGTTTAGGATTAACATGTTCATTAGTGCCAGGATTAGAAAATGTAGAGTATTATGCACGAGGACCATTGGAGAATTATTGCGACAGAAAAACAGGATCATTCTTAGGAATATATAAAAACACTGTAACAGGATTTGAAGAGAAATATGTAAAACCACAATCAATGGGTAACCGTGAAGATTTACGTTGGGTAACATTCTCTGATGAAAGTGGAAATGGAGTAAAAATAACAACAGAAGGACAGGTAAACTTTACAGCCCTACATAATACAGATCAAGAGTATGTGCCACTAAATCACTGGTGGGAGATAGATAATGTACGTCGCGATGAGATAATCCTATCATTAGACTATATGCAACGAGGATTAGGAAACGGAAGTTGTAATAACGTACAAACCATAAGTCAATACTGCATACCATATGCAACACAAAACTTTAAATTACGATTCGAAAATTATGGAGGGAAACCCGACACAGGAGGATATTGCTATCCAGAAATTGAGCAATCAGAAGAGTCGTACATAACAAAATTAGAAGTAAGTGGAGCAAAATCAGGAAATATAAATTATGTAGCAACATCAGCACCTCAAAACACATATCGAAACTACTCAACAATAGTGAGACATACCTATAACAAATGGTTGAAGTTAGCAGTTGAGGGAACAGAAGCAATGGCAAATAACTATATAGCAGTATTTATGGATAAAAACCAAGATATGGAGTTTACAGCCGATGAAATGTTGCTATATAGCAAAGATGCAAGTTCGTACGAAGCATATATACAAACCATCAACTATGATTTGGGAACATATCGCGTAAGAGTCTTAATTGACAAATATGAGCAAGGGATCTCACCAATAGAACATATATGTTCAGGAATAGTAAACGGCGAAGTTCATGACTTCAAGTTGAAATTAGAAGATGAAGTATATATTGAAGATAACCCAACATATTGTACACCATCAGGCTCAATGCACTCAAGCGGACAAGCATATGTAAAATCAATAAGTACAAGCGGAGCAGATAAAGATATATCATATTCAAGGACATCAACGCCAAGTGACGTATATCAGGTATTAACCGATACAATAGTAGTAAAACCAGGTCAAACATTTACGCTAACAGCAAATGCAAACGATTTGGGAAGTAGAGGATCGGTAAAACAAGACCTACGTTATAATGTAGCAGCACTATTCTCAGATTTCTCTGCAACAGGAACACTATTGCAATTAGGAACATGGGGCGATTTAAGTTCAAGTTCAAGTTTTGCAGGAAACGTAATAGCAAACTACGATAAAGTTATAAATATAACACAAGAGATAACAGTCCCCGCAGATGCACCAGCAGCAACAACCATATTACGTTTGGCATACAATAATGCATGGAACTCATATCCTGGAGCATGTACTTCAATTATGGAAGGAATGGTATATGACATACCAGTAAGAGTTGAGGTAGAAGCAACAGGAGTAGAGGAAGAGTTTGATGCTTCACAAGTATCAGTATATCCAAATCCAGCAACCAACTATGTAGTATGTAGCGGAGTACCTTCAGGAAGTGAAGTAAGTATAATATCAATGAGTGGAGTAGAGATGATAAGAACTCAAATATACGGAACATCAGAAACCGTTAATGTAGCCAACTTGGCAAACGGATTATATATAGTTCGTATATACTCAGAAGAGGGAATTATCTACACAGGATAATTGGTAAAACGCTAAAATAATAACCCCCAATAAC
>JAFQBL010000166.1 GCA_017416695.1 Bacteroidales bacterium | reverse complement strand
GCGGGGTTCCTTTGTAGATGATTGTCTCAATCAATCGGGACTCTATCTCGGCATTTATCTTCTCTCCTGTTGCTTCATATTTTACCAATGGCATATCTTGTTTTACTACAATTAATGCTCCCGTCTTGGTTTGAGACATATTTTTACACGCATACACTATGTGCATTACATATTCAGGCACTTCATCGGTTTCACTCTTTTTTGCTTTAAAGAAATTTGTAAAGCGTTTCCAACTCTTATGCGAGCCTAATTCGCTCAAGAATATACGTATGTCATCCTGAAAGAGAATTACCAGAATTATTACTCCTACATTTACCAACTTGTCCATTATTGAGCCAAGCAGTTGCATCTCAAATATTCGAGAGACCAATATCCATATTACGATGAAGGCTATTATTCCCCCAAATATCTTTATTGTTCCTGATACTCGCATTACTCTATATACATAGTAGAGTATTATCGATACCAAGAATATATCTATTATATCTTTTATTCCGATAGAGGTAAACATATATTATTTTGATAATTCAAATATTCGTACTGTTTCTACACACTCTCTTACATCGTGTACTCTCAGAATGTTTGCTCCCTTAGTCAATGCCATAGTATTTAATGCTACAGTACCTGGCAATGCCTCTTGTGGTGAGGTATTAAATAGTTTGTATATCATAGACTTTCGAGAGACACCCACCAACAAAGGTAGTTTAAATTGTGCAAAATCTGCAAGATTTTTTATTATATTATAGTTTTGTTCTAAACTTTTTGCAAATCCTATTCCTGGATCCAATATAATATCGTTTACCCCCAACTGGTGCAACTCCGATATTTTTTTTGAGAAATACTCTATAATATCAACCATAACATTATGGTACGAGGTATCATTTTGCATTGTTTGTGGGGTTCCTCGCATATGCATTAATATGTAAGGAATCTTTAGGTGGGCTATGGTTGAAAACATTTGGTCATCACCCTCCCCTCCTGTTATATCGTTTACTATATCAACTCCACACTCTTCAACAGCATATCTTGCAACTCTGCTACGAAAGGTATCTACCGAGATTATTGTTTGGGGATATCTTTCCCTAATCTGAGGTAAAACTGTTTTTAATCTTTCTATCTCCTCCTCTTCTGATATATCATCTGCTCCCGGACGCGATGAGTATGCTCCCACATCTATAATATCAGCCCCCTCTGATATAATTTGCTCTGCTCTTTGAAGTGCATCATTATATTCAAGATTTCTGCTTTTATCGTAAAATGAATCTGGAGTAATATTCAATATGCCCATAACAAGAGGGTGCTCTAACGATACTAACTCTCCTCGTATATTAATAGTTTTGGGTATTGTATTGTTCATCTATAATAAAGTTATACTACAAAAGGGGTGTTATTTAACTCTCCTTTGCGAAGATAATATTTTGATTTGGATTTTTATTCATAAAAAGAGAGGAGATTGCTCTTTTGAACAAATCTCCTCCCTTTTCGTATATTTTTATATCATTCTACTATAATTGGCTCATTGCCTCTTTAATGCTGTGCTCAGGATTTATCTCTAAGATTTTACCCCACCATTTGCGAGTTTCAATATATTTTGCTCCTTGTGGGTTCTCAGCATACTCTTTTAGGTAGTTGTAATATCCAAGATATTGATAAGCCTCTATGATAGTATTGCTCTTATCTCCTTTAGCCTCTAACATTTCAACTACTTTCTCATAGAATGGTTTTGCCAATCCTAATTCAGTCTCTGGGTCCATTCCTGAGTGAGAACGTGCTCTCCACATATTTCCACGATAATCCTCTGGCGCACGCTCTGCTACTACTGCAAATGCATTATCAGCCTTTTTGAACAACTCAA
The DNA here is from genome assembly GCA_017416695.1 of Bacteroidales bacterium. GTDB lineage: Bacteria > Bacteroidota > Bacteroidia > Bacteroidales > G3-4614 > Caccoplasma_A. The sequence goes on along the minus strand of JAFQBL010000166.1, from coordinate 7,261 downwards.
CTTTTGTTTCCATTACTGTGTCTGCTTGTGCTGCTGAGTAGTATGCACGTCCTAAGTTGAAGTAGTCCATAGTTTTAACCTCGTCTCCTGCCAACTCCATATATTTTGCCATTGCATCGGCACTCTTAACCATCTCGTCTGCTGCTTTGTAAGCATCGCTTAAGTCTTTTATCAAAGTTGCATCCTCAGGATTTTTAGCAACTGCCTTCTCTAATAATGCAACATACTCTTTTGGACGGTTTACTTTTTTAAGTGCATTTCCGTATATTGAGTAGTCTTGTGCTGTTAATATATCAGCATTTGCCTCATCATTCATATATCTTGCACCAAACTCTGCTGCTTGTTCAAAGTTCTCAAGTGCATTGTTATTGTACATTGCAAAACGATTTAACAAAATATCGTTGGGGTTTTCAACCAAAGCCTCCTCGATAATTGTTAATGACTCTTCATATTTTTTATCGAAGAACAATAATGCTGCGTGACGTGAAAGGTCTGATGCAAAGTGGTTAGGATTTGACATATATGTTGCATATGCCTTAACTGCTTGAGTAAAACGTCCTGCATTGAACAATGCCTCTGCATACTCGCGTTGTGCAATTGCTGATGCTTGGTTAAGGTTCAATAGAGCCTCCAATTTTGAGATAGCAAATTTAGGGTTGATTGGATAGTGCATCTTAGCATATTTAACGTATGCCTCAACACAATTTGCATCAAAGTAAATTGCATTCTCATACTCTCCTGCTGCTAATCCTGTATCTCCATTCTTCAATGCTATATCTCCTTGTAAAACATACAAAGGTGCGAACTCTGGGTTTGCACGATTTGCTGCATCAACATACTTTTTATATTGAGGCATTCCTGCTTCAAAGTATGCTCTTGCAATGTTTGTGTTTACTCCCGCTTTTTCAGTTTTTGATAATTTTACTGCTTTTTTAAAGTTTGCTTCAGCCTCTTTATCATTTACTCCTAAAAGCAATTTTCCTAATCCAATGTAGTTGTATGGATAAACTGCATCTTGTTTAACACCCTCGTTATAGCATTTTGATGCTACCTCTTTGTTTCCTAAAGCAAACTCTGCCTCTCCTAAATAGTAAAGGGCTGCTGCTTTATCGGTTGCTGACAATCCTGGCAATGTATTGTCAAGGATTATTTTTGCACGATCAGGTTGTCCTGCTTTGTAATACTCAACTCCATCTGCATAGTTTTGTGCAACTGCTGTGCTAACTAAACTTGCACCAAATAGAAGCGCTACGAATAAAATTGATTTCTTTAACATAATCTTCTTTCTTATTTGTGTTATTATTTATATTTCTTTTTTAATCTCTTATTAATATTAATCCGATATTTTGACTGGCTTTATTACAACTTGCTGTGTTGTTGGCATCATTCCTGCCTTTAAAATTATAAGTTGTCCCTTGTCCGATGCTAAAAAGTTTGAAAATCCTCTTACTAACCCTGTTCTTGATGATGTATTCAAGGCATACACATGTCGGGTAAATGGGTAGTAATCTAATGCTATATATGCCTGATATGGTTGATATGAGTTTATTGGCGTTGCTACACCATCTCTACTCATTGCCACTACTCGCACCTTATCAGAGAAACTCATATTGGTTGAATCCTTCTCGTTACCAATCCAACTTGCTCCAATAACTCCAATTGCACCTGGAGTTGCTGCCACATAGTCAATAACCTTCTCGTTTGTTCCTTGTGCATATATATTTTTGCTGGCCAAAGGCTCTCCTTTACATATTGAATCAAGAGCGTATCGCACTGTACTTGAGTTCTTATTATCAAATGTCAGAGACAACTCTTTTAACCTTGACTTTGGATTTATCTCTTTCCACGATGTTATTTTTCCTGTAAGAATATCTTTTACCTGCTTTACAGTCAACATTGAATCGGGATTGTTCTTGTTGATTATAAGTGCTATCGCATCTTTTGCTATACAAAACGATACTGGTATCATTTTTTTACTTCTGATAAGATTTTTCTCTTCTATTGAAAAATCGCGTGTTGTTATGGCAAATCTAACGCTATCTGTCAATAGCAAATCCATAACTTCAACTTCAGAAGTGTATATGGGTATGATACTGGCTTTGGGGTAGGTAAACTCAAACAGGTCAATCTCCTCCTCAATAATGGGAGCAAATGACTCATCTGCCGACATTATGATTACACCTGAGGTTGGTGTGTCTAATACCTTCTTTTTTTGCTCTTTGTTACTACACGAAAATAGGGCAAGAACTGCAACAAATAATATGTAAACTGCTCTCTTCATAATTTTCACGACTTTTTGTAACCTCTGTATTTTATAAAACGATATGCTCTAAATATGGCATATACTACAAATATTGTTGCGAATATATAACGTGTTAAAGGTGCAAAATTATTAAATAAGTCGGTAAATACCAAAAGATATGCAAAACCGAAATATGCTATAATCATTATTATTCCAAAGATATAACCTAAATTTATTGTTATAACTTTTTCTTCTTTAACTTCTTCGTTATTACTCTCCATATATTATTTAAAATTATATTCTTGTTTTAAGTTGCATCTAACCTACAATGTTTACGATGCACGTCAGTTATTATGGGTTCTTGTCTTTTTGACAAATTAAAAGATCAAGAGTTTAATTTGCGTCAGGATTTATCAATTTCTTTATTGAACTTTCTTCTTCCTTCGCCCTTGTCTGCTATAAACAAGTAGTGTTTTTATTTTGTTTAAGCATACATAAATTTTAGCGGTATGCTATTGATATTTGTTGTATAAAACAACACCTGTTCAGGTATATGTTTTAGTACTCTATTTTTTGAAAATCCGCACGTTCGTACCTTTTACGGTACAAACGTGCGATATTTCAAGCATTCATATTTTAGATTGAATACTACATTAGTTTAAATTGTACAGGAAGTGTAAACCATACGTTAACTGCATGTCCATTTTGTTTACCAGGAATGAAGTTAGGTATTGATTTTACAACGCGAACTGCCTCTTTATCAAGAGTTGCGTCAACTCCACGTAATACTTGAACCTCTCCTACAGAACCGTCTCTCTTAACAACGAAGCGAACAACTACCCTTCCTTGAATACCGTTCTCTTGAGCGATTGATGGGTATTTAATGTTGTCACTGATATATTGAAGAAGTGCTTTTTGTCCTCCAGGGAATGTAGGCATTTGCTCTACAACTTCAAGTACTTGATTATCTTCTTCCTCTACTACAGGTTTAATTGCCTCTTTAAAGTCAGCAATGTCTTGACCATTCTCCTCGTCATTTCCTTCAACGTCGGCAATAGAGATAGTTACCTTAGACTCTATCAACTCCTCTTGAGATTTGATCTCCTCTTCCTCACTTACCTCTTCGTCCTTTTTAATTACAGGGGCTGTAAACTTAATAGAACTTTTTAGTGGTGGTGGGGGAGGTGTTTCCATCAAAGGTTTGTACTCCTCGTTTTTCTTAACCTCTGCCTCTTTCAAGTCAGACAACTCTGTTACTTGAGTCATTACAATCTCCTCCTCTTCTTCAGGTCTGATTTTGTCAATCAAATCACCGATTAATCCAGGCAAGAAGAACGCTGCAGCGGCAATTAAAACAACCGATAATGTTGCAATATTGTGACGTTTTGGTGAATCTTTACGCAAATCGTATGCGCCATAAGCCTTATTTCTACCTTCAAAAATAAGGTCGCACCATTCTTGTGAACTGATATTTGCCATTGTTCTTATTTTTTAGGTATTAATTATAATTTAGACGTATCAATTTGGCTTGATAATTCACCTTTTGATTCATAATTATCAATCAAAAATTGGTCTCCCTCTGTTATATCTACGATTGCATATTTGCTAATTCCGCAAAGGTGCATCTCGTCAAGTGCATCGATAAGGTTTTTGTAATTTGACTCATCAGAACCTTTAATCATAACAACTGGAGCAGTTTTTACGTTTTTAATCTCTGATGCTTTTGTATTAAAATCCTCATCGGTCATTCCAGTCTCTAACTTCTCTTTCTTCAAGTCCTCTAATTGAGTTACTATCTCACTGTTTCTGTCTTGCAATACTGCACGTAATCCATCTGCTGCGAAAGTAGTTTCGTTCAATGTTTGATAGTCAGTATAGTCAGGTTGACCTGAATAATAGTAAACTTTATCTTGTCCTCCAAGTAAGATTGTTATAGCACGTGAAGCAGCGACCTTAGTTTGGTCCTCTTCTGTTATATTCTTATCGTTCGATGGCATACTTATCTCCATGGTTTGTGGCTTTTTCAAAGTTGTACAAAGCATGAAGAAGGTAATCAAAAGCATGTTCATATCAACCATGGGGGTAAAGTCCACGTGGATATGCATTTTTTTAGGCTTACCTTTTTTGCCGTCTCCTGAATCTTTTTGTTGTACTTCTGCCATATTACAATTCTCTATTTAATAACGACTCTGTCCTCATCAGATATTTTTTTGAGGTTAGTTATAAGGTTATAACGGTTCTCACGAATATCTTGCAACGAAGTCATTAAGTTTCTGATAATAGGATAGGGTGTTCCTGCAGCAGCCTTGATAGCAATCCTTAAGTTGCTATTTGCAGCACGTGCACTTTTTACCCACATCTTAACTTCATTCTTATCGTCAATACCTTCTGCATTTTTTGTTGTATCGCAAGGGATACCAGCAGCGATTCCCATTACCTCTCCTTTAAGAGCTTTGTCTTGTTCGTGTGATTGAAGAGCTAAGAACTCTTTCAAATCTTTGATAGGGAATCCAAAAGTAGGAAGGACTTTAAAAGATTGTATATCTTTATTTGTCAATTCAATTCCATACTGTGCTGCAACATCTCCAAGAACCGCTTCCTTATCTGCAGGTCTATCAAGACTCATATATATTTTACCGTCTTGGTCGATCAAAATTTGCAAAATATCTGTCTCAGGAATCTTAATTTCCGATACTGAATCGGGAGTTGAAACCTGAACTGGCTCTTTTTGCACGAAGGTTGAGGTCAACATAAAGAATGTAAGCAAAAGCACAGTAACGTCACTCATCGCGGTCATATCGATGAGCGTACTCTTTCTTTTTACTTTTACTCTTGGCATATTCTTAATATGTTAAATGATTATTTCTCGTGTGTAGCCGCGTATGTTCCAACGATAGAGAATCCTATTTCGTCGATAGCGAATGTTAAGTTGTCAATTTTACTTGTAAAGAAGTTGTAAGAAATTACAGCCAAAGCACCAGTTGCGATACCGAATGCTGTGTTGATAAGTGCCTCAGAAATACCAGCAGATAGAGCAACAGAGTCAGCAGCACCGTCAGAAGCCAAAGCAGAGAATGATTTGATCATACCCATAACGGTTCCAAGTAGTCCGACCAAAGTACCAAGAGTTGTCAAAGTTGCAATGATAGGCAAGTTTTGGTTAAGTGCAGGAAGTTCCAATGCTGTAGCCTCCTCAACCTCTTGTTGGATAACTGCAAGTTTTTGCTCTTTAGTTAAACGAGTATCGTTCTCCATTTGCTCATATTTAACAAGAACTGAAGTTACAACGTTAGCAACGCATCCTTGTTGTTTGTCGCAAAGTTCTTGAGCACCTTTGATATCGTTAGTAGCCAATTTCTCTTTGATAGCAGCAACGAATTTTGCAGTTTTACCTTTACCCATTGCTTTCATAAGAACGATTGCACGCTCAACACTTAATACGATAACTGTTAAGAATAATGTTTGTAGAACTGGTACGATGAAACCTCCTTTAAAGATTGTTCCCAACATGTTCTCTGGGTGTCCAAGATCTGAGTCTCCAATTCCGTCACCGTTTACGTCTGTAAAGTTAGCAGGATCTCCTAAAAGGAAAATAAATACACATACTGCCACAACAGCACAACATAAAATTACCAAAAAGGCAGATTCAATACCTTTAAATCTTTTAGCTTTAGTTGCCATAATAGAAATAAATTAATTTGTTAAGTTAATAATAAAATATTTGATAGTTCTCTCTGTTTTTTTATCCTCTATATAGTATGTATAAAACGTGACCACACTCTTTTTATTGTTGCCACACGTTTAATTATGCCTTGCACTAACCTCTATTTTGGTCATATGAAAGCAATTACGATTTAACTACACTATGCACCATTCAAAAAAAGTGAAAAAAATGCACTATGCAGCGGTCAAAGTTACTTCATTATTTTGAATTACAAAAATTTTAGAGGTTTTTTTGAAGATTTTATCTGTGTTTTGATACATTTTTTTCATTCTATAAAAAACGAGAAATAGACAACGCTGTCTATCTCTCGTCATGTTTTATTTAAAAATTACACTGTTCTTCTATTTTCTATCGCCTAATAATCGTAACAGATACAGAAATAGATTAATAAAATCCAAATAGAGTGTTAATGCTCCCAATAGTGCTATTTTTTGGGTTATAACCTCATCGCCTTGATGATACTCTAACATTGCTTTTATTTTATTGGTATCGTAGATTGTCAAACCTACGAATATCAACACCCCTGCGTATGTTATAATCCAGTACATTGTACTATTTGCCCAAAATATATTTACAACAGTTGCAATAATCAAACCTATTAACAACATAAATAATATGCCTCCTAATTTAGATAAATCTTTTTTAGAGAAATATCCGATAAGACTCATAACTCCAAATGTTCCTGCTGTTACAAAGAATGTTGTTGCCACCGACTCCTTTGTATAGACTGCAAATATTACCGAGAGAGTTAATCCATTTACTAATGAGTATAGTAAAAACAACAACAAAGATGTTGAGAACGACATTTTATGTATTCTCGCACTTATAATCATAACCAATGCAAACTCTGCAATAATCAATCCCCAAAACAAAATTGAGTTTGAAAATATCGAATACATTAATTCTGTTGACTGAGACACATATAGTGCTACAACTCCTGTTACTCCTAATGCAAGAGTCATCCACATATATACGCTTTTCATTAACGCTCCCACCTCTGTTGCAGAATGTGTGGGTACATAATAATAGTTATTTTCCATCTTATAAAAGTATTAATATTTTTCTAAATTCTATTACACAAAATTGTGATACTAAGTTCATCAACTTTGCCTTACAAAGTTAATACTTTATAATTACATACAAAACGAGTAGTTATATTGTTTGAGCACTTTCTTGTAGCCTATAATATAAATAATGTTTATTAAAAATAGTTTGTTGGACGGCGAGTACGTCCTAATACTTTATTCAACGTCATTTTAAGAAGTGTTTTCGTATCATCACACTGCATCGCCAGG
>JAFQBL010000165.1 GCA_017416695.1 Bacteroidales bacterium | reverse complement strand
TATGTTTGTATATGTTATGTGGTGCATGTGCTGGTTCAACATCGGGTGGAGCAAAAATGATTAGAACAATAATTCTAATGAAGAATACTTCTGCCGAATTTTTCAGACAAATACATCCCAACACTATACGTACTATAAGGGTTAACAACAACATTGTTTCACATGAGATTGTATCAAAAGCATTAGCATTCTTTGTATTTTACATTCTTATTACACTTGCAACTTGCGTTGCACTTTCGCTATTAGGATTAAACATTGAAGAGAGTATTGGCCTGGCAATTTCGAGTATAAGCAATTGTGGTGTTGGAGTTGGTGGAGAAAATCCCGATGCCATATTTACAACACTTCCTAAAATTGGAAAGTGGATAGTTCTATTCAATATGCTTGTAGGTAGATTAGAGATATTTACAATTATAATACTATTCTCTCCTTACTTCTGGAAAAAATAGCAAAAAAAATTTGCAGTTTAGGAAAAATAATTCATTTTGATTATTTTTGCATAATATATAATTAGCACAATAAAATTTTAAATTCTTCTATCATATAACTATGTCAAGAAAGAAATCAAATAAAAATAATACTATTAATAAAATTAGAGAATTTTTTCAAAATGAACGCGTAAGATTCTTTTTGGGAATAACATTAATAATATTTTCTCTATACCTTCTTTTTAGTTTTACCTCCTTTATAGTGTCAGGGTATGCCGACGAAAGTTCCTTAGACACATCAACAAACACAGAGGTGGTATCAAACAAGGGTGGATACATGGGATTATTAATTGCAAATCTCCTAATTAATAAATGGATTGGCGTGGCTGTATATATTTTTTGTCCTATAATATTTTTATTAGGTCTTAAATATATGGGGAATTATAAAAAGCCTCTTAAAGAATTATCGATATACGCATGTTGTACAGCAATTGTGGCTTCACTTACTATAAGTTTCTTTGTTAGAGATTATTCTACAAGTTTTATACGCTGGGGAGGCTTGCATGGAGACGTTATAACAAAATTTCTTGAAACTAATATTGGTTGGATAGGAACTCTATTTGTACTAATTATTGTAATAATTACTATTTTGCTGTTTGCTTTTAACAGCACAATTGATATAATTAGAAATATATTCTCATTTGAGTATTTTAAAAAGAGATTAAAGGAAGATGATGATATTATTTCGCCAATACAACAAATTACCGATGAAGAGGTGAAAGAGATAAACTTTATCTCTACTCAAGATGACGATATAAATAGTGATGAATATTATAATGAGGTTGACATTATTGACGACAACTACAATAACAATGACAATATAGATATAAGCCCCAACTTTGAGAATAAAGACAACGAGGTTGAATTTACTATTAATGTTGGAGAAGAAGAGGATATTACAAAAAAGAGTATTACTGACTTGGGGGAATATGATCCTAAATTAGATCTTGCTCACTATAAAATGCCAACTTACGATCTGCTTAAACAGCAAAATGATGGTGAGGTTTCGATAGACAAAGAGGAACAAAATGCGAATAAACAACGTATTATTGAGACATTAGGCAATTATGGGATAAAAATATCTTCAATTAGTGCAACAGTAGGACCAACTGTAACTCTATACGAAATTGTACCTGAAGCAGGTGTAAGAATTGCCAAAATAAGAAATCTTGAAGACGATATTGCTCTTAGCCTGTCAGCATTAGGAATAAGAATTATAGCACCCATTCCTGGTAAAGGAACAATTGGTATTGAGGTTCCTAATAAAGATGCTAAGATAGTTTCAATGCATTCGGTAATTGCTTCACGCAAATTTCAAGAGAGCAAATATGAACTTCCTATTGCTCTTGGCAAAACCATATCTAACGAAGTATTTATGATAGACCTTGCCAAAATGCCTCACGTTTTGGTTGCTGGTGCAACAGGACAAGGTAAATCGGTTGGACTTAATGCAATTATTACATCTTTATTATACAAGAAACATCCATCTCAACTAAAACTGGTTCTAATTGACCCTAAAAAAGTTGAGTTTAATATATACTCTGATATTGAGAAACATTTCCTTGCTAAAAATCCTGAAACAGAGGAGGCTATTATTACAGATATACCAAAGGTTGTAAACACTCTTAAATCTCTTACTAAAGAGATGGACAACAGATACTCTCTGCTACAAAAGGCTCATGCAAGAAATATCAAAGAGTATAATGCTAAATTCATTGCCAGACAACTATCTCCTCTTAATGGACACTACTATATGCCATACATTGTGGTTATTGTGGATGAGTTTGGTGATTTGATTATGACAGCAGGAAAAGAGGTTGAATTACCAATTGCCCGTATTGCTCAATTGGCTCGTGCCGTTGGTATTCATATGATTATTGCAACTCAACGTCCATCAACAAATATTATAACCGGAGTTATTAAAGCCAACTTCCCTGCCCGTATTGCATTTAAAGTTTCGGCTATGGTTGACTCTCGCACAATTCTCGACTGTCCAGGTGCAAACCAATTGATTGGTCGTGGTGATATGCTATTCTCGCAAGGTAGTGAGTTAATTCGTGTTCAATGTGCATTTGTTGACACAC
>JAFQBL010000164.1 GCA_017416695.1 Bacteroidales bacterium | reverse complement strand
TCCGTTTACTCCGTTTTTAGTTGTCCACTCCCATGTACACTTTACTCTTAACTCTTCCAACTCTGTTTCGGTGGGTATTCGCCAATCGCCTCCCCAACTTGCTCGTGCTGCATCATCTGATAGTTCAATGCTCTCTTTATTATCAACCTGACCATACTCTGAACCTAAACAGTATTTGGTCATTACATCACCTGTTCCATTACACCATTTATAGTTACTCCATTCGTAGGTTGTTTTGCTTAAGGTCTCGCCCCACGCAAAGTAGTGGCCGTAACCTTCGGGTTTGGTTGCTCCTATGTTACAAGTTGCCCATTTTACACTCAATCCCAAATCAACGTATTCGTGTCCGTTATATGGATTTTCAGGTGCCAAATCTGAATCATTGTCATCATTATTACAACCTGTTATTATTGGTAATATAAACATCACCGCCAATATTATCAAAATAGATTTTAAATGTTTCATTTTTCTGATATTTTATAGAACAGATGCTAAATTCTGCAAATATTTAAAATATATCAAAAAAATAGCGTAAATATATTTTACACTTAAAATTAATATTATTGCTATATAAAACAACGGCAGGTTGCTCTTTTGAACAACCTGCCGTATATTTGAATATTAGTTTCTAACAACTAAGGTGCAACGCACTGTACAACTAAAAAACTCTCTCATATATAAAAATGAGGAGTTAGTATTTTAAATTCCTAATTCCTCATTTCTAATTTCTAATTAAAGATTTATCTATCCTCCAAAGTCGTCGAACATCAACATTTCGCGAGGTACACCTAAATCCCAAAGCATTTTCTTAACAGCATTAGCCATAGGACCAGGACCACACATGTAGTACTCAATGTCTTCTGGAGCATCGTGTGTCTTAAGATAGTTGTCGTAGATTACCTGGTGAATAAATCCTGTGTAACCTGTCCAATTATCCTCTGGTTGTGGATCAGATAATGCTATATGGAATGAGAAGTTGGGGAATTCACGCTCTATTGCACGGAAATCCTCTTCGTAGAATATCTCGCGACGTGAACGTGCTCCATACCAGTATGATATTTTACGATCAGTTGTTTTTAATGTATGGAACAGATGTAACAGGTGTGAACGTAATGGTGCCATACCTGCTCCACCACCAATGTATAACATTTCGCGTTTAGTATCCAAGATATGGAAATCTCCGTAAGGTCCTGACACTGTTACTTTATCGCCTGGTTTACGTGAGAAGATGTATGATGAACAGATACCTGGATTGATTCCTGCAGCCCATGTTCCAGTTGCACGATCAAATGGAGGTGTTGCTATACGAATGTTCAACATAACAATGTTTCCTTCTGCTGGGTGGTTAGCCATTGAGTATGCACGGTATGTCTCTTCGGTATTTTTAGAAACAAGTCCCCACATTTTGAACTTATCCCACTCATCACGGAATTTTTCATCTATGTCCATATCGGCAAATTTAGCCTCATATTTAGGCACATCAATCTGGATATAACTTCCTGATTTGAAATCAAGTGTTTCTCCTTCGGGTAGTTTAACAACAAACTCTTTGATGAATGATGCCACGTTGTTGTTCGAAACAACCTCGCACTCCCACTTCTTAATTCCGAGTACCTCTTGAGGTATTTTAACCTCCATATCGTTTTTAACTTTAACCTGACAAGCCAAACGATAGTTCTCTTTTATCTGTTTGCGATTGAAGAAACCAACTTCTGTTGGAAGTATTTCGCCTCCACCCTCTTCAACTTGACATTTACACATACCGCAGTTTCCTTGTCCTCCACATGCCGATGGCAAAAAGATTTTATTCTCTGCCATTACATTAAGCAAACTTGAACCTGCTGGTGCTACTATTTTTCTCTCGGAATTTATATTTACTGTAACATCTCCTGATTGCACCAATTTTGCTTTTGCAACCAATAAGATTGCTACTAACAAAAGGATGATTACCAAGAATATTATAACTGCTGAAAAAATTGTCAACTGCATATATATAATATTTTATTTGTTCGTTATTAAAGTTTTATTCCCAAGAAACTCATAAATGCTATTCCCATCAACCCTGTTACGATGAAAGTAATACCTATTCCGCGAAGTGGTGCTGGAATATTTGAGTATGATAATTTCTCGCGTATTGCCGCAATTCCTACTATTGCCAACAACCATCCTATTCCTGAACCTAATCCAAATACTGTTGCCTCACCTGCAGATGCAAACTCTCTTTGTTGCATAAACAAAGAACCTCCCAATATAGCACAGTTTACGGCTATTAGTGGCAAGAATATTCCAAGTTGATTATATAACGATGGTGAATATTTCTCAATTATCATTTCAAGTAATTGTACCATTGATGCTACTACTGCTATGAATAGTATCAACGATAAGAAACTTAAATTGACTTGAGCATACTCTTCACCCAACCATTGTAATGCTCCTGCTTTTAGGATATAGTTCTCAAGCAAATAGTTTACGGGCAAGGTAATAGTAAGCACAAAAGTTACTGCAATACCTAATCCCATTGATGTTTTCACATTCTTTGATACTGCCAAATATGAACACATTCCCAAGAAGTAGGCAAATACCATATTGTCTATAAAGATAGACTTAATAAAGAGATTTAGTGTTTCCATTTTTTTCTAATCTTTATAGTTATTATTTTTCTTGTAAATCTTTATTCATTGAACGATGTGCCCAGATTATACATCCTGCAACTATCAATGCCATAGGAGGCAAAATCATCAAACCATTGTTTGCATACCCAATCTCATATACACAATCGGGTATTACTTGATAACCGAATAGTGTTCCTGAGCCTAACAACTCACGGAAGAAGGCTATTATTATCAATACCAATCCGTAACCAAGTACGTTTCCAACGCCATCTAAGAACGATTCCCATGGACCATTACCCATTGCAAACGCCTCAAGACGTCCCATAATTATACAGTTTGTAATGATTAATCCGATAAACACTGACAACTGTTTACTTACATCATAAACGTATGCTTTAAGCACTTGATCAACAATGATTACCAATGCTGCTACTACAACTAACTGTACTATGATACGAATACTGTTAGGTATTGTATTACGCAACAACGATATTATAACATTGGCAAAAGCCAATACTGCTGTTACCGATATAGCCATTACAAATGCAGGTTCTAATTTAGCGGTTACTGCAAGTGCCGAACATATACCAAGTACCTGTATTAACACAGGGTTATTTTTTGATAGAGGACCTAATAATGCCTCTTTTGTCTTTTTTGATAACATACTCTTATTCTCCCTGATTATTTGTTAATGATTTGAAGAATGTCTCATAAGGTGCAAACGAGTTCCCAATCATTGCCGAAACTCCTTGACTTGTGATTGTACCTCCTGTGATTGCATCTACATAATCTGCTCCGTTCATAGGTTTTTGTCCAACCTTCTCAACTGTAACCGATTTGAACTCTCCATCTTTGAAGAAGTTTTTACCGATAAATTGGTTACGGAATGCAGGTTTATCAATCTCTGCACCTAATCCTGGAGTCTCTCCTTGGTGTGCAAAGTATGCTCCATATACAGTGCTTCCGTTTTCATCCAATGAGATATATCCCCATATTGGTCCCCACAATCCTGCTCCATACATTGGTATAATGTATTTTGTTGCATTACCATCAACTTGTGCTACAAATACAGGTAATTTTCGTTCAGCATCGGGTAGTTTTACTTGTGCTGCTACATTTATATTAAATGCTTCGCCCTCTACCTTATCTCCGTTTGAGTTTAAAACAAACGATGATGTTATATATTTTTTATATTCTGCTTGAACATTATTGGCTGTTGTCTCTACTCCAATTGATGACAATATTTGCTTCATCTTATCAACTTGAATATTCTCCTCTTGCTTTGGGGCAAGACTCATTGCAACAAAGGCCAATACTGCAGCAACTGCAATAACCATTACAGAGGCATATATAACTGTATATACATTTGATTGCTTATTCATTTGTAACTCCTCCTTTCTTTGCTCGTTTTAAACGGCGTTTAACATTGCTCTCAACAACAAAGTAGTCAATTAGTGGCGCAAATACGTTCATCAATAGTACTGCCAACATTGCACCTTCGGGGTAACCATTGTTGTATAGACGAATAATGATTGTTATTGCTCCGATAAGGAATCCGTAGATATATTTTCCAACATTTGTTCTTGCTCCTGTTACAGGGTCAGTTGCCATAAATACTGCAGCAAAGGCAAAGCCTCCCAAACAGATGTGATCAAATGGTGTTAGGAACGAACCTGGATATGTTGGAGATGCAAATGCATTTGCCAATAATGCCATTGATATTCCACCCACAAATACTGACAACATAATTCTCCAACTTGCTATTCCTGTAAACAACAATATTGCGGCACCAATTAGGATTGCAAGTGTTGAAGTCTCTCCAATTGAGCCTGGTATTAATCCCAAGAACATATCCCATGTTGAAATATCTGCTCCCACAGTAGTTTTTAGGGTAATATTCTCTGATGTTTGAGTTGCTAACTGTCCAAGTGGTGTTGCTCCTGAGAAACCTTCAACTACGTTTCCTGCTCCCATTCCAAATGTATCAGATGTGCGGACAAATACGCTATCTCCCGACATTTTTGAAGGGTATGCAAAGAACAAGAATGCACGTGTTATAAGTGCAACGTTAAAGATGTTCATACCTGTTCCTCCGAATATCTCTTTTGCGAATATTACAGCAAACGCTGTTGCTACTGCAATCATCCACAATGGGGTATCTACTGGAACAATCATTGGTATCAGCATTCCAGATACCAAAAATCCCTCTTGTATCTCGTGTCCACGAATTTGAGCCGAGATAAACTCTATTCCCAATCCTACTACATACGATACCACAATTTTAGGCAACACTGCCAAGAATCCATACAAGAAGATTGTAAAGAAACTTGTTGATGCCAACTCTCCAATTGCCAAATAGTGTTGGTATCCAACATTATACATACCAAACAATAGTGCTGGTATTAATGCAAGGATAACAACTGTCATTGTTCTCTTGCTATCGATTGAGTCGTGAATATGCACTCCTGATTTTGATGTTGTGTTTGGTACAAACAGGAATGTCTCAAACCCTTCGAATACTGAGCGAAGTTTTGCATATTTTCCGCCAGGTTCGAAATTTGGTTTAATCTTGTCGATATATTTTCTTAATTTCTCCATACTCTGTGCAAATAATTTTCCTTATTAGTTCATCTCTTTCATTAGAGCATCCAATCCGTTACGAATTATTTGTTGCAATGGGAGTTTTGATGTATCAACAAACTCACATAGAGCAAAATCTTCGGGAGCAACCTCGTAGATTCCAAGATTCTCCATCTTATCTATATCGAATGCTATTACTGCTTTTACCAAGAACTCAGGTAGTATATCCATTGGGAATACACTATCGTACTCGCCCGACATTATAATTCCACGCTCTCCTCCGCGAAGACGTGCGTCGATGTTGTACTTTTTGCTCTTTCCAAACAACCACGAACCAAATGTACGACTTACACTGAATTTACCACATCCAGGAGTTGCCCATCCTACAAATTCGTTGCAATCGTCTCCCTCTGGAATGATTGTTACTTGTGAAGAGTAGGCACGTAAATAATCTGATGCAGAAACTTTTGTTCCTGTAAGTACGTTTCCTGAAATTATACGTTGGTTGTGGTCTGCTTTCTTGACGTTACCAGTGATTACTGACGCTATTGATGCTCCCATTGTAGTTTTAACATATTTAGGAGCCTCAACCTCTGAACCAGCAAGGGTAATAATGCGAGTAAAATCGAGTTTGCCTGTTGTAAACAGACGTCCAATCAAAAGCAAATCAAATGCTGAGATTGTCCAAACCACCTCACCTTTGCTTATTGGTGCAATGTTTGCAATTTGTACTCCAACGTTTCCTGCTGGGTGAGCACCCTGAAACTTCACTACTTGGCATCCATTAAGTTTTAGTTGGCTTGTTGCATTTACACCAACATACACTTTTCCGTTTGTTAGTTTTGCAAGTGCATCAACTCCTGCTTGTAGTGCAGCCTCCTCTCCTTTAGCAACAAACTCAAATTCAGGTGCTAATGGTGCCGAATCAAATGCTGTCACAAATATGTCGCGTGGTGCGACCTCTGGATTTGCAATTACATCATATGGACGTTGTTTGATAAATGCAAATAGACCACTTTGCAAAAGAGTCTCTTTGATTGCTTGTGCATCCATTTTCTTTGCATCAAGTTTCTCAAACTCTACACTCTCAAACTTACCATCTGATTTTACTACTATTTCTAACACTTTACGACGCTCGCCACGATTTACTGCCTCAACTGTTCCACTAACAGGAGATACAAAGTTTACCTCTGGGCGATTTTTGTCGCACATAAGTGGTGTTCCCGCCTTTACAGCATCACCACTCTTTACCAATATTTTTGGAACTACCCCATGAAAGT
>JAFQBL010000003.1 GCA_017416695.1 Bacteroidales bacterium | reverse complement strand
TGCTGCATCAATAATTCCTGTTGGCTCTAACATTGATACTGTGAAGCGATCGGCTATTGTTGTTTTTGCTGTGGCTGTGAAGGTGTAGTCTTCATCGTTCAAGCATACTGTTTCATCGGTTGCGGCATCTTTCAAATATACATTGTAGTTACCGTCTGTTGCTGTTAGTGATATACGGTGGCTTGTGCCTGCTCCTGTATATACGTTCATTGGCAACTCGTTAGCGGCTGGTTGTACTGTTGCTCCTGCTTGGCAACCATCTACTATAAAGTAGTTAGCAGATACTGCATTTGATGTGGGTGCAGTGTACCATGCATCTTCGTTTACTACAAAGTTTTCTGATGATTCATCGCTTAAGATTATCTTAGCGGGTGATGACTCATCTACTGAGATATATGCTCTTGCATATACTCCCTCTGAGGCTTTTGTTATGTTTAGTGCTGCTGTTGTGGCAGGTGTAAACTCTAATGTCTCGGTTGTTTGTAGCATAAATGCCTGGTATGGTTTTATCTCACAATCCTCTGCAGGAACAGTATAGTCATAACTGTAACCATTGTTTGTATAGATTGTGGTTGCAGGATTTGTTGCACTTGTTAGGTAAGGTACTCCTACTATGTTCCAGTTCTTATCGTACTCGTGGCTATTACCATTGTTATCATTAGCAGTTGTTGCAACGCTCTTAGTATTTCCGTTTTGAGTGTATGCCTCAGCAGCAGATGTGAATTGTAGTTTCATCTTATATCCTGCTCCTTCGTTGCCTATTGCGTTTGAGCCTACTATTACAAATCCTTGATTAGCGGCAATTGTTTCTGACTCGGTTGCTTGTAGTGTTCGCCATGTACTATTATAGTTACCCTTTGCTCGTTCCTCTAAATTGTATAACAATATACGTATGTGGTTTTCAGGCTCTGCTGTCTCCCAACTGTCTTCATCCCAATATTTGATATCGGCTGTATTGAATGCAAATGGCATTGACAAGAAGTTGAAGTAAGTTGGAGTTCCTTTGCCCTCAACTGGTTGTGAAGTCTTAATCTCTTTCTCTACTACTACTTGTACTCCTTGACTTAAGTCTGACGTTACGGCTACTGTTGCTACATTATCTTCGGCATCTGATACAACGGTTATCTTCTCCAACAATGGTGCTTCAATTTCAACCTCTCCTGCATTTACGTTACGCAACTCTACTTCCGTTATGGTTGTGGGCAACTCTGTAGGTACGGCATTCTCTCCACAATCTATTGACGTGATGTTGGCTCCTATTGACTCAATAGTAACAGTTTCTGCACTTGTTACATTCAATGTTATTGTTGCTGTTAAGTTTTCGGCAGTTGTTGTGTATGTTTCTGTTCCAACCTTAATTGTTGCTGGTGCATCGGTTGTTACCTCTACTGTTGCATCTTCAGTTGCTGTTGTTTTTGTTATATCCGCAGAAGATGTGGTTGTCTTTAATCCATACACCTCAAACTCTTTTAATTTAAGCCAATTACTTCCTGCAACATTAATTCTCATTCTTATATATTGTGCTGTTTTCTTTTCTGCATCACATACATAAGTATTATCTGCACCAAGATCAGTAGTTACAAAGGTAGAAACTTCTGTCCAAGTAGAGTTATCAGTAGAAATCTCTACTACCGCACCATAAGGTTTATCTCCTGAATCAAAATAGAATTTGATATCTTCTACATTATATAAGGCACCCAAATCAACCATTACATATTTGTCTATCTCTTGTGCGCCTTCACTCCAGAATAGAGTTGAATAGTTTTCATCCTTAATATTGCCTATTACATAACTTTGATAAGTAGCAAAATTGGTTGATGCATCTACTATTGATATTTTCTCTGCTTCAGTTGGCATAGCCTCAAAGTTAGCAATATACTCTGCATTTGCAGTAATTATAGGTGTTGTAAATGTTGCAGAGGTAGAGACCACATCTGTTCCTTTTGTCCAATTTACAAAACGATAATTTGGTTTTGCTACTGCTTTAATAGTTGCTGTATTACCATATATTACTTGAGAAGATGAAGGAGTTACAACTCCCATTGCGTCATTGTTAGAACGCGCTGTTACAGTATAAGTAGGCAATTTCTCAAAGTTAGCAACATAATTAATATTGTCTGTTACCGATTGAATTGTATAGGGGTTATCAGTTGATACTTCATTTCCTTCATTTGTCCAATTTACAAAACGGTAACCATCTTTTGGTTCTGCTGTAAGGGTTACCGACCTTTTTTCTGAAACAACAGATGCTGAAGCCGATGCTATACCCATATTCTCATCTGCCGATGATACTGTTACATTGTATGTTACATCAGATACATATCCTTCTTCTACATATAGTGTTATGTCGTAGTAAGAACCTGCATAACCTATCTTTCCTGCACCATATGTTCCACACATTGGAGATGATTTATCGAACGGTACATTAGCGTCACCTGAAACATCTCCATCTGAAAGAATTCTTAGTCTTGATTTACCAAGTTTGGCATCATCAGGAATTGTGATAGTTATTGAACCTTCATCGTTACTTCCTCCTGTTCGACCAGGTTCGGAATATTCAGCAACTACATCATCCCAATCTCCGTCTCTATCCCAGTCAAAACCTGCCCAAACATTGTTTGAGTAAGTTCCATTAACAAAGGTTATCACCAACTGATCTCCTTGTTTTGCTGTTACTGATTTACTACCTGTTAAATCGTTAAATGCACTTGAAGGCACATTTTCAGACGCCAATTGAACCGCTCCTCCTACATTAACACCAAAACTTACAAGTGAATGCGAAGTTATATGCCCCCAGCTTGGAACCAAAGACGATATTGTACAATAACCAGTTGGTAATGTATTTGCATTTTCAGGAACGAAATGTGCTACATATTTAGTATTGGCAGTGATTGTTGGGGCATAAGGGTTCTCTGTTGACACCTCTTCGTCAGCAACTGTCCAATTACGGAATGTGTAACCACTCTCTGGTGTTGCAGTTAGAGTTACTGTTGTATTCTCCTCAACTGAACTTGAAGATGCAGTAGCCGAACCTCCTGTTCCTGCAATTGCTACTACCGAATAGTATTGTATTTGTGGTATCTCCTCAAAGTTTGCTATATACTCAACATCTGCTGTAATTGCATCGGTTGTATATTCTGCATCGGTTGATACCTGATTTCCACTAACTGTCCAATTTACAAAACGGTAACCATCTTTTGGTTCTGCTGTTAGAGTTACTGTTTCGCCGTGAGTAACAGGGTTAGCAATTGTGTTTACTGTTCCCCACTCTTCATTGTTTGTTCTTACTGTTACAGTATATGTACGTTTTGCATAGTTTGCTTTGTATGCTGCATTCTCAACAATAGAGATTGTGTATGTTAAGTCTTCAGAAACAATCTCTGCTGACTCTCCAACACTCCAACCAACAAAGTAATATCCTTCAGTTGGTTCTGTTGCTGTAAGGGTTACAGTACCCTCTTCCTCATTTATTGAGAAATCGGCTGTTCCTCCTTCTGTTGCAGATACTGTTATTCCATGAGTATCAACTACTCGATATGTTACCTCTGCAACAGGGCTGACTAAACGGATACCTTCTTGTGCTACTACCTTAACTACATACTCACCCTCTGTGGCTGTGAATGTTATTTGACCATTATCAACTTTTGTTGATGCCTCTGTTGGAGTATCTCCGTTTATTGTATAGTATAGGTTGTGCCACTCGGGTGCATCAACTGTTACTGTAACCTCAGTCTCAGCATTTACATCATCACCTGTTGAAGTGATTGTTGGTGCTGCAGTTACGGCATAGTCAGAGTGTGTTACTGTACGGTATGAAATGTAAGGAGTTAAATCTTGATTTACGGTTACTCCATTAATTGTTCCTGATTGTCCGTAGTTCTTCATCTTTAATTCAACACGATCAGCATATACATACACCATTAGGGCTTGTACTATCTTTCTTTCAGATAATTGGTCATCTCCCTCTATTGTATTAGCATAGTAACGCATTGATCCCATAAATGACGAGAAGAAACTCTTATCTGTTGCAGATGGTTTTAAAACAATATTCCAAAGGACAGATGCTGTTCCCGGTGCGTAAGTTATAGTTCCGTCAGTAATAGTTACTGCGGCACCTACCATACGTTGAGTAGAATTATCATTTTGGGTATTATATGTTATTTCATTTGTTAGTGCATAGTAGTTAGTTCCGTCATTTGAAGCAACCAACATATATGTTCCACCACTTGTAATTTCTGTTACCTGTGTTGCTGTTAATGTTGCGGCAGATGGATCTTCGACCTTAAAGACTTTTATCTGTTGGTTTGTTGCTCCATTCTCATTATTTCCTGAGAAACGACCTGAACTACCACAATGTAAATATCTTATTGCATTACCGGTATTATTTGTCAATGTTGTTGATAAATCAAATACAAATGCTCCATCTGTTACTGTTGATGTTGTTATTGTAACATCTGATGATTGAGTATCAGTTGTTGCAAGGTTATATGAGTTATATCCTAAATATTTGTTTGTATTGTAGTTTTGGATATAGTATAATGAACTTGCTGAACCCTCTCCTGTATAAACATCGCCATTAGTTGCGTACTCTGTTACACGTTGCTCAGTTGCTGTGCGAATATATGCAGTGTCGCCACCATGGTCGTGTCCGTACAACATTATCAGGTTAGGATATTGTGCTAATGTTGTTTTTAATAATGTTGTGGCAGTGTTTGATGCCATACCTTTTCCTGAATTCAAACTATTTGAATCAGAGAATGGAATGTGAACAAGGAAGAATACCGTTTTATTCTTATCTGTTGCATATATCTCGGCAAGTTTTGTTTTACACCACTCTACAGACTCTGTTGAATATGAGTAATCTGATGCCGATGTGAATAGGTTCTTACCTGCATTCAATACTACAAAGTCAAATCCGTTTACTACATAGTGGTATGCTGCCAATAGGCTAAATGCTGTTCCGTTTGTTCCGTTATCGGCTGTTTCATAGAAACAATCCTCTGCTGCCAATGCTCCTATATCGGTTTTCATTGGTGTTCCGTAGTACTCTCCTGCATTGTAATCTCTTGGAGGATAATCATAATTTGCAACCTCGTAATCGTGGTTTCCGTTTACATATATTACAGGTGTTTTAGTTCCGTTAAATGCTCCGCGTGTTGCATTTACAAGCAACTCTCTTGTTGTTTCCCAACTTGTTTGAGGTATGGCATTATTACTTGTGTAGTCTCCTCCAAGAACTATCAAATCGACATTCTCTTGCGATTTTATTTGGTTAAGAGTTTTTGTTACCGACTCTCGAAGTTGTATATTATTTGCATCTGTAATAAGATCTTGTTGTGCGTGAAGGTCTGACAAACAAGCAAATGTCAGTAACAATTCATCTGACGACTCTACAAAGTTTGCAACATAATCAATATTACCTGTTACCGATTGAATTGTATAGGGGTTAGCCATTGTAACCAACTCTCCGTTTTGATACCAACCTGTAAAGCGATAACCAGGATTTGCTGTTGCAGTAAATGTAACTTGTGTACCATACTCAACTGTGCCGTTTGGAGATACTGATGCTGTTCCGTTTGTTCCTTCAGGTGTTGCTGAAACTGTAAATGTTTGTTTTGCGAATTTTGCAGTTAATGATAAATCTGATGTTACAGTTGCTGTATATTCAAGGCTCTCACTAACTTTATTTTCTCCATTATACCAACCCAAGAAGTTATATCCTGTATTTGGTGATGCTGTGAAGGTAACACTTTCGCCTGAACCTATAACATTTGCTGATACAGATGCTGATCCTCCTTCAGTTGGTGATGCTGTTGCAGATACTGTATAGGCTGGTTTACCATAAACTTGGAAATCTACACAAGATGCATTCTGTCTATTGTTTGCAGAATTACCTGTTGCATATAACATTATATAACGACCTACCACAGGTGTTTCTAATTCTACATTATGTGTTTTTGATGTTATAGAGCCACTTGATGCATATTCAAATGTGCCAGTTTTAACAGGATCAGGCAAACTATTTACATCTATATCTTTATCACTTACATAGAGTTTGTAATTTAATATATTACCATTATTGGGACCTTCATCTGCCGTAGTGTTTCCTCTTGAAACATAATCAAAAGCCTCAATACTTTTTACTGATTTCATATCAATCTTAAACCAGTGAGGATATGTTGCTTCTCCATCGTACCATTTTGAGTGCCAATAAGTAGAGGAAGACTCATCAACTATACAACTTGGGACTCCATTACCTGCACCTTCTCCACTTGCTTCCTCTGATGAAGCAGTAACGGTCCATCCTGTACGGTCAAGTTTAGTAGCGACTTCCTCTTCTCCTCCGCCTTGTTCTGTTTGACGGAAGTTGGCAGTTAAAGTTATGTTTGCACTAATGGGATATGTTTCTGTTGTATTGGTTGAAAGTATAGAGCCTCCATTTGTCCAATTTACAAACTCATATCCTTCTGCAGGAGTAGCGGTAATTGTTACATTTGTTTCTGCATCTACTGTTACAGATGAAGATGCTTCTCCTGTTCCCACTGCAACTGTTGCTGTTCCTCCCTCAGCCGGTGATGCTGATACTGTTATGGTGTATTTGGTGGGGGTTACCTCTCCTCCTCCTTCGCTACCACCAGTACTTAATACCGAAACAATAAAACTTGAGAAACCTATATATTGTTGACCTGTTTGAGATGCTGATACTGTAAATGATGTTGTTTGTTCGGTTAAGTTAGTTGCTACCAAAGTTTGGTCTGAGGTGTCTGTTGGGGTATTTGTACTTGTTGCATTTGAAACTGTAACTTGCCCATTATACGAAGAGCTACCAAGGCAATATGTCATTTCATAACCTGTTATTATATATCCTTCGGGTACAGACAGTGTATAAGTTATTGTATTATAACCTGTTGTTCCATCTTTGTCAAACGTAGAGGCATAGTATCTATTTGATGTAGAATTCATACCAAGTACCTCAGTTGTACCACTTGTAGTAGTTATTTGTAAAGGAACAGGATTTGTATCAGTTGTAGTATATGTCCAAGTACTTCTTCTTGACATATCTGTTTCCACAAAAGTTCCTGTATTATAACTTACTGTATAATCAGCTCCTGATAATGCAAAGTTTGCAGTATATGTTTTACCCTCTTCAACTGCTACTGTATATGTTTTACTTGTGCTTATGGTTGATGTTCCATCACTCCAACCTGTAAACATATATCCTGATTTTGGAGTTGCAACAAGTGTTATTTCCTCTCCTACATATAACTCTTGTGTTCCTGCTGTAATACTATACGAAGCAGAACCCATATCGGAGTTAGATGATACTACTGTGGGTTGTATTGGTGAGAGTTGTGAATATTTTGCAGAAATATATGGATTTGCAAATATTTGAGATGTTATATTTATTGTTGTAGGGGTTTCTGAATCTATTAAGTTTTCTTCAGCATCATACCATCCCAAAAAACTATATCCTCTTTGTGTATTGGCATTTAACTCAATACTTACTCCTTCTGTTATTGTATATGTACTTGCAGTAGGTTCATTTACTTCATCTAACTCATAATCTCCACCTTCGGATACAAGTGCCGCCTGCAAGTACAAATCGGCTGACGTTGCAAATTTTGCTGTATAGGTTATACCAGAATTGATTGTTGCCGAATAGGGATTTTCGGTACTCACTACTTCTCCGTTAACCAGCCAACCATAGAAGTTATCTCCTGTTGCTTGCAAAGTAACTGTTGAGCCTGCTTCTACCTCTTTTGATGCTACGCTCTCTCCATCAATTGTTATGGTTCCTGCTTCTGAAGGGTCAACGTTTACTGAAACTGTTACTTGCTTGTTGGGTTTAAAGTTGATATACGCACGATGTACTTGTTTGTCGGTATCATTACCATATGAATAATTATAACCTCCAGGAGTCATAGTAGTCAATTGATACCATCCATTATCCGATCCACTCCAACCCCAATTAAAGTGGAAGTAACCTGTATCGGTATAACCATCAACAACAAACATGTGTCTGCTACCAGTAACACTATTATATGCCGCATAAGGGACTGGATTATTGTTTGCCAAACTTCCTTTTAGTTGTTGAATCCATGAATCTATATCATCACCATATCTTAATGAAGAGACTGTTACATTAGAATAATTAAAATATTTATTCATCAATTGAGTGCTTCCTGGATCAGAAACGGATGTTCCATCGTTACTCGTACTATATGATACACCGAATGCTTTACCTAAATCAGACATAATTGTCGCAACCTGAGTTGCTTGCTCTTCTGTATAAGAAGAAAATGATAAAGGCATATTTCCCCAATCATAATTACGAGCGGATAGGTCTGTTAATTCTTCTATAGGATCGTATGTTGCTTCATCTCCATCTCCATCATAATACCAAGTTAATGTACCATTTCCGTGTGATGGCCATTGGTGATGTCGCATTACTATTGCAAAGGCTGTTGGAACGCATCCTGTTTGCGCCTCAGATACTCCAGTATATGTTTTACAAAATTTATTAAATGGTGCTCCTTGACCCCATTTGGCTGTTTCTATCTCAACAATGGGTGTTCCAGCGATATTCTCATTGTAATTTTTGAGATTATTGCCTGTTGATGTTATATTCTCACGTACATATTTTACCTCTGCATCTATACACGAAAGGTAGTCTTGCATTGGCGAGGGAATTTCATCGGGAGCAGAAATATTTCCCTCAAAGGAGTATCCAATGATACTGCGGGTATTGCTGTCGCCCGATACAATTACGAAGCCCTCCCCATCAGGATTGTTGAACACATAAAACGTTGGATCTTCTTCTACACTCTTAAGCATTGAACTGCCCGATTGTGTTAGAGAGTTGCTATCCCACGCATACTCCAACTGCGTTGCACTTTTTAATTGTGTTTTTTGTGACCTTGCACTCTGTGTGAAGAATGCGTTTGCTATTTCACTTGCTCCTTCAACGGTTATTACTTCCGCTTTGGCATTGAAACAAAACATAACAAAAAGGAGTAATACTCCTAAAATTGTCTGTTTTTTCATAGTTTATGTTTTTGTATAGTGTTTATTTTTTTTCTTCTATTCTATTTTCCTCTAAGTAATCATTTATTTTACACTTAACAGCATAATATACTGATTATAAGTCAGATATAAGTGTTAATAAATAGTCGACATCCTCTTCTGTTTTTTTTAAAGCAATTAAGGTAAACTTCTAATTTTCAACCTACAAAGGTAATGCTTTTGTTTGATTATATACATTTTTTAAGAGTTTTTTTAGTGGAGAAAGGTTACTAGGGTTACTAGGATGGA
>JAFQBL010000163.1 GCA_017416695.1 Bacteroidales bacterium | reverse complement strand
TAATACCTTCTTCCTCTTTAACTGTCGATTGCTGATACTCTTCTTGTTTTTGAGGATTAGTGTTGCTAACAATTAATACTTGTCCAACCTTAATTGAGTTTGAGTTTAAATTATTCAAAGTTTTTATCTCATTAATTGAAATATTGTATCTCTTTGAAATAGCATAAAGGCTTTCTCCTGCTTTCACTATGTGAGTTGTAGGCAATACACCACTTTGACTACTATCGCTATTTGTTTGTGTTATTGTGGGAATATATAGTTTCGCCCCTTTGTTTAATCCATTTTTTGTTGTTGGGTTAAATTTAACCACCTCATCACGAGTTACGCCAAATTTTCTGCCAATACTATAAAATCCCTCACCAGGTTGAACATAATATATGTAGCATTCAGTTCCGTTTATTATAGTTTTTTTGTATCCTTCGGTGGCTTCTGTATTAAAGACTAAGGATAGTGTAAATATGACTATTGTTAATATTTTGCCAAAATGTTTCATAAAGCGGATATTATAATTAAGTATATCATTACAAGGTGCGAAGTTATGAAAAAAACCTTATTATTGCAACTTGTAATATTTTAATAATCTTTTCGTTTAGTATAAACAATACTCATAAAATCCATTATAAAATAAAAAAGTTAAATTTGTTTGTAGTTTTTTAATGATAAGAACCAATATTTAAATAATTTATAAAAAGGATAAAAACATATCTTGTGTTTGTATTTTTATATAGATTGCAATAAAAATGTTATTTTAAAATTGTATCTTCGCAATAAATATTATATAGTATATTCTAATGAGAAAAATTATATTTACAATTATAGGTATATTATTTGCCATTCCTGCATTTTCGCAATCTGCGTTGGTTGTGAATAATGGTAACTCATATAAATATGAACCCAAATCATCAACAGGTTTAAATATGGGATGCTATGTGGTGCCTAAGGATATACCTTTGGCGTTCGTGTTTACTTCTGATCGTGATGAGCCTATGAATTTGTATTCTTTTGGAACTATGGGAGATACCTATAAAAATAAGATAGCAACAGCACAACAACAAGGAAGAGTTCTAACATTTACGGGAGGAGATAAAGATTGTGGATATATTATAGAACAAGGACTTGATGTATATCGTTTTTGGGTATCTGCATACAAACAAGTCTCTTCTCTTGAATGTGATTACACATATACTAATATTTGTGATAACGTAAGGATTATAGGAGAGGGATTAACAATCGCATATTATACAAAAGATGGCGTGCCCAGGACTATTCCTCGTAAAGTAAAATTTAATACATGGCTTTGGAATGAAGAGGAGGAGAGTCTTGAGACTTCAGTAGAAGTAGAAATAGCAGGAGAGCCTTCATTAGATGATAAATTGGTTGTAGAATCTCCATATGAAACAACATTTATAACCTTAATAGATGATATTCCAACAGCATGGGGAAATCCTATAAAAGAGATATCAACAGATGAAGAATATACTCCAAAGTCAATATTTTTGGAGGCAGTTGTTACGCAAACTGAAAGAGAAGCAACAAATGAGATTTATGAAGATGTTGAAGGAGAGGCTTATGGCGGTTCAGCACCAGTTGAAATGGAATTTGAAGCATTCGTAAATGAGGATAACTATTTTTGTTGGCAATTTTTTAAGAGTGCTATCGGTCCAGAGGATGAATCTCCTGTAATATATGCAACCTATCTTGATCAAACTCTTAATTACACCTTTAAAGATGCAGGAACAA
This sequence comes from Bacteroidales bacterium, assembly GCA_017416695.1. Lineage (GTDB taxonomy): Bacteria > Bacteroidota > Bacteroidia > Bacteroidales > G3-4614 > Caccoplasma_A. Next base: position 13,017 of record JAFQBL010000163.1, on the reverse strand, counting down.
CATATGTGAGGTTACATGCAGAGAATGGAGTGTGTAGTAAAGATATAACATATACAATAGTCGTTAACGATTCATTTATAGATGCTCCCAATGCTTTTTCTCCTGGAGTATCACCAGGTGTAAATGATGAGTGGAAAGTTGCATACAAATCCATTGTTGAATTTAAATGTGCAATTTTTGATAGGTGGGGAGTTAAAATGTTCGATTTCAACGATCCGTCAATAGGCTGGGACGGAAAATATAAAGGGAAATATGTGCCATCTGGAGTATATTTCTATGTAATTCAGGCAAAAGGCTCAGATAATAAAGATTATAAGTTGAAAGGACATATAAACATATTGAGAGGTAAAGATACATACGAAGAGTAGAACTAAAAATTGCTTATATATATGTCGAAAGGTAGCGTAGAGGTAATAGGGGCAAGAGTAAATAATTTAAAAAATATTGATGTAACAATTCCACGAAATAGTTTAACTGTAATAACTGGTTTGAGTGGAAGTGGAAAATCATCGTTAGCCTTTGATACTATATATGCCGAAGGACAACGACGATATATCGAAACATTTTCATCGTATGCACGAAACTTCTTGGGTGCTTTAGAACGTCCTGATGTTGATAAAATAACAGGTCTGTCGCCAGTAATTGCAATAGAACAAAAAACAACAAATAAAAATCCCCGTTCAACAGTTGGAACCACAACAGAGGTGTATGACTTTATGCGATTGCTATTTGCAAGAGCAGGAGAGGCGTATTCATATTTATCGGGAGAGAAAATGGTAAAATATGGCGAAGAACAGATAATCTCCTTGGTACTTGAAAAATATGAAAATAAAAAAATAATGATATTGGCACCATTGGTGCGTAATAGAAAAGGCCATTATAAAGAACTTTTTGAGCAGGTAAGGAAGAAAGGTTATTTAAATGTCAGAATTGATGGAGAAATCCGTGAAATATTACCTGGATTAAAACTTGACAGATATAAGAATCATAGCATAGAACTTGTTATTGATAGACTGAGAGTTGCAGCAACTGATGAAAGAAGATTGAGAGAGAGTTTGCGAAATGCAATGAAGCGAGGCGAAGGTTTGATAATGATATTAGATGTTGATACCGATGAAGTGTGTCATTATAGCAGAATGCTGATGGATCCTAAAACAGGACTTTCATACTCAGAACCTGCTCCTCACAATTTCTCATTCAACTCTCCAAATGGAGCCTGTCCGTGTTGTAAAGGTTTAGGATATGTAAATATTATAGACCGAGAAAAGATTATTCCCGATACAAATCTCTCAATACATCAAGGCGGAATAGAGGCTCTTGGAAAGTATAAAAACAGTCTGGTATTTTGGCAAATTGAGGCAATTTGTGAAAAGTATGGAGTGACAATTAAAACGCCTATAAAAGATATTCCTGATGAGGCTATGGATGAAATTCTGAATGGGACAACAGAACGTTTGGTAATAAAAGACCATGTATTAGGAGCATCATCCAGTTTTTTTACACCATACGAGGGAATAGTAAAGTATATTGAGATTCAAAACTCTTCAGAGGCTTCATCGCAAGCTCAAAAATGGGCAGGACAATATGTCTCGGTTGTTCAATGTGAAGAGTGTAAGGGAATGAGATTAAACAAAGAGGCATTGCATTATAGATTTGCAGGAAAGAATATTGCCGAGTTGGCAAATATGGATATAAACTCTTTGTATCAATGGTTTGATGAAATAGAACCACAATTAACTGATAAACAAAAATCAATCTCTAATGAGATTATCAAAGAGATAAAAAATCGTTTGAAATTTTTGATAGATGTAGGATTGTCATATTTGAGCCTAAATAGGACCTCTGTCTCACTTTCTGGAGGCGAGAGTCAACGTATAAGATTGGCAACTCAAATAGGAACACGTCTTGTTAATGTTCTTTATATCTTAGATGAACCCAGTATAGGTCTTCATCAAAGAGATAATATAAAACTAATAGAATCTTTAAAAAAACTAAGAGACATCGGAAATACTATAATTGTTGTGGAGCATGATAAAGATATGATGCTTGCGGCAGATTATATAATAGACTTAGGGCCAGGAGCAGGCCGCAAAGGAGGTGAAGTTGTATTTGCGGGTACACCAGAGGAGATGCTGCAATCAAATACCATAACAGCAGAATATTTGAACGGGACACGAAAAATTTATCCTCAAAAAAAATATAGAGAAGGTAATGGTAAGTATATAAAACTTATAGGAGCAAAAGGAAATAATCTAAAAAATGTAAACTTAGAATTACCATTAGGGAAATTTATATGTATAACAGGGGTTTCAGGTAGCGGAAAATCTTCGCTAATAAATTCAACTCTCCAACCAATTATAAGTTCTCAAATGTATCGCTCCATAAAGGCCCCCTTGCCATATACAAGAATTGAAGGAATAGAACATATTGATAAACTTGTTACAATTGATCAATCACCCTTAGGTCGTACGCCCCGTTCAACTCCAGCGACCTATACGAATGTATTCTCAGATATAAGAAGTTTATTTGCCGAACTTCCAGAATCAAAAATAAGAGGATATAAATCGGGACGTTTTTCATTTAATATATCTGGAGGAAGATGTGAAGCGTGTGGAGGAAATGGATATAAAAATATTGAGATGAATTTTCTTCCAGATGTTATGGTTTTGTGTGATGTGTGTCATGGAAAGCGCTATAATAATGAAACCTTAGAGGTGAGATATAAAGGAAAAACCATTGCCGATATATTAGATATGACAATAAACAGAGCAGTTGAGTTTTTCGAGAATGTTCCAACTATTCTAAATAAAATAAAAGTCCTTCAAGATGTTGGTTTAGGATATATCAAATTAGGTCAGCCCTCAACAACATTGTCAGGAGGAGAGAGCCAGAGAGTCAAATTAGCATTTGAACTATCAAAAAGAGACACAGGTAACACTTTGTATCTGTTAGATGAGCCAACAACAGGACTACATTTTGAAGATATAAGAGTTTTGTTGAATGTCTTAAATAAACTTGCTGATAAGGGGAATACAATTTTAGTAATTGAGCACAATCTTGATATAATAAAATCGGCTGATTATATTATAGATATGGGACCCGAAGGAGGCGTAGGTGGAGGTGAAATACTATGTGCTGGAACACCAAAAGATATTTGTAATACATATTCAACATATACAACCAAGTATTTAAAAGAGGAGATTTAACCAACTCTAATATTAAATACTTGGCAAATGTTTATTGCTATAAAAAAGATTTACTCTTTGTCAGTAAAGTCAATTGCTTCATTAAGAGCATCTTTGAATTTCTCAAAATCCTCTTTATATAAGAATAGTTTATGCTTTTCGTATCTTGGAACAACTTCATCCTTTGATGAAACTCTTTTACTCTCAGTAATTGTAATGTAGTAATCTTCTTTCTTACTCCTTTTTACATCAATGTAGTAAACTCTACTCCCTGCTTTAATAATTTTTGAAAACAGCATCTCTTTTTCAAAAACTTGCTCATTGACTGACTTACTATCCATACTTTATGTACTTAAAAAATGTTATAATGCAAATATAATATTTAAAATATTTAAAAAACAACCTTTATTATCTTTTATTTTGTAAATTAACAAAAATTAATATTTTAACCTAATGATGTTCAAATCTTCTTATGTTTGATTTGTTTATAAAAGAAGAGTATGTATAATCATTCTCTATTTCGCAAAAATTTAGTATCTTTGCACAACCTTTGGAGAAAGGCTAATTATAATTAATAAGACTAAGAGATGACTAATCGTGTATTAATACGTAACAAAATACTTCAAATAGTATTTTCTGCATTTATTGATAGAGATAAAACAATTGCTCAGTCAGAGATGGAGTATGTTCATAGTATCAAAAAAACATACGACTTGTATATTCTTTTGTTGCAGTTGATTGTGAAATTAACAGATGAGCAGAATGAAAGAATTGAAAGATTAAGAGGTAGATATATTAATCCTGTTGCAGACAAAGATATAAATTGGCGATTGTCAAATAACAGATTGGCAAAGCAACTATCTGAAAATATTCAAATAAATGAATATCTTGAGAAAAATCCTGAAGTTAATACTGTCCTTAATCCTCGTTTGGTAAAATCATTGCTCGATTCAATATTATCAGGTGATGTATATGCCAATTATTTAGAGCAAGAAGACTCTTATGAGGCTGATAAAAATTTTTGGAAGAAAATTCTTAAAGGTTGGGCAGATGAGCCTGAAATAGATGAAGTATTAGAAGGGGAATCTCTCTATTGGAATAACGATATTGATATAATTATTACATTTGTTTTAAAAACAATCAAATCATTTAAAGAAGACTCAACAGAAGAAACAAAAATTATTGATTCTTTTGATGCCGAAGCAGATTCTGATTTCCCAGGTAAATTGTTAAGTCATACAATTCTTGATTTTGATGCCAATGTAAAGCATATTTCAAGTGCTGCAAAAAACTGGGAAGCAGATAGAATTGCAAATATGGATTTTGTTATAATGTGTATGGCATTAACAGAGGTTAGAATGTTTCCATCAATTCCAGTAAATGTAACATTAAGTGAATATATAGAGTTGGCAAAATCGTATAGTTCTGATAAAAGTGCCACATTTATTAACGGAGTATTGGATGCAATCATAAAAAAATTAAAAAAAGAGGGTAAAATAAATAAAGATTGAGAAACTTTTATTAATTTAGAACATTATAAAAATAAGAACAAATTAAAATTATAGATTATGAGTACAATTTTGTCAATTTTATTACAAGAGCAAGCACAAGGTGCAGGTTGGGGAAATATTGTATTTATTGTAGCATTGGTTGCAATATTCTATTTCTTTATGATACGTCCTCAATCAAAACGTCAAAAAGAGATAAAGAAATTCCGTGATTCACTAAAACAAGGAGATAAAGTAATTACAGCAGGAGGTATTCATGGAAAAATAAAAAATGTAAAAGAGAATACAGTAGTATTGGAAATTGCAGACGGAATGAATATAACTGTTGAGAAATCATCAATATATGCAACAGCTCCAGAAGCATCAGAGCAACCTCAAAAATAGTAAACGGTACTAAATTTATAGGGTTTTCGATATAACAACGTTATAGCGAAAACCCTATTTTTTTTCATATTATTACAAAACCAAAATAATAATGAAAGAATTTTTTAATTCCATATCGGCTTTTTTTTCAATCCTTAAGGTCTTTTTTGCATCATTAAAGAAGATTGGAAACAAACAGTTTTTTATATATATTCTTTTCTTGCTAATCTCTACTATGTTTTGGTTTTTACAATCATTAAATAATAAAGAGATAGTTAATATATCATTGCCGTTGGAGTATGCAAATATTCCAAAAGATATGATATTTGCTAAACTTCCCCCACAATATGTAGATGTTCAATTGCGAGACAAGGGAATGAATCTGTTGAATTATTCTTTACGTAGAAATAATCCAATAAAGATAGATATGTCAAACTTCTCTTCTAAAAAAGGAAGAGTGGTTATATCCCGAGATAAACTAAAGGCAACCATAAGTGATGGATTAAAATCTTCAACAGAACTTGTAAATCTTTATTCTGATTCGTTGGTATTGGTCTATGCCAATAAAGAGGGAGTAAAAGTTCCAGTTAAATTAAACTCTAATATAACAATATCACATAATTGTATACAAAAAGATGATGTTGAATTGTCGCCATCAGAAGTAACAATATATGCCGATTCATCCATTATAACATCTGTCTCAGAAATAGAGACAGAACTTTTGGTATTAAATAATTTGTCAGAGACAAAATCGGTAAATGTAAAATTAAAAGATATCTATGGAGTTAAAATAGAACCAGAAGAGGTTATAGTCAAAGTGCCAATAGAGAATTTAATACCTAAAACATTGTCATTGCCCATAATACATAAAAATTTTCCAGATAATGTTTCGGTAATAACCTTTCCTGCAAAAGCAGAAGTGAAGGTGATGGTGCCTATGTCAAAATACAACGAGACAGATAACTCTAAATTTAGGCTTGATATAGACTATAAACACTATAAATACAATATGCAAAAATTGCCATTGGTACTATCAAAATATCCCGATTATGTAGAGCAACTCTCTATAGCCCCAGATAGTGTTGAATATATAATTGAAAAAAAAGAGTTGTCTGAAGAACCTATTAATAAATAATGAAGACAGTAGGAATAACAGGAGGAATAGGAAGCGGAAAAAGTGTAGTATCTACAATATTGAAGATATTAAAATATCCTGTGTATGATTCTGACAGTCAAGCCAAGCAGTTAATGATTACATCTCCAGTCATTAAATCAGAATTGAAAACACTCATAGGAGATGATGTATATGTTGGAGATATAATAAATAAACCTCTTCTCTCATCATATATCTTCTCTTCTGAAGAGAATAGAGAGAAAGTGAACTCAATAGTTCATCCACAAGTTCGTATTCATTTTGCAGAGTGGAGACAAAAACAAACTTCAGATATAGTTTTTATTGAATCTGCTATATTATTTGAGTCAGGTTTGAATGAAGATGTTGATGAGGTTTGGTGTGTCTGTGCTGATAAGAATATAAGAGTAGAACGAGTAATGATGCGTAATGCTATCTCAAAACAAGAAGTTATGGCTCGTATTAACTCTCAAATGTCAGACGATGAGGTAATTGCAAAATCGGATTGTATTATTGATAATAGTGGGAAAGTATCATTGTTAAAACAAATTAAAAATAACCTAAATATATATTGAGTTATATTTAATTTTTGTATCTTCGCAAGAGTAAAAAACAAAATATTATAGATATTTATTAAATCTAATAACTATGTTAAAAGACGTTTTATCTATATCTGGGAAACCTGGATTATATAAATTAGTATCTCAAGCAAAGGGAATGCTTGTTGTGGAATCACTTGTTACAGGAAAAAGAATGCCTGCGTATGCTCACGATAAGATAATATCATTAGGAGATATATCAATATATACTGAAGGTGAAGATCGCCCATTATCAGAGGTCTTTGAGACTATAAAAGAGAAAGAGTCAGGTAAAGCAATAGAAATATCAAAATCAGCATCAGCAGAGGAGTATCGCAAATATGTTGAGAGTGTAATTCCTGATTATGATAGAGAAAGAGTATATCCAAATGATATTAAACGTATTGTTGATTGGTATAATATAGTAATAAATGCAGGAATAACTGAGTTTGTTAAAACTGAAGAATAATAAGTTTTTAATAATAAATAAAGAGACTTAATTTTAAATTAAGTCTCTTTATTTGTTTGTGGTAAAAATTCTATTTATCGCTATTGATATCTTTTACTGCTAATTGAAGTTGGTTGCGAATACTACCTATTCCGTATCCTCTTAAATTGTATTTCATCTCTTCAATAGTGTAGCATATATCAAAAGGACTGTTTGATTTTATATACTCATAATGCTCTTGTTGATCAAATGCAATACCGTTCAGGATATTTGCCGAACTATCATCAATCATCTCCAGCTTTATGTGTTTGCCATCTTTTCCAACCAATTTGCTGTCTTGGTAGTCTCTTACATCGTGTGTTGCAAAAACAGGTTTTGGATTACCTGGACCAAAAGGAGCAAGATCCATTAATTGTTTGTGTAACTCAAGAGTAATATCTTTAAAGGTCAAAATAGCGTCAATATCAATTTGAGGAACAGTTTGGCGTTTTTCAATATTCTCTTTAACGTATGCCTCAAAACGCTCAACAAAAGTAGGTATGTTCTCTTCTTTTAGCGATAGCCCGGCAGCATATGTGTGTCCTCCAAAACTCTCTAATAAATCGCGACACGATTCAATAGCCTTGTAAATATCAAAACCCTGAACTGATCGTGCAGAACCTGTAACAATGCCATTAGAGAAAGCAAGAACAACGGCGGGTTTATAATATATTTCTGTCAATCTTGAAGCCACAATACCAATAATTCCCCGCTTCCATTCGCGATTGTAGATAACAATAGATTTTTGTTGCTCAAAATTTTCTTTTTTTGAAAGAATATCATTAGCCTCTTCGGTTATAGTTTTATCAAGGGCTTTTCTCTCCTCATTATATTGGTTGATATTTTTGCTACGTTCCTTTGCTGCTTCAAAATCTGTTGATAAAAGCAGATCAACGGCCTCTTTCCCTTGCTCCATTCGCCCAGAGGCATTAATTCTTGGTCCAATCTTGAAAACTATATCTGAGGTATTTATCTGTTTGTTTTGTAGACCGCAGATATTTATAATACCTTTCAATCCATGACTTGGCTTTTCGTTTAATCTCTTAAGCCCGTGGTATGCAAGAATTCTGTTTTCTCCAGTTATTGGTACAATATCTGAAGCAATACTAAGTGCAACAAAATCGAGTAGGGGATATAGCGAAGATTCATCAATTCCATTGTCTTTAGCAAATCCCTGCATAAATTTAAAACCTACTCCACAACCTGAAAGTTCGGAGAATGGGTAATTAGAATTTTCTAATTTAGGATTTAAAATAGCAGTAGCATCAGGTAATTCATTGTCGGGGACATGATGGTCACATATAATGAAATCAATGCCTTTGCTTTTAGCATATTCTACTTTGTCAATTGCTTTTATTCCGCAATCTAAGGTGATTATTAGTTTAATACCTTTTTCATAAGCATAGTTGATGCACTTTTTTGATATACCATACCCCTCTTCGTATCTGTCAGGTATATAATATTCAATGTTAAAGCAATATGGTTTTAGATACTTATATACTAAAGCCACAGCAGTTGTGCCATCAACATCGTAATCACCAAAAATTAATATTCCCTCTTTTTGTCCAATAGCATAATTCAGTCTATCTACAGCCTCTCTCATTCCGTCCATAAGATACGGATCGTGTAGGTCAGATAATTGTGGAGAGAAGAATTTTTTTGCCTCTTCTTTGTTTTTTACCCCTCGTTGAACCAATAATTCGCAAATAACTGAAGATACCCCAATGTCGCTTTGAAGGCTCTCCTTTATTTGCTCTTGTTCTTTTGTAAGAGGTAAGTAGTTCCATTTGCTTGTCATTTATATATGTTTTTTATTTATTTTTTCTTTCCAAAATGAAATGATCTGTATCTCATTTCATAATCCGCCTTAGTTCTTTTTTTTAAAGAGAGGTGGTTAATTGCTTATATATCAATTAATATAGTATTTGTTGTTGCAAAATACGCCAATTAATAAAAAAGCATACACTTTGTAATCTGTAAAGATATAAAAACTTATTCTAAAAAATAATTTTTAACCTATAAAAATTAATAAATAATTTTTAGGCTCAATAAAAATATATATATTAGCAGTTGATATGAAAAGATTAATATTTATAATAGTTCTATTTCTCTCAGTAACTATCTTATTCGCTCAAGATTATAACAACTTAGTTGAGAAATCGTTTGAGTGTATTGAGAAAGAGGATTGGTCTTGTGCAGAGTTGTATATATTGGATGCACTTAAACAAGATCCCTCTAATATTCAAAATTCGTTGTTGCTATCAAATTTGGGAACAGTTCAAAGATATATGGGTAAAAACGCAGAGGCAATAAAATCATATACTAATGCTTTAATGATTACACCTCGTTCGGTCGCAATATTAAAAAACAGAGCCTCACTATATGCTGCTATCGATAGTCTGGATAAGGCAGTATCGGATTATTCTCGTGTAATAGCATTGGATAGTAAGGAGTCGGAGGCGTTGTATGAGAGAGGTTTGGTATATTTACAGAAAAGAGATACACTTTCTGCCCGATATGATTTTGAAACTCTCTTGAAATTAGACCCTAATAGTCGTGATGCTTATATGGGTTTTGCTGCCTTAATGAAGTATAGAAATTACTACGACGAGTCAGTTGGAATTTATACAAAGATTATAAAGTTGAATGATAAAGATTACGATGCATATTTTGGAAGAGCAGAGTCATATTACTATATAGGTAAGATGTCAAAGGCTCGAGAAGATATAAAAAAAGCATTAGAACTTAAAAAGGATGATCCTCTTATATATGTATTACGGGCTAAAGTAGGATGGAGTCAGTTTGATAGAGAGTCTGCAATTAAAGATCTTGATAAAGCCGTCGAGTTAGGTTTCTCAAAAGAAGATGCAGATAAAATATTGGATAGTTTACAAAGTAATACTAAGAGATTTAGACGTTAATAATAAGTTATTAAAACAGATAGAGAGTATTCTGCAACTCATTCTATGTCAATAGTATGGAAAACTCTTTGAAAAGAGTTGCCTGGAAATCTTGTCTGCAAAATAGATCGTTTGGGAATATAAATAAAAAAGTTCTGAGTTAAAACTCAGAACTTTTTTTGAGGTTCCTAGCAGATTCGAACTGCTGTAAACGGTTTTGCAGACCGGTGCCTAACCACTCGGCCAAGGAACCAAATCCTCTTTGTTTTAGGCAGTGCAAAGATAGTAAAAAAATATATCTTAGCAAATATAATTGTGATAATATTTCTTATTATTATTAAAATATATTATCCTTGAATCTGTAATATATTGATGAATAGGATTATAACCGTTTATTTTGTATTGTTTATATACATTTTAACCTCCTTCATCATATCTGAAGCAAATACAAATTCATTAAAAGCGTCATCCTTAGAATCAAAAATATCATCTTTAGTTCCAGCCCAACTAAGATGCCCTTTATTCAAGAATATAATATTTTCTCCAATTCCCATAACAGAGTTCATATCATGGGTATTAATAATAGTAGTAATATTATATTCGTGGGTAATATCATTAATAAGTTTGTCTATAACTAATGAAGTCTTGGGATCTATACCAGAGTTAGGTTCATCACAGAATAGATACTTTGGATTAAGAGCAATGGCTCTTGCTATCGCTGCTCTCTTTTGCATACCACCACTAAGTTCGGCAGGTAATAAATTATCAGCACCTTTAAGGTTTACCCTTTCCAAACAAAACTCTGCACGTTTTTTACGTTCTGCTAAACTTTGTTTGGTAAACATTAATAATGGAAACATTACATTCTCCAGAACAGTCATAGAGTCAAATAGAGCCGAGCCTTGAAATAACATACCTATTTCAGCCCTTAAATCTTTAAGTTCGTGTTGGTTGTATTTTAAGAAATCTCTACCATCATATAAAATTTCTCCACTATCGGGGCGAAGTAATCCTACGATTGATTTCATAAGAACGGTCTTCCCTGAGCCACTCTGACCTATAATAAGATTTGTTTTACCTGCGTAAAATGTCGTAGATATATCATGCAGAATTTCTTTGCCTTCAAAAGACTTTATAATATTTCTAACCTCTATCATTACAATAATATTTTAGTAAGTAAAACGTCTAATAACAAGATGCTTACGCTGCTTACAACAACTGCATCTGTACTTGCTTTTCCAACCTCTGTTGCACCACCTTTAACACTATATCCATAGAACGAAGCCACCGTTGAGATGATAAACGCAAAAAATAGCGACTTAATTATAGAATACCATATGTAGAACTCTTGGAAATATGCTTGTAGGCCATAAATATACTTGGCAGGAGAGAACATATCTGTAAATACTCCAACTAAATAACCTCCAACTAATCCTGTTACCATACTGATAACAACTAAAACGGGGATAAATGTAACCAATGCTGTGATTTTTGGGAGAATTAAAAAGTTAGCAGAGTTTACACCCATAATTTCAAGAGCATCAATTTGTTCAGTAACTCTCATTGTTCCAATCTCAGATGATATACTTGAACCTACCTTTCCTGCAAGTATAAGAGCCATAATTGTTGATGAGAACTCTAACAATATTGTCTCACGAGTAAGCATTCCAATAGTATATGAAGGAATAAAAGGAGAGGTTATATTCTTTTGTGTTTGTATCGATATTACAGCACCAATAAATATTGAAATTGTAAATACAATTGCAATAGAATCGTAACCGAGTTTATAAACCTCATCTATGTAGCGTTTAAAAAAAACTTTCCATTTATCAGGTTTTGTAAAAACTTTGCCGAGCAACATAATATATTGCCCAAATTTAGCAAGGTTGTTAAAAATAAAAATGTTCAGAAGTTTCATTATCTATAATCTTCAAATATAATCATTGGCAAATTTATAAAAAATATTATAACTATACTTCATAAAGTGAATATATCTATACTTTTTAGAATATTTATAGCATATATTATTTCGTAGTAATTCAAATTTGTTTAACTTCGCACAATAAAAACAAAAACGATGTCTCAAACAGAAAAAAATATAGAGCAGTCACTTAGTAATGAAGATATGATGGTCTTGCGAACCGAAGGTTTGGTTAAGAAATATGGTCAGAGAGTTGTAGCCAATCATGTATCCATTAATGTAAAGCAAGGAGAAATTGTTGGACTGTTAGGCCCAAATGGAGCAGGAAAGACAACAACCTTTTATATGACCACAGGATTGGTAACACCAAACGAAGGTAAAATATTTTTAAATGATTTAGAGATAACAAAATTTCCAGTATATAAAAGGGCGCAACACGGAATTGGATATTTAGCACAAGAGGCATCGGTTTTTCGTAAAATGAGTGTTGAGGACAATATATACTCTATACTTCAGATTGCAGAACCTGATAAGGCAAAACAACATCAAAAATTAGAGGAGTTAATCGCAGAGTTCAGACTTGAAAAGGTCAGAAAAAACTTGGGCGACCAACTCTCAGGAGGAGAACGCCGAAGAACAGAAATTGCTCGTTGTTTAGCAATTGGTCCTAAATTCATTATGCTTGATGAACCATTTGCAGGAGTTGACCCAATTGCTGTTGAAGATATACAATATATAGTATATAAATTAAAAGAGAAGAATATAGGTATTCTTATCACAGACCATAATGCCCCTGAAACATTAAGTATTACCGATAGAGCATATCTCTTGTTTGAAGGAAAGATATTGTTTCAAGGAACATCTGAAGAGTTGGCAGCAGATCCTATTGTAAGAGAAAAATATTTAGGAAGGAACTTTATATTCCATCGTAAACAATTCACAT
>JAFQBL010000162.1 GCA_017416695.1 Bacteroidales bacterium | reverse complement strand
GGGGTGGCGTTAGCCAACAACTAACAACTACTTGTTGCCTCAAACCTCTCTTTTTGGCTCATACCAGCCAATGATTTAACCACCTCTAAATCAAGATTAAGCATCTCTGCCAATCTTGAACCATACTCTGTGTCAGCAAGGTAGCAGTGAGCACAATGACGCAGTTTTACATTCTCTGTAACAGGTATAATATCGGCAACCGTATTTTTTAGTAACAGGCAACGCTTCTCCTCGCTCATTAAACGATATAAGTTACCAGGCTGATAAAAACAATTATCATCCCTATCCTCATAAGGATTATACCTCATACTCTCCCCATCAGTGGGCGAGTAGGAGTATGCAGCACCCTTAGTTTGCCACTCTCCAATGCTATTAGGCGAATAACCCTTAGTAGCACCCATATTCCCATCAACACGCATCTGACCATCCCTATGAAAACTATGCATCGGACACCTTGCCCTATTAACAGGAATTTGGTCATGATTAACACCTAATCGGTAACGCTGAGCATCGCCATATGAGAACAATCTACCCTGTAACATCTTGTCAGGCGAAAAACCAATACCAGGAATCACGTGAGCAGGATTAAAAGCAGACTGTTCCACTTCGGCAAAATAGTTCTCAGGATTACGATTTAACTCCATAATACCAACCTCAATCAGAGGAAAATCCTTATGGCTCCACACCTTAGTAAGGTCAAACGGATTCTCCTTATAGTTTCTAGCATCTTCCTCTGTCATAATCTGAAAATATAGTTTCCATCGAGGAAAATCCCCTCTGTTAATAGCATCAAACAAGTCGCGTTGGTGGCTCTCCCTATCTTTTGCAATAATAGCCTCAGCCTCTTCGTTCGATAAGTTCTTAATGCCTTGCTGAGTAACCCAATGAAATTTAACCCAATGCCTAACCCCATCCTTGTTAATCAAACTATAAGTATGAGAACCAAATCCATGCATGTGCCTATACGAAGCAGGAATACCCCTATCCGACATAACAATAGTAACCTGATGCAGAGCCTCAGGCAGCATAGTCCAAAAATCCCAATAGTTTTGAGGTGAACGCATATTAGTGTGAGGGTCTCGTTTAACAACATGATTTAAATCAGGAAATTGCAATGGATCACGCAGAAAAAATACAGGAGTATTATTACCAACTAAATCCCAATTGCCCTCATCAGAATAGAATTTAACAGCAAACCCTCTGATATCACGTTCCGCATCAGCAGCACCACGCTCCCCGGCAACGGTCGAGAATCTCACAAAGAGGTCGGTCTTTTTACCCACTTCAGCAAAAACGGTAGCACACGTATATTTAGAAACATCATGAGTAACAGTAAAAACCCCGTATGCACCGCTCCCTTTAGCGTGCATCCTACGCTCAGGAATAACCTCCCTGTCAAAGTGAGCAAGTTTCTCCAAATACCAAGTATCTTCCAATAGCATTGCCCCTCTCTTACCAGCAGTAAGTGAGTTGGTGTTATCCTCAACAGGAGCCCCCACCTCATTAGTCAAAAACTTCTTATCCTTCATAATACAAATAAATTTACATTATAAAATAATAACCCCCATACCCCCAATTTTGTTGAAAAAAATTCTCTATTATTTATATTAAAATAAACTAACATCATCAATTTACTCTACTTCAACTTGAAGTATCGGATAAAATGGTTATATTTGCATTTAGTGTGTAGGAAACTACAAAAGGCAAAGAGATAATCAAAAACAAACATCTATATAAACTATGTTGAAAATAAGAATTTTATCAATCGTTATGTCGGCTCTATTTTTGATGAGTTGTACGGCAGAGTTGAAAGTACGTATTAACCCAACACCTCAAAAAATTGAGATGGCTAAAAAGGGTAGTTTGAATGTTGCAAAAGGTTTTGCTCCTGAAGGAGAGTCGGAGTTGGTTGCACAATCGCTTGTTCATTTGAACATTACAGAGAATGGTGTGCCCACTTCGTTTATCATTGATAAGGCTATTGCACAAACAGATAGTATGCTTGATAAGAGTGGCGCATATATCCTTGAAGTAAACAAAGAGGGTATATTTGTTTCGGCTTACGATGAGCGTGGAGCATTCTATGCAATACAAACATTAAAACAACTATCAACAGAAAATGAGATTCCATATATGACAATAACAGACTATCCCGATATGCCTTATCGTGGAGTAGTTGAGGGATTTTATGGAACACCATGGTCGCACGAAACACGCGTTTCGTTACTCGATTTCTATGGTAAGTTCAAAATGAACTCATACCTATATGGACCTAAAGATGATCCATACCACAGTTCTCCCAACTGGCGTTTGCCATACCCCGAAGAGGAGGCTCAAAAAATCAAAGAGTTGGTAGGCGCATCAAAACGTAACTATGTTGATTTCATCTGGGCAATCCATCCAGGAAAAGATATTAAATGGAACGAGAGTGATTACAAAAAACTATATGAGAAGTTTGAATCGATGTACGATTTAGGTATTCGCTCATTCGCACTATTCTTTGATGACATTAAGGGAATAGGAACACGTCCTGATATGCAGGCTCAACTTCTCAACCGCCTACACACCGAGTTTGTTGAGGTTAAAGGAGATGTTGCTCCATTGATTATTTGTCCAACTGATTATACAAAACTTTGGGCAAATCCTGCACCAGACGGATATTTGGCACTATTAGGTAAAGTGTTACATCCATCAATCCACGTAATGTGGACAGGCGATTTTGTTTGTGGCGACATTACTCCTGAAACACTCGATTGGGTAAGTGAGCGTATCAAACGCCCATCGTTTATATGGTGGAACTATCCTGTAACCGACTATGTTCGTAACCTTATACTTCAAGGTCCTGTATATGGATTAGACAGCACAGCAACAACTGCTACTATGGCAGGATTTGTAAGCAACCCAATGGAGCATGGCGAGGCATCAAAATTGGCTCTTTACGGAGTTGCCGATTACACTTGGAATATTAGTGATTACGCTCCTATGGATAATTGGGAGAATGGTTTGCAAGAGTTGATGCCTAACGCAAAAGAGGCATATCGCACATTTGCAATTCACTCATGCGATACCGAAACAGGATATCGTCGTGATGAGTCTTGGGAGACCGAGACATTTACAGTAGATGAGTACACCCAAGCACAATATGATGCTTTAATGGCTGAGTTTAAAAAGATTGAAGCAGCACCTGCAACAATCGACTCATTCTGTATAAATAGAGCATTGGTTGAAGAACTTCGCCCATGGCTGGTTGAGTTTGAGAAACTTGGAATTAGAGGTCAAAACACACTTGAGTTGATAAAACTTTACGAGGCAGGAGAGTATGAGAAGTTCTGGAACTTGTTTGAAGAGAATAGAATGGATTTTGATGAACAGGCCGCATATCTTGCACACAAATCGGGAACATTAAAACTACAACCCTTCATTGAGAATACAACCGATGCATTGGCAAACAAATACTACTCAACAGTATCAGGAACACCTCTTGCAGTACGCAAAGCAATAGGAACATTTGCAAACCTTGCAACCACACAAGTAAAGCCTATGTTTGATGGCGATAAAAATAGTTTCTACACATCTGGCGATGCTCAAAAAGATGGAAGTTGGATAGGTATGGACTTGGGCGAAGTAACAGAGGTTAAAACCATCATAATAAATCAAGGCCGTAATGTACCCAACGATGTTGACTACTTTGATATGGCACGATTAGAGTACTCTCTTGATGGCGAAAACTGGCAACTCATACGCGATAACATTAATGGAGTATATGATATAATTTGGGAGGGAGCACCAATTCAGGCACGATATGTACGTTTGGCACGCAACGATGAGTCGGAGCGTCAGAACTGGGTAGCAGTTCGCTCATTCGAAGTAAACCCAGTAAAACGCGAAGCGTCAATATATACCAATGTAGAGCGTCTTGCAAATAACCGAGTAACAACATTCAAAGATCAAATAGTAGTAAAACGCGTATTAGAGGTTATAACTCTTAATCCTGGTGAATACGTAGGCATTGAGTTACCCTTTATTGCAACAATAAAGAATATAGAAACCAAGTTTAATGCACCTCTTGTAGCAGAGTATTCACAAGATGGAGAGAAGTGGAATACAACACCAATGCCATGTCGTTATATCCGTTACATAAATAACACTTCTTCAGCAGTTGGAATGAAGATGGATAAGTTTGATCTTACAGCCGATCTATCAGGTGCAAACGGAACAGAGAATGTGTTTGACAAAAACTTTGAAACAACATACACTCCAACCGAAGAGGCTACAATCATATTACCCGAAGGCATTAAGGAGTGTACAATCTTAATGCGTTCAGCAAACGGAGTAAAAGTAAAACAACTATCAGCAACAGGCGAGGAGTTGGCAACAGCCGATGTAACATCGTTATACTACTCATTTGCCCCAACGGCGGATGTTAAAAAAATTACAATTACAGGTAATCCCGAAATTTGCGAGATAGTATATAAAAAATAGTTTTCAGTAGTAAAAGAGGAATTAGAAAATTTTCTAATTCCTCTTTTTTTATGAAATATCATCAATTATATACAAGTAAAAAAAACAGGGATACCTAAATATCCCCATTTCCTCTCTTAATATTCTCGTTTTTAGATGATTTAATTTCCTGTCTATTTTCAACAGACCATCTGTTAATATTATATCTTCCGTCTTAAGTATTATTTATAAACTTGGCAGAAACATCAACAACTATTTTACTTTGGGATACTTCTCTTTTACCTCTGCAAATATCTTTTCGAGTTGAGAACGAGTAAATCTCTCCTCCTCTGGATACAGTTGCTCTTCGTGATAGAGAATCTCATCAATTGTCCATTTAAATTTAACTGGTTTTGCAGGCACTCCTACTGCCACACAATATGGTGGTATATCCTTACTGATAAGCGAACATGCTCCAATTGTACAGCCTCTACCTATGGTTACTCCTGACAAAATTGTTACATTACGTCCTATCCAAACATCTGATTCTACTATTACATCTTTATCTAATCCTTTGGGCTTTTCTGCTTCTGTAATTGTTCGGTAAAAACGACCTAAAATCATTGCGTGATTACCTGTTGTTACCCTTAATCCCTCTGCTGCTCCAGAGTGTGATTTCATTATAAATTTCGCATTGGTTGTCATTATGTTTGCATTACGCAAACCATTATCGCCATACAAAAACACATTTTCAGGATTACTTATTCTCAAAGGAGGTATTAACGTTACATCATCGGCTATATATCCAAATTTACTTCTGCGACAATCTAAAAAATAGTCTCGCATTAGATAATATATGCCTCTAAATATAAAATTTCGTTTAATTTTTTGCTTTAGTCCCATATAATATGTTTTTATTTTCCTATACAATAATAATCAAACCCAAGTGACATCAATTCCTCTGAATCATAAATATTCCTACCGTCAATTATTAGAGGTCTTCTCATTACACGCTTCACGACTTGCCAGTTTGGTAAGCGAAATTGTTTCCACTCGGTTAGTATTAGTAGAGCATCTGCATCTAAAAGGGTATCGTACATATCTGTTGCGTATTCAACATCTTCTCCTAAACGGCGACGACACTCATCCATAGCAACAGGGTCATATACTTTTACTACCGCTTCTGCTTGTTTTAAGAGCGATATGGTTACAAGCGAGGTTGCCTCACGCATATCATCTGTTTCGGGCTTAAAAGATAACCCCCATAGTGCAATACGTTTACCTTTTATATCACCTCCAAAGTAGGTGTTAAGTTTATTGAATAATATATGTTTCTGTTTTTCGTTTACACTCTCAACCGCCTTTAGTACCTCCATTGAGTAACCTTTACTCTCGGCAGTTTTAATTAAAGCCTTAACATCTTTTGGAAAACAACTACCTCCATATCCGCAACCAGGATACAAGAACTTTGTTCCTATACGGGAGTCGCTACCAATACCTTTTC
>JAFQBL010000161.1 GCA_017416695.1 Bacteroidales bacterium | reverse complement strand
TTAAATATGAGGGATGACACAATTGCTAAACCGAAAGCATTTGCAGCATGACTCGATATGAATCCATATCTACCGCCTAAATATCCATTTACAGTTGTTACATACTGAGAAAATTCAGGATCGTGAGTTGGGCGAAGTCTTTCAAACAAAGGTTTACATATACCTGATGAAATTTGATCACATATAGCAACTGTTAAGACAAGCATTAGAGTTACAAGAAACCCCTCTTTCCAGCCTTTTTTAAAGAATATATATACAAATGATAATACTAAAGGTATCCATACTATCTTTCCTGTAATCACCCACATAATTTGGTCTAAATAAATAGTGTGGTGCGAATTGAAAAAAAGGAATAGACTTTTATCTAATTCTATAAGATAGTTAAGCATAATAATATTGTTTTTTAGATTATCTCCATCTCTGAATCTTTAATCCAGCCACTATTGCCATCATCTATTTTAATCTCAAACCACTCTCCCACTTCATCAATTATCTTCACTTTTGTTCCTTCGTGAAGTATAAACAAATCTGTACCACTTTGTGATGGAGAACTCTTAATGGTTACACTTGGAGACATTATTATAGCACTATCCCTGATTAATATTTTTTGTTTCTGTTTATACGAAACTACGTTTGTATATATAGAAAATATTAAACAAATTATACCTCCAAAAAATCCTATCTTCTTTAATAATACTTGTTTGCTGAATATATAAAGAAATATTCCCATCAGAAATAAAAGGAATGATACTATTGCCAATATTGCCCAAGTATTTGACGATGCCATATTTCTTATTGATTCGAACCACACAGATATAAAAGAGCGATCTACAATATCAATCTTATCAACAATATTTGCTCTTGCCATATCCAAATTAAATTTTATATCGTCATCTCCTGGAGATAGTAAAATTGCTCGTTCATAATTCAACACCGCCTTTGGATAGTTTTTAAGTTTATAATACGAGTTACCTAAATTATAATACAACTCTGGCGACACTCCAACGCTATCGGACAATGATTCATATATTTGAACTGCCTCTTTATAGTTCTCTTTTGAATATGCTTCTGCCGCCGATTGCAACGTTTGTGCAAAAGAGACGGATACTATAAATATTGTTATTATCAGGACGTATATTCTTTTCATAATCTTTTATTTATTTTTTACAACATTTTCCATCTCCCCAATTACTCTTATTGCCTCTTGATAATCTCTGTCCATTACATCGTTACCTTGTGATGGAGCATATTGTGCAAATTCACATAAATCCAAAATATTTATAATTCTTGAAACAAGTTCTTCACTTGCGCCATAAGTTCTCAACTCCTGAGAGACGTTTTCTCGGGATAGTTCTGATATAGGTATAGTAAGTTTGTCGCTAATATATCCCCACATTGCTTTTAACACCTCAGCATAAAACATATCTTTATTGTATGTTTTTAAATATTTACTTGCCATCTTTAATCGTTTTGTAGCAATTTTATTCGCTTTTCGTGTTTTTAAAAGTTGGGTATTTGAGTTTAATTGTGTTTGTTTTAGATTTACTATTATATATAATATAAATATTAATGTAGGTACTATATACCATATCCAATATGATAATGAACCATATATTGCTGTTGCTTCTTTAAATAGTTTAAAGTCACCATTCTTTATATATCTTATATCTTTTGCTAATACCTTTAAATCTTCTTTATTTGTAAAATCAACCATAGTTCCTTGTTGAGAATTATCTCCGCGTGCTACCTTCAAATCATAACTTTGGGTTGATATTGTTTTATAACTTTTTGACGTCAAATCAAAATACGAGAACTCTACTGCTGGTATTTCAAAATCTCCTGCACTTCGAGGAATAATGGTATATTCAATTGTACGAGTACCACTAACACCAGAGGTTGTTGTTTTTAAATCTACATCTGTTTTGGGATCATAAACCTCAAAATCGGCAGGGAACGCTATTTCTGGGTCTTTAATATATTTAAGATTACCTTTTCCACTTATATGTAATTTATATGTAATTGCCTCATTGGCTTTTGGTGTTGTATTGTTAAGAGATGATTTAATTGTAAAACTTCCAACTGCATTGGCAAATGATGATGGTTTTCCTGATGGTAATGATTTTACATTTACGCTCACAGACTGGGTATATATTGATTTCTCTATATCTTCATACCCTTGCATCATACCAAAGAATCCGCGCATAGGACGAACAACTTGAACTGTTACAGTAAATTCTCCCTTATCAATAGTTATTTTGCCTGCTCTTTGCGGATATAATAATGCCTGTTTTATTGCAACAACTTGGTAGTTTGTTCCATTATAATGTTCTAACTCTATTTGAGGATTTTGTATTGGGATATCTTGAACTACAAATCCTTCAAACGAAGGAAATACTGCATTGTCTAAACTTCTAATATTAGCCGCCTTAGTATAAATTTTTATGGTCGCCAATATTGGTTCTTGTTCAAATACTGAGGTTTTAGATAAAACTAATCTGGCAAAAGTTTTATCATCATTACTTGCTACTTGTTGCGATGTTGTTTGAGATGATGAACCTTGCGATGAGAGATTTTCATCTTGAGGCAAAACTGTAATTGTCTGTTGATTTGAGGTATATTGCTTTCCTTTTGAGGTAATTGTGGCAGAAGGAATAGTATATTTTCCCTCTTTGGAAGCAACTACCGTATAGGTATAACTCTCCTCTTTTGTTGATGATGTTTTACCATTAATAATTGAAATTTGAGAACTTTGTGAACGAGCAGGACCATATAATACATCCAAGCCTGTGAATTCAGGTACCTGAATATTCTCTCCATCTCCATTTGTAAGAGTATATACAACCCTAAACCTTTGCCCCGCTATTACTTGAGCAGGGGCATCAGTTGTAAATTGTGTTTGTGCATATATAGTTACTGCCGAAAACAGTGTTAAAATTACTATTGATATAAATCTTTTCATCGTTGAGTAATATTTATTTCAGAGACACTACCACTCCTTATCGGTTCTTCGGCGTTCTCTCTGTTCCATTAATGCTTTGCGAACTTTTTCTTGTGTATTGCGTTCATCTTGTTGCATTGCATCAAGAATCTGTTGTGCATTTTCTTGCGACATTTTAGTTTCTTGTTGCTGTTGTTGCTCCTCTTTTTTATCTTCTTTGTTTTTATAAAATCTTGACTGCGTTAAAACCGCACGCGTATTGTAATGCGCCTTATCGCATATATCAAATAAAAGATATGCACCTTTTTTGTAATTTCCCAGCATTGCATATATATATCCGTGGGGATATATGCCGTACTTCTCGTCAGCAAAATATTTTTTTCTG
>JAFQBL010000160.1 GCA_017416695.1 Bacteroidales bacterium | reverse complement strand
GGTAGTATAGTTCGCCACTTGCTTACTATCTCTTCTAAGTCTGTTTGGGTTTTTAATAAATCTATTTTATTGATTATGAGTATAACATTGTTTTCTTGTGCTACTCGTGCCACAAAATCGGGGTTTTTGTCGGGTGTCTCAACAACATCTGTTACATATAGTAACACGTCGGCATCTACTAATGCCGATTTTGAGAAGTCGAGCATCGCCTCTTGTAGTTTGTATTTTGGAGACAGTACTCCTGGTGTATCGGAATATACTATCTGCATATCGGGAGTGCTCACTATTCCCATTATACGGTGGCGTGTTGTTTGTGCCTTTGAGGTTATAATGGATATACGCTCCCCTACCAACGAGTTCATCAGTGTTGATTTTCCTACGTTGGGGTTTCCTACTATATTTACAAATCCTGCTTTGTGTTGTTTGTTCTCGCTCACTTGTTTGCTCTTTATGCGATTCAAATTTATAAAAAAAGTTGCATAAAAGGTTGTTTTTGTTCTCTTATTCTCTTACTGCTTGTTTACGAGTAAGCGAGTAGCAACAAACTTCAACGCTTTATGCGACTTCTTAGTCTCTACTTTTTAGTGTCGTATGCCCACTTAATATATGTTGAACCCCATGTAAATCCTGCTCCAAAGGCTGTTAACAATATGTTGTCGCCTTTTTTAAATTTGTCTTCCCATTGTGCCATACACAAGGGTATTGTTGCAGAACTTGTGTTTCCGAAGTTCTCAATATTCATTATTATCTTCTCTTGTGCTATGCCTAATCGTGAGCCTATTGCCTCTATTATTCGAGCATTTGCCTGATGAGGTATAAACCAGTTTACTGAGTCGTTAGTGAGTTGGTTACGAATCATTATCTGCTTATATACGTCTATCATATTTGATACAGCATATTTATATACTGTTCTTCCTTCCTGATACAAGAAGTGTTCTCCTCTGTCTATTGCTCCGTAGGTTATTGGTTGTGCCGAACCTCCTGCTTTCATCATTAGATAAGGAATTCCCTCTCCATCGGTGTGCAATAGTGTATCAACAACTCCTACATCTTCGTATGTTGGCTCAAGTAGTACTGCGGCTGCTGCATCTCCAAACAAGGGACATGTTGCTCTATCTTGATAGTTTACCATCGAAGACATTTTCTCTGCACAAACTACTATTACTTTTTTATATAATCCAGAGTTTATATATGCCTTTCCTATTTGCAATGCTACTACAAATCCTGTACATGCTGCTTGAATATCGTATGCAAAACAGTTTTTTACTCCCGAACGGTCGGCTATTACTGCCGCTGTTGCAGGGAATCGGTAATCGGGATTTGATGTTGCACATATTATTACCTCTACTTCATCGGTTGTTGTTCCTGTTTTTTCGAGAAGTAAATCTACGGCTTTTGAACCCATATATGACGAACCTAAGTTTTCACCTTTTAGTATGCGTCGCTCTTTTATTCCTACACGTGAATATATCCACTCATCGGTAGTGTCAACCATCTTGGTCAAGTCCTCGTTGGTTAGTTTGTCTTCGGGAACATACGCTGCTACTCCAGTTATTGCTGTATTTATTTTCTTCATGAATGGTTCTTATTTTTGATAAAAAATGCCCTAAGAGTTGATAAAACCCTTAAGGCTTTAATAATCATTTGTTTTTACTGCTTGTCTCTACAATGCTCTTCATTGTATTGTTATACCCGCAGTTTTTTATTGCCTTACTACTACAGTAAAGGGCAAATCATTAAACAGCCGCTGTCTCAATAGCAACTTTTCCGCGATAGTAACCGCACTCGTTGCATACTGTGTGATAAACGTGCCATGCTCCACAATTAGGACATACTGCCATTGTTGGTGCAAGTGCTTTATCGTGAGTACGACGTTTTGCTGTTCTTGTCTTTGATTGTTTTCGTTTAGGATGTGCCATTTTTATTTAATTATTTAGTTATTATCTATTAATTTCTTTAATTCACTCCATCGCGAGTCAACGGGTTCTCCCTCTTCTTGACTCTCTTTTGCTCCACTGTACTTTTGCAAAAGTGACTCCATTTCGCTGTTACACTCTCCTTCTGCGTGAGTGCATGTTATTGGCAACTCCAATGCTACAAATTCATATAGATACCATGTCAGGTCTATCTCGTTGCAATCTTCGGTTATTACCAATTTGTCGCCTTCATCAATGTTCTCTTTTCCGTACTTTACGGTAAATCCGTTCTCAGCATCTATCTGGTAGTCCATCTCATCCAGACATCTGTTGCATTGAACTTTCACTACCCCTTTCAAGAGAAATTTAAAATCGAAGTTCCCTTCTATTTTTTTTACTAAGAGTTGTACTCTTACATCTCCTTTTGTTACTTCGGCATCTTCTATTGTCGAAAAAAAGTTATCATCAAGATGGTATTCATATTCGTATGTCCCATCTGAGAGCCCCTTTAATTCTATTTTGTAGGTTTCCATTTTCACCATTTAATATACAAACGTGCCAAAAAGCGATGCAAAGTTAATTAAAAAAATCCCGATGACAAAATAAGTTGAGGTAAAACCCTCATTTTTTTGTTTTTTTATGCCAATTTTATGCTTCTTCTACGTGTAACTCCACTCTAAATGTGGTTCCTTTGCCCAGTTCACTCTCTTTTACATATACTCTTCCCTTGTGATACTCCTCAACTATTCGCTTTACAAGTGCCAATCCTAATCCCCATCCTCGCTCTTTTGTGGTATATCCTGGACGAAATACAGTATTAAAATTCTTTCGTGCTATTCCTTTTCCTGTATCGGTTATGTCAATATAACATATATCCGCATCCTGTATTAACTCTACTTTTAATTCTCCCGTTCCACTCATTGCATCTATGGCATTTTTGCAAAGGTTTTCAAATACCCACTCTATTAGCGGTACGCATAGTTTTACAGTTATGGGGTTTTCGGGTATGATGGTTTTAAATTTGACTTTGCTCGATGCTCTGCGTTGCATATACTCTGCTGAACTTCGCACTACTGGGGTTATGTCGGATACTACAAGTTCGGGCAATGAGCCTATTTTTGAAAATCTCTCTGCTATTACCGACAAACGTGCTACATCCTTCTCCATATCGGCAAGCAGTGCTTTATCTGTATTATTCATTTTTAAAACCTCAACCCACGCCATTAGTGAAGATATTGGTGTTCCCAACTGATGTGCAGTCTCTTTTGACAATCCCACCCATACTTGATTCTGCTCGGCTCGTTTGCTATTCATTAGGGCTATGTAACATATCATCAAAAAGAGTATCATCACTCCCAGTTGCACGTATGGAAAGAGTGCCAGATATTTAAGCATTACCGAGTCATCGTAATAGAGATATTGTTTTGTCTCTTCATCAATTGGTATCTCTATCACATTGCCAAGATCCTTAAAGTCGTGATATAGTTTCTCTAATGAGAGGGAGTCTTTTTTGGAGATATTGGCTGTTCCCATAACTTGTCCCTCCGCATCTGCTATTATTACTGGTATCGTTGAGTTGCTTTGCAATATCCTAAGTATCAACCCCAAATCGGTATTGGTATCACTTGCTGCCAAACGTGTTGCCTCTGCCCATATCTCCATTTTATTCAACTCCTCTTTCGACAAATCTTCTACCAATTTGTTTGAGACGTAGAGAAACAGCGATACCAATAATAGTGATACTACTATGAATACAATCTTAAATTTCTGTCTGGTTTTATAAATGTTTCGCATAACTTGTTGTCTCTCTATTTTAACTACGTTACTTATATGTATTGATAGTTATTAAACGTTTGAGCCGTAAATTTATTATAATTTAATTGAATGGTAAAATATTTTAAGTGGTATTTAAGAGGCTCTTCTCCAATAGGCTGGGAGGAATAGATTATTATTTTATCATCAATTGTTGCGGTATTGGTTGGTTGGGTTGGATGATTCTTGAACAAAGTAATATTCTAAAACAAAAAAAAGGAACTCAATTGAGTTCCTTTTATGGCAAAATTTGAAATATATTATTCAAAATGGGAATGAATATTCAATTATTCTGCGTTAAGAGTAAAGCGTTTGAATGCTGTTGCAGTCAACTCTTTATCTTTTGATGCCAAGTACTCTTTTATTGACATTTTGCTCTCTTTAACGAAAGCTTGCTCCAACAATGAGTTCTCTTGATAGAATTTATTGATACGTCCTTGAGCAATTTTGTCAAGCATTGCCTCAGGTTTACCCTCTTGACGTGCTTTGTCTTTTGCAATTTCAAACTCTTTTGCAACAACCTCTGCGGGGAACTCCTCGCGAGTTACTGCTATTGGGTTCATTGCTGCTACTTGCATTGCAACGTCGCGTGCTACTTGATACTCCAACTCTTTGTTGAATGCAACGATTGTAGCCAAACGGTTTCCTGGATGGATGTATGATATTGTTGCTGCTCCGTCAAGGAATACATATCCTCCTAACTCCATTTTCTCTCCTGTTACACCACTACGGTCAGTGATAAGGTCTGAGATTGTACGTCCCTCAACCTCTACTGCAAGAAGTGCCTCTACATCTGCAGGACGTACCTCCATTGCTTTGTCAAGGATTGTTTGAGTTAGAGCAACAAAATCTGCGTTTGTTGCAACGAAGTCAGTTTCACATTTTAGTGCTACTATTGCTGCAAATCCGTCTTTAGCAGCTGCCAATACGCAACCCTCTGAAGCATCGCGATCTTCACGTTTTGCAACGATTGCTTGACCACGTTTACGGATTAACTCAATAGCTTTATCGAAATCACCTTCTGCTTCTGCAAGTGCATTTTTACAGTCAATCATACCAGCACCTGTCATTTTACGAAGCTTTGTAATATCTTGAATTGAAACAGCCATATTATTCTTTATATTTATGTGTTTGTTATACAATTACTCTTCAGTCTCTGCTTTTGGTTCTGCAGCAGGAGCCTCTTCTGCATCGCGGCGGATACGTGCGCGAGTTTTACGAGGTTTCTTCTCTTCTGCTCCCTCAGTTGCTTGAGCCTCTGCAGCCTCAGTTGCTTGAGCCTCTGCAGCCTCAGTGTCTGCTTTCTCTACTTTACGCTCCTCAAGACCTTCTGTGATTGCTCCACAAAGTGCGCTCAACACTGTATCAATTGATTTTGATGCATCGTCGTTTGCGGGAATTACGTAATCAACGTTTGAAGGATCTGAGTTTGTATCGACCATAGCAAATACAGGGATACCTAAACGATTTGCCTCAGCAACAGCAATATGCTCTTTCATTACATCAACAACGAAAAGTGCTGCTGGAAGACGTGTTAGGTCAACGATGCTACCCAAGTTTTTCTCCAATTTTGCACGTTGGCGAGATACTTGAAGTTTTTCGCGTTTTGAAAGGTTTGCAAATGTGCCATCTTTAATCATTTTGTCGATAGCGTTCATTTTTTTGATTGCTTTGCGGATTGTTGGGAAGTTTGTTAACATTCCACCTGGCCAACGCTCAATAACGTATGGCATTCCTACCTCAGTTGCTTTGTCTGCTACTACTTGTTTTGCTTGTTTTTTAGTTGAAACAAATAGAATTTTTTTACCTGATTTAGCAATTTGCTTTAAAGCGGCTGCTGCCTCATCAATTTTTACAACTGTCTTGTTAAGGTCAATAATATGAATTCCGTTTCGCTCCATAAATATGTATGGACGCATTGCTGGATTCCATTTACGTGTTAAGTGGCCAAAATGTACTCCGGCCTCGAGTAATTGATCAAATGTTGTTAGTGACATTGTTTTCTTTTTTTTATTTATTCGTTTACATTCTACTAATTCAATTACAAGGTAATCTTTTTTTTCAAAATTCTGATTTCATCCAAACTCTATATTCTTTCAAAAAGAGTCCTTGTAATTTGGATACTAAACGTCCGTAAAAGATTCTTATGCGGCAAATATTAACGTTTGCTGAATTGGAATCTCTTTCTTGCTTTGGGACGTCCCGGTTTTTTACGCTCTACAACACGTGGGTCGCGAGTCATAAATCCTTCTGATTTCAAAGCGGGTTTGTCCTCAGGATTGATTTTTACAAGAGCACGAGCAATTGCCAAACGCAATGCTTCTGCTTGTCCTTTAAATCCACCTCCGTTAAGATTTACTTTAATATCGTATTTCTCAGCAACTCCTAATTTCAATAGTGGTTGTTTTACAACAAATTGCATAATCTCCAATGGGAAATATTGTGCAAGGTCTTTTTTGTTGATGGTGATTACACCGTTTCCCTCTTTTACGTAAACACGTGCTACCGCTGCTTTACGTCTTCCTAATGCGTTAACTGTTTCCATTATGATTATGCTTATTTAAGAGTGTTTATATCAATTGTTTTAGGGTTTTGTGCTGCATGAGGATGCTCTGTTCCTGCATATACATATACATTTGCAAGAAGTTTTGCTCCAAGTCTGTTCTTTGGCAACATTCCTTTGATAACTTTCAAGAACAATTTTGACTCACCTTTTTGCATAAGTTTTGCAGGTGTAATCTCTCTTTGACCTCCAGGATAACCTGTGTATGTCAAATATACTTTATCATTCCATTTGTTACCTGTTAATTTTACTTTATCAGCATTGATAATAATCACGTTATCTCCACAATCTGCATTGGGAGTGAAACAAGGTTTATATTTACCTCTTAAAATTTTAGCAACTTTTGATGCTAAACGACCCAAAACTTGATCTGTTGCGTCAACGATAACCCACTCTTTTTGAGCAGCGGCTTTACCAACAGATACTGTCTTGTAACTTAATGTATCCACTTTGTATCTTTTTAATTATTAAACATTTAAATTCAGGCACAAACTACGTTTCCGAACACACTTGAAACTATGTTTGCGTCTATTTTCTCTCTATTTTGGATATAATCGGCGTGCAAAAGTACTCTTTTTCTTTGAATTACAAAAATTTTTGAGAACTATTTTTTACAGAAAGTGGTTTATTATCTGTTGTAAAGATATTGAAATACTCTACATCTAACTGATTTTCAAACTTTCAAAATAGTATTGATTATTTATGGTAACGATTTTGATGTTGTAACCCCTCTCTATTACTATATAAGACTACAGATAAGGTTCTCCAGTGGTTCTATCTGTTTTGACAAATTTTCAATATCGCTATTTATCTTTTGAGATACAATCTTGGCATATATTTGTGTGGTCCTTATGCTTGTATGTCCCATTAGTTTTGAAAGGGTTTCAATAGGCACGCCGTTTGACAAACATATTGTAGTAGCGTATGAGTGTCGGCTTTGATGCCAACATATATTCTTTTTTATTCCACACATTTTTGCTATTACTTTTATTCCATGTCGGCAATTCGCATAGCATGGCACAGGTAACAATTTATTATTTTCTGCTATACCTTTATACTTCTCAATGATACGTTTAGCCGTATCAAGCAATCTTATATTAGTTTCTGTTCCTGTTTTTTGTCTCTTACATCTTAACCATAAGTGTCCGTCAAATGATATTTGCAGATTGTCGTTTGTTAGATTATACATATCTCTCCAACTCAGTCCACTGAAACAACAGAAGATAAAAAGATCTCTAATCAACT
>JAFQBL010000159.1 GCA_017416695.1 Bacteroidales bacterium | reverse complement strand
GGAGAAATGCAATTTAACAAGAGAGTTGAATTGACACAATTTGGTATAAAATTTGGATTATCACCAAAACTATTTGTAGATAAAAAAGTACAAACTTATATGAAATTAGATACCAATACAGGAGCCATAAAAGAGATTGGCAAGAATGTATTGGCAGAATAATAACAGTATGGATATAAAAGTTACAGCACCCCAGATAGTTAGAGGAGACATACGTCTGCCTTATTCAAAAAGTATAAGCAACAGGGTGTTGTTAATAAATAAATTATCAAAGAGCAAGATACTCCCCGAGAATATAGCAATTTGCGATGACTCGGAGATGATGCGTAATGCACTTTCCGCATCATCAGGCGTGATAAATACTGGTGCGGCAGGAACTGCAACACGTTTCTCATTGGCATATCTCTCAATGACTCCAGGAGAGTATCAACTTACTGGCTCGGAGAGGATGAAGCAACGCCCTATAAAAATATTAGTAGATGCATTGCAAAAAATAGGTGCAGAGATAGAGTATGCCGAGAGAGAGGGATATTTGCCATTAAATATAAAGGGTAAAGAGTTGGAAGGAGGCGAAATAGAACTCTCAGGAGGAGTAAGTTCGCAATATATATCTGCCTTGTTAATGATAGCCCCATATACCAGAAAAGGTCTGAAACTGACCTTGACAGGCAATATAATATCTCTGCCTTACATAAAGATGACTCTCTCTTTAATGTCGATGTACGGAGTGGAGACTCGAATGATAGGAAATCAAATTGAGGTACCCACAGGGATATACAATCCGTTACCTTATCGTGTAGAGGCAGACTGGTCGGCAGCATCGTATTGGTATGGTTTTGCAGCATTGGCAAACGATGTAGATCTTCTTCTTGAAGGTTTGGATGATATAAGTATTCAGGGCGATTCAAAAGTTGTGTCGCTATTCACACCACTTGGAGTAGCAACGGAGTATAACGATGGATATGTTGCATTACGAAAATGCAATATGGTTAAGAAAGCATACGAAGTTGATTTGACAGATACTCCAGATTTGGCACAGACCTTAGTTGTTGTTGCAGCAATGAAAGGGGTATCATTTAAAATTTCGGGACTGCAATCGTTGAGAATAAAGGAGACCGACAGAATTGCCGCCCTGATAAAGGAGATGCGTAAATTAGGCTACCTGTTAGATGACTCAGAAGAGGGTACTCTAATGTGGTCGGGAGAGAGGTGTCAGCCAGATGAGGAGATAGAGATAGAGACATACGATGATCATCGTATGGCAATGTCTTTTTCAATTGCAGCATATCTATATCCTGGAATAAAAATAAAATCATCAGAGGTGGTAACAAAGTCTTATCCAAAATTTTGGGAAGATTTATCAAAGGTAGGGTTCAATATTGAGTAATGACAGCAGTCTGGATAATTATAATATCAATTTGCGTGGTAGGAGTGATAGCAGCATTGTTATCACGCTATACAAAAATAGGCAGGCAAACCAAAGAGGAGGAGCAGAAAGCCGCTAAGGTTGATGCTGAGTGTTGTGGTATGCACGAAACTTGTGAAAAAGATTCACTCTTAACAGCAGTAAGCAAAGAGATAGAGTATTACAACGATTATGAATTGGATGCCTACAAGGGTGTACCATGTGAGGAGTATGACAATGAGGCTGTAGCGGCATTCGAAGAGGTGTTCTATACATTGCGAAGCGATGAGGTTGCAGGATGGGTGCGAAGTCTATGTTTAAGAGATATAGAGTTGCCTGAACAGATTCGTGATGAAGTATTATTGGTAGTATCTGAGCGTCGAATAAAAAGTAATTAGATGGAAATAGTCCAATATTCATTCTTTATAAACGCAGCGGTAGCAATAACTCTCATATCAATAGTAGCAGGAGTTGTAGGCACATATATTGTATCACGAAGGATGATATTTGTAGCAGGCGGAATAACTCACGCCTCATTTGGAGGATTAGGATTAGGAGTATATCTCGGTATTTCACCAACCTTGACTGCATTGATTTTTGCGTTAGCATCGGCATTTGGCGTAGAGGCACTATCGCAAAGAAAAAGAGTAAGAGAAGACTCTGCGATAGCAGTGATTTGGGCGTTGGGAATGGCATTGGGAGTGATATTTATATATATAACGCCTGGATATAATACAGGATTAACAGGATTTCTCTTTGGAGATATATTGACCATCACAGCAAAGGATCTGTTAATATATGCCCTATATACTCTATTTGTACTTCTTGTATCCATTGTATATCGTAATGAGATACTATATACTGCATTTGATAGGGAGTTTGCAAAGATACGAGGAGTTAAAGTTAAATTGGTTGAGTATATAGCAATGACAGTAATATCTATGGCAATAATACTGACAGTAAAACTAATAGGAATAATGCTGTTGCTGTCGTTCTTGTCGTTACCCCAAATGAGTGCCGAACTATATACCCGAAACTATAACAGGTTAGTGCTATTGTCAATCTTTATTTCCTTTACAGGAGGAGTATTGGGATTGTTGTTATCGACCTTTGTAAATGTGCCAACAAGTGCAACCATAGTATTTGTGTTGGTATTGATATATGCTATATTGTGGGGTGTGAAAAGGATAACAGTGCAAAAGAGTCTAAAAGAGCAACACTAAAATTAAAGAGGCGTTGTAAGACAATAAAAACTAAATAAATACGTACTTTAATAAAAGTAAAAACGTTGAGAAAAATAGGTGCAAAAATAACTCTACTCATTACCATTATTATTATGGTAGTAGCGTGTTCTCCCAAAAAGAACACAAAGGCTACACGTTTTTATCATGGCTTAACAACGCGATTCAATGTCTATTTTAACGGAAATGAGAGTTATAAAGAGACGTTGAAAAATATGCAAAAAGATTTTAATGATGATTTCACCTCATTGGTACACATACATCCTGTAAGTGCCTATTCAAACGAAAAGGAGCAAAAGCCGTCGGGCGACTTTAAAACTCCAATAGACAAAGGGAAGAAGGCAATACAGTTACACTCAATAAAGAAAAAACCCAAGCGAGATCCCAAGAAAGCATCTGATCCAAAATATAAGGCATTCTTAAACAGAGAGGAGTTTAATCCATATATTCACAATGCGTGGTTTCTGATAGCAAAATCGCAGATTTATCAAGGCGAATTTCTTGAGGCAGCATCAACCTTCAACTATATAATTCAGCACTTTTCTTGGTTAGAGGATTTGGTAAAAGAGTCAAAGATATGGCTTATGCGATGCTATACCGAGTTAGGATGGATGTATGAAGCAGAAGATGTAAAACATAAAATATCGCTCGACTCCATTCCTTCAAAGTTGGAGGGGGAGTTGTCTATGGTAACAGCCCAGTTTCATATAAACAAGGGAGAGTTTGAGGAGGCAATACCATATCTGAAAAAATCTATAGAGGCACAAAAAGATAAATATCAGAAGGTGCGTCAAACATTCCTATTGGCTCAGTTGTACCAAAAAACAGAGCAGAACAATCTGGCATACGATACCTATTCAAAGGTAATATCAATGAATCCTGTATATCGTACCGAATTTAATGCACGAATTAAGCAAACAGAGGTGATGTCGAACCAGGATACCTCAAAGGTTATCAAAGGGTTAAAGAAAATGACAAAGGCATCTCGAAATAAAGAGTACCTTGACCAGATATACTATGCAATAGGAAACATCCACCTGTCGGCTGGAGATACACTAAAAGCAATAGACTATTACATAAAAGCAAATAGTGAGAGTACCCGTAATGGTATAGAGAAGGCAATGAATCAAATAACATTAGGTAATATATATTTCTCACAACGCAAATACACTAAGGCTCAACCATGTTATGCCGAAGGAGTACCATTGGTAAGCGAAGATTTTCCCAACTATACAACCCTTGTAAAACGCTCCGAAGTGTTAGATGACTTGGTGGTACACTCATCAACAGTAGAGTTGCAGGATAGTCTAAGATATGTAGCATCGCTTCCCGAAGAGGAGATTATGAAACTTATCGAGAAAAAAATTGAGGAGGTAAAAGAGCAAGAGCGTCTATTGGCGGAGGAGATGGCCCGACAGGAGCATCTGGCAAATCAATCGGCAATGAACGCTGCCTTTGGACAATCATCCTTAGGAGGAGCACAAGCTCCAACAGGTCCAGCAATGCAGATAGGCGGAAAGAGTTCAAGTTGGTATTTCTACAACAAGGCTACCATTGCAACTGGTAAAACCGATTTCCAGAAGAGGTGGGGAAAACGTAAATTGGAAGATAACTGGCGAAGAATAAATAAAGCAGCATTCTCTATGTCAGAGTTTGAAGAGTATGATTATGGTGCTGAGGAGGAGGCTGAACTGCTTGCCGACTCATTGTTTCAGGTTGAGGCAGAGGCTGATTCGTTAAATGCTCCAGTAAGTGATACAAAAGATCCCCGATACTATCTTCAACAGTTGCCACGCACCCCCGAAGATATTGCTCTCTCGGATGAATTAATCATTGACGGACTCTTTAATATGGGAGTAATATTAAAGAATGATTTGGAAGACTTTGAAGCGGCAATGAGTATATTTGACCGATTAATGACACAATATCCCGATAATGAATATATGTTGGAAACATACTACAATATATATCTGATGAATATGATTCAGAGAGATAAACTTACTGCCGAAGAGTATCGCCAAAAGATATTGACCGAATTTGCTGATAGTAAATATGCACAAGCAATGAAAGATGCCAACTACCTTGAAAACATAAAGAATATGGAGGTAGAACAGGACTCTCTGTATCGTACTATATACGAAACGTTTATTGCTGGAGATAATAGCGGTGTTCATGCACAATACAACAGTTTTACAGAAAAGTATCCTCTGTCAAAACTAATGCCTAAATTTATGTTGGTAAATTCATTGGCATATGTAAACGAAGGCGATATAGATAACTTTAAGGAGGCAATGAAACAGTTGTTGCAGAACTACCCTGAGGAGGATGTTGCACCACTTGCAACAGCAATGTTGAAAGGAGTTGCTGAGGGACGTGAGGTTGTATCAGGAACAGGACAACAAGATATTTTCAAAATCAGGTTAGGAGGAGTAGGCGGTGCAGTAAACGACTCCATAGAGGATAAAAATGAGTTGCCTCCATTTGTTTGGGATAAAGAGGCTCCACATCAAATGTTGATGGTATTCTCTGCCGATAGTATTGATGCAAATCAAATATTGTTTATAGTTGCACGATACAACTTTACAAACTTTTACATTAAGGACTTTGACCTCTCTATATCAACAACTGACGGAGTAGGAATGTTACAAATAAAAGGTTTTGATAATTTGCGGGAGTTGATGCTATATCGCAGAAAAATTGAGAGTTCTGAGTTGATTGAGTTGCCCGAAGGTGTGAGAATTGTAATGATAAGTGATGAAAACTACAATATTCTTATGCAAGGCAACACTTTTGAAAACTATTTTAATTTCTGGGAAACATCAATGGCAGCAGATGCCGAACTTGAAAACAGTAGTGAGTTATGAGAAAAGAGACCATACTTTGGGCTGATGATGAAATAGACATATTAAAGCCTCATATCTATTTTCTTGAACAAAAAGGATACGAAGTAACAACCGTAACCAACGGGCAAGATGCAATAGAGGTGAGTAATAGCAAGGAGTTCGATTTAATAATATTAGATGAGAATATGCCTGGTTTAAACGGAATTGAGACGTTGAGTATAATAAAGGAGCAACGTCCCGATATTCCTGTTGTAATGATAACCAAAAGCGAAGAAGAGAATATTATGGAACAGGCGATAGGTAGAAAAATATCGGACTATCTGATTAAGCCTGTAAATCCAAACCAAATACTGCTTACAATAAAAAAGAATCTTAATCGCAAAGAGATAATTCAAGAGAAAGCAACTCATGCCTATCAGCAGGAGTTTACACGCCTGTCAATGCAGATAGGCGATGCAAGAAATTACGAAGATTGGGCAGAGGTGTATAAACGTCTGGTATATTGGGAGTTAGAACTTCAACAATCTTCAAGTGATTTGTTGCCAATGCTTGAGATGCAAAAGAGAGAGGCAAATGCTGCATTTGCTAAATTCGTGAAAAAGAACTACGAAAACTGGGTAACAACACCTGAGCATCCTTTAATGAGTAACGAAATCTTCAAAACAAAACTCTTCCCTCTGTTAGATGAAGGCGAAAAGATATTCTTTGTGTTGATAGATAATTTCCGTCTTGACCAATGGAGAACCATAAAACCTCTGTTGAATGACTATTTCTATGCCGAAGAGGATGTATATTACTCAATATTGCCAACTGCAACACAATATGCACGTAATGCAATATTCTCGGGACTTATGCCCGATAAGATAGCAAAAATGTTTCCCGATTTATGGGTGGATGAAGATGAGGATGAAGGAAAGAATTTGAATGAATCTCCGCTCATACAAACACAAATTGATAGATACCGAAAAAAATATAGTTTCTCATATACTAAGATAAACGATTCAACCTATGCCGAGAAGGTGTTGCAGAAGATAAGCAATCTTCAGAACAATCAGTTGAATGTGTGTGTCATAAACTTTATAGATATGCTATCTCATGCACGAACCGAATCCAAGATGATACGCGAGTTGGCATCAACAGGAGCGGCATATCGTTCATTAACCGAGTCGTGGTTTAAGCACTCCCCAACATTAGAGTTGCTGAAGAAAATGGCAGATATGGGTTACAAAATAGTATTGACAACCGATCATGGAACAATATATGTTGATAATCCAATAAAGGTAGTAGGAGATAAAAACACCAATACTAACCTGCGTTATAAAGTGGGAAAAATGTTGGGATACAACCCAAAGGAGGTATATGAGATAAAATCGCCTGAGAAGTTTGGATTGCCAACCCTGAACCTCTCGTCAACCTACATATTTGCCTCTGATAATGATTTCTTTGCATATCCCAACAACTACAACTATTATGTGGGATATTATAAAGACACATTTCAGCATGGAGGGATATCTATGGAGGAGATGATAATACCATTAGTAACCTTAACAAAAAAATAAGATAACAATGAATGTAACATTAGAGATTCCATCATTAGATAAGATAAACCAGGTAGCCCGTGAGTTTATACGCAACATGGGCGATGCCACAGTATTTGCATTCTATGGAAATATGGGGGCAGGAAAAACAACCTTCATAAAAGCCATTTGCGAAGAGTTGGGAATAAGCGAAGGAGTAAACAGTCCAACCTTTGCAATAGTAAACGAGTATCGTTCTGATACAACAGGAGAGTTGGTATATCACTTTGATTTCTATCGTATAAACAAAATAGAGGAGGTTTACGACTTAGGCTACGAAGATTACTTTTATAGTGGGGCTTTATGCTTCTTAGAGTGGAGCGAGAAGGTTGAGGAGTTGTTGCCACCTGAAACTGTAATGGTAACAATCAAAGAGGTAGAGAACTCAGCACGAGTGGTAGAGTGTAAACCAATATAGAGAATATGCTAAATATAGTAGCGGCAATAATATTTTTGATATTAGGAATATTATCGATCTTGGCATCCATATTTAACTTTAATTGGTTTTTTACAAGCGAAAACGGCAAGATGTTTGTAAAACTATTTGGTAGAAAAGGTGCAAGAGTTTTTTATGGAATAGTAGGAGTATTAATACTCTGTATGGCGTATTATGTGTATAGTATGCCTATATCTTAAAATAAAGTGGTAATTTTGTAAAACTAACAAAAATAAATGAATATGAAAAAGCAGGGATATGTTGAGGTAAACGAGCATAAACAGACAAAAAGATATTGTCAAACATTGGATCTGGTTGCCGATGCTGAGAAGATAGCAGAGTATCGTAAATATCATCAGTCGGAACATATATGGGATATAGTACCCGAAGGGTTACGTTCAATAGGTATATATGATATGGAGATATACATATTGGGTACACGCCTCTTTATGATAGTAGAGACACCTGTTGATTTTGACTGGGACGAAGCATTTGGCAAGTTGGCACAAATGCCAGGTCAAGATGAGTGGGAAGCATTTGTTGGAGCATTCCAGAAAGCACCCGAAGGTGCATCATCAACCGAGAAGTGGCAAATGATGGAGCAGATGTTTAAACTATCTGAAATCAAAAAATAGTTATCTCAAAATAGAATATGGGAATAAATTTATTAGAATATTTAAAAACCCTATTATCAGATACCAGCATATCTGCTGATAATGTTGAAATAGTGGCACGAATAGTATTGGGTATAATAGTAGTATTACTCTCTATATTGTCATACTATATATCTCGATGGATTATAACAAATCCATTGCAGGGTATAGCAAAGAGATCAAAAATTAAATGGGATGATAAACTCTTTGAACGAAAGTTGCCCGATAGAGTATCTAAGATAGTACCAGCGGTAATAGTATATTTGATGTTACCATCGGTGTTACCTCAAGGTATGTTTGCCTATATGTTCTTTGCTAAATTGAGCATACTCTATATAATAGCAGAGGTAATGCGAACAATGTCGGGAGTTATAACATTTGCCTACGATGTAGTATCACAAAGCGAAAAATTCAAGGACCGCTCGCTGAAAGGAGTATTCCAGGTAGTACAGATGCTTATGATATTTGTTGGAATATTGGTGATGGTAGCGGTAATGATAGATAAACCCGTAGGTGCGCTAATAGCAGGATTAGGAGCATCGGCAGCAATATTGACATTGATATTCAAAGACTCATTTGTGGGACTTATAGCAGGAATACAACTCTCATATAACGATATGTTGCGTCCTGGCGATTGGATAACAGTACCAGGTAAGAATGTTGATGGAGATGTATTGGAGGTAACACTCAATACAGTAAAAGTTCGCAATTTTGATAATACAATCACCACCATCCCCCCAATAGCACTGATAAATGACTCTTTCCAGAACTGGCGAGGAATGAGTGAGTCTGCAGGACGAAGAATAAAACGTGCTATTGAAATAGATATGTATTGCATTGAGTTTGCAAGAGAGGAGTTGATAACAAAACTATCCGAGAAATATCCTGCAGTAAAAGAGTATGTTGAAAATCGTACCCCAAAAGATATAGAGCGTGGAGATATAACCAATATAAAACTATTCAGGGTATATGTTGAGAACTATATAAAAAACAATTCCGATACAGCAAAAAATGCAACAAAGATGGTTCGATATTTGGAGCCCTCTTCTGAAGGATTGCCCTTTGAGTTATATTTCTTTAGTGCTAATAAAGATTGGGTATATTACGAAAACTATGCATCGGATGTTATGGAACACATAATAGCCGTAATGGTGGATTTTGAATTAAAACCATATCAAAGAGTGTCGGGAGTAGATAATAGAAAAACAACCCTACGCCCATCAACAAAATAGGAGATGAAGATACAAAAAATCATATATGCTTTTGTTGCGGTTATGTTTTTTATGAATGTAACCGTATCAAAAGCATCACTGTTTAAAACAGGTTTAACAGATACTGATACAATATCGGTTTCACTATTAACCGCAACGCAAGGTAAGCAGATATACGAGAAGTTTGGTCACACAGGCATAAGAATACACATACCCTCAAAAAAGTTTGATGGAGTATATCACTATGGCCTATTCTCATTTGAAGAGCCACACTTTGAGTATCGCTTTGTTAAAGGCGAAACGGACTATATGATAGGGCTTATGCACTATCACGATTTCTTGACAATGTATGCCATAAGGGGTAGCAGTGTTAGAGAGTTGCCACTACTCTTAACCCAAGAGGAGGCACACAATCTTTATGAAGCCCTAATGATAAATATGTTGCCTGAGAATCAAACATACAGATACTCTTTTCTGTATGATAATTGTGCAACCCGACCTTTAGAGATAATAAAACGCAGTTTGACAGGAACACTCATAGTTGATACCTTCAATATAGAGTTGCCAACATACCGCAATCTTATTCACGAGTGTACCACACAGGACAAGTGGCTAACGTTCGGGTTGGATTTAATCCTTGACGGAGAGGTGGATAAACAGATATCTCTTCCCGATAAACCCTTTCTTCCACATATAACAGAACAGATATTTGCCTCTGCAAAGATAGATAGAGGGGGAGTTGTTGAGCAGATAGCAACAACACCCAAAGAGGTGTTGGCGGCAAGAGAGTCTCAAAAAGGAACAACAATATTGGATATTGTTACTCCCACTGTTTTTGCTTTGGGAGTGCTAATAGTAGTGCTGATAATCTCATTTTTTGAGTACAGGAGAATGAAGCATAGTAGAATTACCGATACTATACTCTTTGCAATCTTTGGGGTGCTTGGAATATTGGTATATTTCTTGCTCCTGTTTTCAGAGCATCCAGCAGTGTCGGCAAACATAAATGCAATGTGGATACACCCTGTATGGCTATTGATGATACCATTCATCTGGATAAGAAAATATCAAAAGTTTCTAAATTGCTATCATTTTATTAACTTTGCACTTTTATTGCTCTATCTTGTAGTAGTTGCATTTGCAAGTCAAGAGGTGGGAATGGCAGCAATATTGCTTGTAATTGTATTGCTGATAAGATCAATAACATATATAAAAATAGAGCAAAAACAGAAATAATAGGCATAAGATAACAGATGAACAGGTTTTTAACACCGCTAATATTATTAATGCTGTCGGTCTCTGCACAATCGCAGGAGCGAAGAGTTGATATGCCCAAATTAGTAGTGGGTATAACAATAGACCAACTTCGCACCGATTACATTGATATGATGCAACATCTGTTTGGAACAGGCGGATTTAACCGCCTTATGACCGAAGGAGCAGTATATGAAAATGTCAATTACGGATATGGCGATATAACAAGAGCCTCATCTGTGGCAACAATATACACAGGAACTCATCCATCTACTCACTCAATAACCTCAAACACCCGATTTAACCAAGATAAAAAAGAGGCTTATCCTATATTGAGTGATAAGAATCAATTAGGAAACTTCACAAGTGAGACTCTCTCTCCACGAAAAATATCGGTATCAACAATAACCGATGAACTTAAATCGGCAACATCGGGAGAGTCAAAAATATACTCAGTAGCACCAACCTCTGAGGTGGCAATAATCTCGGCAGGTCATGCAGCCAATTCTGCCTTCTGGCTAAACGAAGAGAACGGAAAGTGGGCAACCTCAACATACTACAAAGAGGTACCAATCTTTGTAACAGAACATAATATAAAAAACGGACTCGATTCCCGAATTGACAAAACAGTATGGTCGCCAA
Source organism: Bacteroidales bacterium (assembly GCA_017416695.1). Taxonomy (GTDB): domain Bacteria; phylum Bacteroidota; class Bacteroidia; order Bacteroidales; family G3-4614; genus Caccoplasma_A. The sequence goes on along the minus strand of JAFQBL010000159.1, from coordinate 3,043 downwards.
TATTACCCCTTTCAGCGTATGACGGGCTGCCATACAATCAGCCAGAGTTTGCCTTTAAATATTTCTTTGATGGCGATGACAAATACAAAAATCTGAAACTATCGGCATTAGTAAACAGTGAGGTAACCACAGTAGCCTGTTCAATATTAGATAAGGGGCGTTTAGGCAAAGGCTCTGTACCTGATATGCTCAATGTGGGATATTATGCAGGAAACTACAAAGAACAAAATGTTCGTGATTACGGTGTAGAGATACAAGATACCTATATACGTTTAGATAAAGAGATTGAGAGACTATTACAAACTATCGATAGTACCGTAGGATTGGAGAATGCCTTTATATTCATAGTCTCAACGGGATATAGCAACTTTGAGGCACGACCTTACGGATTGTACGGAGTGCCCACAGGACAATTCTATCCACGCAAGGCAACAGCATTGCTAAACTACTATCTGATGGCAATGTATGGCCACGAAGAGTGGGTAATAGGCTACCATGACAAAGAGATATATCTAAATCGTGAGTTAATAAAAAAGAAAGAACTCAATCTTGAAGAGTTTGTTGTAAATAGCGCTGAGTTCCTGTCGCAAATGGAGGGTGTGCAAGATGCACTAACCTCATATCAAATCTTACATGGCGATATAGTAGCAGTTGCCCCACAACGCCGAAGATATAACCGTCAATATTCGGGCGACATAGTATTAGAGATAAAGCCAGGATGGGAGATAAACTACGAAGAGGAAGAGAAGAAAAATGAATATGTACAATATAATGCAGTACCAACTCCGTTGATATTCATAGGAGAAAACGTAACACCCCAAAGAGTATCTACGCCAGTTGATGCAACAGCAATAGCCCCAACCATATGTAGGGCAATACGAATACGTGCCCCGAGTGCATCAAAGTCGTACCCCCTAATATTGAACTATAAAACAGAAACAAAATAAACAAATATAAAAGAATAAGAAAATGGCATTTGTCGATATATTAAAAAAACTATTTGGAAACAAATCTCAACGCGATATGCGTGAGATACAACCATACGTAGAGAGTATAAAAACAGCATACGAAACAATAAAGCCTCTCTCAAACGATGAGTTGAGAGCAAAAATTGATGAGGTAAAGCAAGAGATACAAGATGCAGTAGCCTCAGAGAAAGAGCGTATAGCACAACTAAAAGCCGAAGTTGAAACACTCCCATACGAAAAGAGAGAGAGTTATTGGACAGAGATTGATAAATTAGAGAAGACAGTTCTTGATAAATACGAGGCAAAACTTAACGAAGTAATGCCTGTTGTGTATGCAGTGGTAAAAGAGACTGCACGCCGATTTGCAGAGAGTGAGGAGGTAGAGGTAACAGCAACCGATTTTGACCGCTCATTAGCAGCCGAAGGTCGAGACTTTATACGTATCGAAGGCGACAAGGCAATCTACACCAACCACTGGATAGCAGGAGGAAACGAAGTTAAGTGGGATATGGTACACTACGATGTACAACTCTTTGGTGGAGTAGTGTTGCACAAAGGAAAAATTGCTGAGATGGCAACTGGAGAGGGAAAAACATTGGTGGCAACCCTGCCAGTATTCCTAAATGCCTTAACCCGCAATGGAGTTCACGTAGTAACAGTGAACGACTACTTGGCAAAACGTGACTCGGAGTGGATGGGACCTCTATATATGTTCCATGGACTATCAGTTGATTGTATTGATAAACACAAACCCAACTCTGATGCACGTCGTAAAGCATACAATGCAGATATTACATTTGGAACAAACAACGAGTTTGGTTTCGACTACTTGCGTGACAATATGGCTATATCGCCACAAGACTTAGTGCAACGTGCTCATAACTATGCAATTGTCGATGAGGTTGACTCGGTGTTGATTGATGATGCCCGTACTCCATTGATTATCTCAGGACCAGTACCAAAAGGCGAAGACCAACTGTTTGAACAGTTCTGTCCAAAAGTGGAGGAGTTGTATCGTGCGCAACGTACATTGGCAAACCAACTATTAGCCGATGCACGTAAAAAAATAGCATCAGAGGATAAAGAGGTGCGTAGAGAGGGTGGTCTATTACTATTCCGTTGTTACAAAGCACTACCCAAAAATACACCATTAATCAAGTATTTGAGTGAGCCAGGAATAAAAGCCCTTATGTTGGAGACCGAAGCATTCTATATGCAGGAGAATAACCGACAAATGCACGTGGTAACTGATCCCTTGTTCTTTGTAATAGATGAGAAGAATCACAGTGTTGATTTAACAGATAAAGGATTGGATATAATCTCAAGGAATATGGACGATCCTAACTTCTTTGTCTTGCCCGATGTAGGCTTGCAAATCTCTGAATTAGATAGTGAGAATATATCGGCAGAAGAGAAACAAGAGAAGAAAGATGCCATATTACAAGACTATGCAATCAAGCAAGAGCGTACCCACACAATACATCAACTATTAAAAGCATACGCACTATTCAACAAAGATGAAGAGTATGTGGTAATTGACAACAAAGTAAAAATAGTTGATGAGCAGACAGGTCGTATTATGGAGGGGCGTCGCTACTCTGACGGATTGCACCAGGCAATTGAGGCAAAAGAGCGAGTAACCGTTGAGGCAGCAACCCAAACATTTGCAACCATTACACTCCAAAACTACTTCCGTATGTATCACAAACTGGCAGGTATGACAGGTACTGCCGAGACTGAAGCAGGAGAGTTTTGGGATATCTATAAATTAGATGTAATCACTATCCCCACTAACCGTCCAATATTACGCAACGATATGGAGGACCGCGTTTACAGAACAAAACGCGAAAAATACAATGCGGTAATTGAGGAGATTGAGGAGTTGGTGACAGCAGGACGCCCAGTATTGGTGGGAACAACCTCTGTTGAAATATCAGAGTTGTTGAGCAAAATGCTTAAGATGCGTCGCATTGAACACAACGTATTGAATGCCAAGTTACACCAAAAAGAGGCAGACATTGTAGCAAAGCAGGACAACGCGGAACAGTAACCATAGCAACCAATATGGCAGGACG
>JAFQBL010000158.1 GCA_017416695.1 Bacteroidales bacterium | reverse complement strand
TATAATACAATCCGAATTGTAATAAAATAGAAAAAACATCTACATATAGTATTGAAGTAATTGATTTAAGTAATAACTATGTGCAAACAGTTGTTCCTGAAACCAAAGTACAAGCAGGAGAATATGAACATATAATAAATGTTTCAAGCGGTAACTATGTTGTTGTATGTTACTTAAATGGGAATATAAATACGAAGAAAGTGGTAGTAAAATAATTTGAAAAAAGTAAATATTATGAGACGTATATATTATGCAACAATAATCATTCTCTTCTTCCAATTTTTGATTGGAATAGAAGTTAAGGCGATAAATAATATTGTATGCTCAATTGATACTTGTGCTTCATCAAGAATTACAGATTTGGGAGATTCTCTGATTATTGCGACTTCTAACACAATTGTAAGTTTTGATAAAAATGAATATAGCGTAAAAATTGCAAGGTGGTACTCAGAAAATAATCGTTTAAGTTCTCCTCCCTTATCAACCACAATTGATGAAGAAGGTAAGATTTGGTATTCTGATATGTATTCCTTGTACTGTGTAGATCAAGAAAGTTGTAGTACAGATGTTTATCCTTTTGATAATATATTGTTTTACTCATATTCTATTCAAAACTCATCAAATGGAGATATATGGATTGGTGGAGCAAGAAATTTTTATATTAGAAAATCAGATGGAGAGATGAAGAAACTGACAAATCCTTTTGACGGACTTAATACTATAAGTGTAATGTCAAATATTGAGGAGGACAGTGAGGGAAATATGTGGATGTCAATAACCTCTTATGGAGCATTCAGTGGATATAATATTGTATGCTACGATAAATCATATAATCATACAGTTGTTAGCACAAAAAATAATGATCAAGTTCATACCATTCAAATTGACAAGAATGATAATGTATGGTTTGCTTCTTCGGAGGGAATATCTTGCATCAATAAAGACAAAAGCAGTACGGTATATTCATACAATGATTATCCTGAGTTTGGGAATGATTTTTATGTAGCATCAAGTAAAGATAATGAAGGTAATATATGGTTCTCTTCATCAACAACATTAATGAAGTATAATGGTGCGGAATTTACAACATATACTTGTTCTGATTACAAAGAGGCTTGTTCAATCCTTTGCGATGGAGATATTGTTTGGGTATTGCTAAAGAATGACAAGTTGTTGAAGTTCCAGAATAACGAATTTGAGACAATAGATTTATCTCCAGCAGTAACAGGTATTGAAGAGAGTACCGCTGAGGTTAGCAATACCAAAGCATACTTTTCAAATGGCGTGTTATATATTGAGAACGTTGAAGGTGTCAACTCAGTAGAGATATATGATACAACAGGCAAAATAATAACCTCAGAAACATACAATAACGCTTCAGCTCAAATTCCATTACCCACAACCCTAAAAGGAGTGATAATGGTTAAGGTTAATAATGAGGTTGTGAAGGTAATTGCTAATTAATGAAATAAAATATTAGTTCATAATTTTGTAATTACGAGATAATTATATATCTTTGTAACCTAAACAAAGGTGGAGGGGGCAAGCAAGCCCCCTCGCTTTTTATCCCATAATAAACGTATAAACTATATGATTAACGCAAAAGAGATTGAAAATAAGGTGGTTGAACTACTCGGTGATGGTTCTTCGTTTTTGGTTGGAGTAACTGTTTCTCCCGATAATACAATAGTTGTAACCATTGATGATGATGACCGTGTAGATATAGAGTTCTGTGAAAAACTACATCGAGATATTGAGGCTGCTTTTGACAGAGAGGTAGAGGATTACTCGCTCGAAGTAGGTTCGGCAGGATTAACATCGCCCTTGCAATTACCACGTCAGTACAAAAAAAATATAGGCGGTGAGGTGGAGGTTTTAACCAAAGCAGGTCAAAAATTCTATGCAACACTATCGGCTGCCGATGAGGAGGGATTTACTGTTGAGGTTACAAAAAAGATAAAACCCGAAGGTGCAAAACGCAAAATTGAGGTAGTAGAGGAGCAGCGTTACCTCTACTCTGAAGTTAAATACGTAAAGAATGTGATAACATTTTAACTTATATATAACACTAAAAGAAATAATAATTAAAAACAGATATAAAAATGGCAAAGAAAGAGATTGTAAACACAATGATTGAGACGTTCTCAGAGTTCAAACTTTTGAAGAACATTGACAGAACAACACTTGTAAGTGTTTTGGAAGAGTCGTTCCGTAACGTACTTGCAAAAATGTATGGTACAGACGAAAACCTTGATGTTATCGTGAACCCCGATAAAGGAGACTGCGAGATTTGGCGTAACCGTGAGGTTGTGGCTGATGGAGAGATTACAGATGCAAATCTTCAAATATCTCTTTCTGATGCTAAAAAAATAGATTCATCGTATGAGATTGGCGAAGAGGTTGCCGAAGAGGTATTGTTCTCAGACTTTGACCGTCGTACAATTTTGAACCTACGTCAAACATTAGCATCAAAAATACTTGAACTTCAAAAAGATGCAATCTACAACATCTACAAAAACAAAGTAGGAGAGATTGTATCAGGAGAGGTTTACCAAATCTGGAAGAAAGAGATACTTTTGATTGATGACGAAGGAAACGAGTTGATTATGCCACGTGAAGAGCAAATTCCTAACGAGTTCTTCCACAAAGGAGACACAGTGCGTGCGGTAGTTGCTCGTGTAGATAACATAAACAACACACCAAAAATTATAGTATCACGTACATCAGAGATGTTCCTAAAACGTTTGTTTGAGTTGGAAGTGCCTGAGATACACGACGGACTTATTACAATCCATCGCGTAGCGCGTATTCCTGGATTCAGAGCAAAAATAGCCGTAGAGTCATACGATGAGCGTATCGATCCAGTAGGAGCATGTGTAGGAGTAAAAGGCTCACGCATACACGGAATAGTTCGTGAGTTGTGTAACGAGAATATTGATGTTATCAACTACACTAAAAATACAATGTTATTCATACAAAGAGCATTGGCTCCAGCAAAAGTATCAACATCAGCCATTCGTGTTGATGAAGAGAATATGAAAGCAGAGGTGCTATTGCGTCCCGATGATATGGCATTGGCAATCGGAAAAGATGGATATAACATACGTCTTGCAATGAAACTGACAGGATACGATATTGAGGTATTCCGCGATACAGTTGAAGCAGGAGAAGAGGATATTTATCTTGATGAGTTTAACGATGAAATAGAGGATTGGATAATTGACCAATTGAAAGCGATTGGTTGCAATACAGCAAAAGATGTATTGGGAAGATCTAACGAAGAGTTGCTTGAAAGAACAGATCTTGAAGAGGAGGCAATAGTTGAAATAAAAGCCATCCTTGCAGCAGAATTTGAGTAATGTAAAATTTTTATTCTAAAAAAGGGTAAAAACAATTTAAGTAACTTATTAGAAAAAGAGTAAGACTATATGATAAGATTAAATAAAGTAGCACGAGACCTCAACGTAGGAATTCAGACATTAATTGATTTTTTGCAGAAGAATGGTTATGATGATGAGACATTTACACCAAATACTCAAATTACAGATGACCAATATGCCCTTTTGCAAAAAGAGTTTAATGCTGATAAAAGCGTAAAAGAGGGAGCAGACAAAATGTCTCAGGTGCGTCATCATAAAGAGAAACCAGTTCAACGAAAAGTAGGACAAGAGCCAGAACTTGTAAAGACAGAGGAGATAAAACGTCCTCAGTTTAAGCAAGTGGGAAAAATAGATTTGGATGCAGTAAACAAACGCCCTGCCCCCAAACCTGCTCCAGTTGAGAAAATCGAGGAGGTAAAACCCGCTCCTGTTGAAACAAAAGCAGAACAACCAAAACCAACTCCAGTTGAAAAAAATGAGGAGGTAAAACCTGCTCCTGTTGAAAACAAGCAACCTCAACAACCAAAACCTGATACTGTTGAGAAAAAACCTGAACAAACACAAAAGGTTGAAGTAAATAAAGAGGAGGATAATACAACTCCAACAGAGGTGTTCGGTTTTGCCAAACCTCAAGCCTCAACACAACTGAATATAGTTGGAAAAATTGATTTGGACTCACTAAACCAAAAAACACGTCCTCAAAAGAAGAGTAAAGAGGAACGTCAAAAGGAGCGTGAGGAGAAGAGCGTCAAAGAAATGAGATGTTTAAACGCCCAGTCCAAAACCAAGAAAAGGGAGAGGGAGAGCGTAAAAAACGTCAACGTATCAAAAAAGATAAAATTGACATTAACAACCCCAATGTCCAACCATTTGAGGGAGGAAAAAAACAAAAACCTCAAAAGGTAAAACAACCCCGACCAGTTAGAGTTGAGGTATCAGAGGAGGATGTACAACGTCAGGTAAAAGAGACACTTGCTCGTTTAACATCAAAGAACTCATCGCAAAAGAAAGGTGCTAAATGGCGTAAAGAGAAACGCGAAGCAAACTTAATGCGTGAGCAAGAGTTGGCAAATCAAGAGCGTCTTGAGAGCCAGATATTGAAGATTACAGAGTTTGTAACTGCAAACGACCTTGCAACTATGATGGGAGTAGAGGTTAATAAAGTTATATCAACCTGTATGAGCATTGGAATGATGGTATCAATAAACCAACGTCTTGATGCAGAAACAATAAACATAGTAGCCGAAGAGTTCGGATTTAAAACTGAGTATGTAAGTGCCGAAGTAGTATCAGCAATAGAGCAGGTAGAAGACAAAGAGGAAGACTTAGTGTCGCGTCCACCAATTGTAACAGTGATGGGACACGTCGATCACGGAAAAACATCATTGTTAGACTACATACGTAATGCAAACGTAATTGCAGGTGAGGCAGGAGGAATTACCCAACATATTGGTGCGTACAATGTTAAGTTGGATGATGGCCGAAGAATTACCTTCCTTGATACACCAGGACACGAAGCGTTTACAGCAATGCGTGCTCGTGGAGCGCAAGTTACCGATATTGCAATCATTATAGTTGCAGCCGATGACAACGTTATGCCCCAAACTGTTGAGGCAATCAACCACGCAGCAGCGGCAGGAGTACCAATTGTATTTGCAATAAACAAAATAGACAAACCAACCGCTAACCCCGACAAAATTAAAGAGTCGTTGGCAGCAATGAACTATCTTGTAGAGGATTGGGGAGGAAAATATCAATCTCAAGATATATCGGCAAAGAAAGGAATGGGAGTAGAGGATCTGCTTGAGAAAGTCCTTTTGGAGGCTGAAATGTTAGAGTTGAAAGCAAACCCCAAAGCAAAAGCAAGAGGTTCTATTATTGAGTCGGCTTTGGACAAAGGTCGTGGATACGTATCAACAGTATTGGTTGAGAACGGAACACTAAAAGTAGGAGACATTGTAGTAGCAGGTCAATATTACGGACGTGTGAAAGCAATGTTCAATGAGCGTAATGGTAAAATAAAAGAGGCAGGACCTGCGGCTCCAGCACTAATCTTAGGATTCAACGGAGCGCCACAGGCAGGAGATACCTTCAATGTATTTGATACAGAGCAAGAGGCTCGTGAGTTGGCTAACAAACGTGAACAACTACAACGCGAACAAGGATTCCGTACAAGTACACGTGTTACACTTGAGGAGATAGGACGCCGTATTGCAATCGGAAACTTCCAACAATTGAACATTGTGGTAAAAGCCGACGTGGATGGTTCAGTAGAGGCGTTAAGCGACTCATTGATACGTTTGTCAACCGAGCAAATACAGGTAAATGTAATACACAAAGGAGTAGGTCAAATCTCGGAGTCGGATGTAACACTTGCAGCAGCATCAGATGCAATTATCGTAGGATTTAACGTGCGTCCATCATTAGCAGCACGTAAAGATGCAGAGAAAGAGGGTGTAGATATACGTCTATATTCAATCATCTACGATGCAATTGAAGAGGTTAAATCGGCTATGGAGGGTATGCTATCGCCCGAAATTAAAGAGGTTATCACAGCAACCGTTGAGGTACGCGAAACATTCCATATTTCAAAGGTTGGAACTGTTGCAGGAGGAGCCGTAAAAGAAGGAAAGATAAAACGAGGCAACAAAGTGCGTCTTATCCGCGATGGTATAGTAATCTACACAGGAGAACTTGCATCGTTGAAACGTATGAAAGATGACGTTAAAGAGGTTGCAACTGGTTACGAATGCGGTTTGAGCATAACCAACTACAACGACATAAAAGTTGGTGATATAATAGAGTCGTTCGAGGAGGTAGAGGTAAAACAAACTTTGTAAGAAACGATAGAAGAGTATGTCTATCTTTGATATAGTAATAGTAGCATTATTGATCTTTGCATTAGTACGAGGAGCAATATTAGGAATATTCAGACAGTTAGGAGTTCTTGTGGGAGTGGTCTTGGCACTGCTCTTCACAGGAATACTGTCAACACTATTCTCAGATTTAGTGTATAGCATAACCTCTGGGGCAACACGTCTTGAGGGAACATTATACTACTCAATAATGTTTGTAGCAATAGTGTTAATAACATATCTGATATCCATACTGCTACACAAAACATCAAAAGTGTTGAGAATAGGGTGGATTGACCGTCTCTTGGGAGCCGCCTTTGGAGGCGTGAAAGTATTGATGATAGTAGGAATAGTTCTACACATATATATTGGAATATATAAAGGAATATACAATCAGCCTCCCGTACCTTTTGAGGGTGTAACATACACACCCATAGTAGATAGTGTCTCGGCAATTATGAAGTTTGTAAGAGACTATGGAATAACATTCGGCTACTAAAAGTGAAAATAACAAAGTAACACCTCTTGTAAAAAAAAAGATAAAACCTAAAACTTGCAGTACCGCAACTATGTTCAACATATAAGAGGGATAAGTTTAGGATTATGAAGATAGAAAAAGAGAGAGAAGAGAATAATATAATAGAAGACGTAACAAATTCGGAGTATAAACATGGATTTGTTACCGATATTGAAACCGACATTATTCCCGAAGGTCTTAACGAGGATATAATTCGCCTGATATCACATAAAAAAGGCGAGCCTGAGTGGCTATTGGAGTTTCGATTACGAGCCTATGCCTATTGGAAAACTATGCCTATGCCAGAGTGGGCACATCTGAATATCCCCGAAATAGATTTTCAGGCAATAAGTTACTATGCTGCACCTAAGACAAAAGATGCACCTAAGAGTTTAGATGAGGTAGATCCAGAGATTATAAAAACATTTGATAAGTTGGGAATACCTCTTGAGGAGCGAATGCAGTTGGCAGGAGTAGCCGTTGATGCCGTAATGGATAGTGTGTCGGTACGTACCACCTATCGCGAAAAACTGGCAGAGTTGGGTGTGATATTCTGCTCATTTAACGAAGCAGTAAAAGAGTATCCCGACTTAGTAAAGAAATATCTCGGTAGTGTAGTGGGATATAGAGACAACTTCTATGCAGCACTAAACTCGGCAGTATTCAGCGACGGCTCATTTGTATATATCCCCAAAGGAGTACGTTGTCCTATGGAGTTGTCAACATACTTCAGAATAAACGCAATGGGAACAGGTCAGTTTGAGCGTACACTGATAGTGGCAGATGAAGAGAGTTACGTTAGTTACCTTGAAGGATGTACCGCTCCAATGCGTGATGAAAATCAACTGCACGCAGCCATTGTAGAGATAGTTGTAAATGACCGTGCTGAGGTAAAATACTCAACCGTACAAAACTGGTATCCTGGCGATAAAGAGGGAAAAGGAGGAGTATATAACTTTGTTACCAAGCGAGGAATTTGCAGGGAGAGTGCAAAACTATCGTGGACACAAGTAGAGACAGGTTCTGCCATAACATGGAAGTATCCAAGTTGTATCCTTGCAGGAGACAACTCAATAGGAGAGTTCTACTCTGTTGCAGTAACAAACAACTATCAGCAAGCCGACACAGGAACAAAGATGATACACTTGGGTAAGAACACCAAAAGTACCATTGTGTCAAAAGGAATATCGGCAGGAAAGAGTCAGAATAGTTATCGCGGATTGGTACGCGTAGCACCCAATGCCGATGGAGCAAGAAATTATACTCAATGCGATAGTTTATTACTATCATCAGAGTGTGGGGCACACACATTCCCATACGTTGATGTAAAAAATAAAACAGCGGTAGTGGAACACGAAGCAACAACCTCAAAAATAAATGAGGAACAGATATTCTATTGCAATCAACGCGGAATACCAACCGAAGAGGCAGTAGCCCTGATCGTAAATGGTTACGCAAAAGAGGTAATGAATAAACTACCAATGGAGTTTGCAGTAGAAGCACAAAAATTATTACAAGTATCGTTAGAAGGTTCAGTTGGATAAACCAATAAAAGATATGTTACAAGTAAAAGATTTACGCGCCAACATAGGCGAAAAAGAGATATTAAAAGGAGTAAACCTAACAGTAAAACCAGGCGAAGTACACGCAATAATGGGTCCTAACGGCTCAGGTAAAAGTACCTTTGCATCGGTGTTGGCTGGAAACCCAGCCTTTACCGTAACAGGAGGCTCTGTAACATTTTGTGGAAAAGAGTTATTGGAGTTATCTCCCGAAGATCGTTCACACGAAGGATTATTCTTAAGTTTTCAATATCCCGTTGAGATACCAGGTGTGAGTATGGTAAACTTTATGCGAGCAGCCGTAAACGAGCAACGCAAATATCGTGGCGAAGAGCCACTGTCGGCAACCGACTTCCTACGCATAATGCGTGAAAAACGCGAGATAGTTGAGTTGGATAACAAACTTGCAAGTCGTTCGGTAAACGAAGGATTCTCAGGAGGAGAGAAAAAACGAAACGAGATATTCCAGATGGCTATGCTACAACCCAAACTATCAATATTGGATGAGACCGATAGCGGTTTGGATATAGATGCTTTGCGAGTAGTAGCAGGAGGAGTAAACAAACTCAAAACCGAACAAAATGCAACAATCGTAATAACTCACTATCAACGATTGTTAGACTATATAGCACCTGATTTTGTACACGTATTATATAAAGGACGTATAGTAAAATCAGGAGGACCAGAACTTGCATTAGAACTCGAAGAGAAAGGTTACGATTGGATTAAGAGAGAATTAGGCGAGTTGTAAAAGAGTATGGCAGCAACAGAACAATATAAACAATTATTGGAAGAGCATCTCCCTTTAATAAACAAGGGAGCGTGCGAAGCAATGAACAATGCACGAGAAGGAGCAGTAAAGAACTTTCTCAAATATGGCATACCCTCACAAAAAGAGGAGATGTTCCGCCATATAAATATAGAAAAACTATACACTCCCGATTATGGAATAAATCTTGCCCGAGTATCACAATCGGCAACACAAGAGGTGTATCGATGCAGTGTGCCAGGACTAAAAACGCAAACCGTTTATGTAGTAGGCGATATACCACAACTCTGTGAGAAAAAAGGCGAGGTAGAGGTTATGGATATGGGGGCATTTGCAATCCAATACCCACAACTTGCTCAACGCTATTACAACAAGTTAGCACAAACCTCTATCGACGGAACAGTAGCACTAAACACAGCATTGGCACAAGATGCAGTGGTGGTATATATCCCCAGCGGGGTAGTAATGCAAACACCCCTGCAAATAGTTAATATACTCAATAGCAAAACCCCAGTAATGGCCAACCGCCGACTATTGATAATAGCAGGGGAAAACAGTGCCGCAACAATATTGGTGTGCGAGCATAACCTGTCGGAGTGTCAAACCTTGGCAACACAAGTAACCGAGATATTTGCAGGAGAGAACTCTCAAATTGAGTATTACGAACTTGAAGAGACAACCACTTCGTCATATAAAGTAGCAACGCTGTTTGCAGAGCAAGAGGCGAATTCAAATTTGCTTATAGCACCTATAACACTTCACAACGGTGAGACACGCACAAACTACAATGTAGAGATGGTTGCAAAAGGTGCAAACCTTAACATAACAGGGTTGTCAATATGTGACAATCAACAAATATCTGACGTATATACCAGAGTACATCACAGAGCATCGCACTGCGAAAGCAATCAACTGTTCAAAAATATAGTGTCAGACAGTGCAGTAGTCTCAATGACAGGTAAAGTTCTGGTAGAGGAGGGAGCAGAGAAAACCATATCGCAACAATCTAACAAAAATATATCAATGTCGCCAACAGCCCACATATACACCGAGCCACAATTAGAGATATATGCCGATGATGTAAAATGTGGACATGGAGCAACAGTAGGACAATTAGATGAGTCGGCACTCTTCTATTTGCGTCAGCGAGGAATTCCCAAAGATGAGGCACGTATGATGCTTATGTTGGCATTTGCCGATGATATATTGCAACGAATAAAATTAGAACCACTGCGAGACAGACTACGTTCATTAATAGAGAATCGCCTACGCAAAGGCGATACAAAATGTTCGGGTTGTACAATGTGTAAGTAATATTAGTTTTTAGTTGTTAGTTTTTAGAAAATAAATCCTAACAAAAAATATAAATGCTAACAACTAACTAACAACTAACAATTAAAGATGGATATTGACAAAATAAGAGAAGAATTTCCAATATTGAAGCAAGAGGTATATAAACGACCACTTGTCTATCTCGATAATGCAGCAACAACGCAAAAGCCAAGAGTTGTAATTGATGCAATATCAAATGCCTATTGTACCATAAATGCCAATGTGCATCGCGGAGTACACCACCTAAGTCAACTATCCACCGAAGGGCATGAAGGCGGACGCGAAAAGGTACGTCAATTCCTAAACGCAAAATCTATAAAAGAGATAATCTTTACCAGAGGAACAACTGAGAGTATAAACCTTGTAGCATCATCATTCTCTGAGGCATTCTTCAATGAGGGCGATGAAGTTATAATCTCAGCAATGGAACACCACTCAAACATAGTTCCATGGCAAATGTTAGAGGGTAAAAAGGGAATAAAACTAAAAGTAATACCCATAACACCAGTGGGTGAACTTGATATGGAGATGTTCCGTTCACTCATAACCGAGCGTACAAAATTAGTATCGGTAGCCCATGTCTCAAACGTATTAGGAACAGTAAACCCCATAGAGGAGATAATCACAATAGCCCACTCACACAATGTACCCGTACTTGTTGACGGAGCACAAGGAGCACCACACATAAAGGTTGATGTACAGGCATTGGATGTAGATTTTTACGTCTTCTCAGGACATAAAATATATGCACCCACAGGAGTAGGAGTGTTGTATGGCAAAGAGGAGTGGTTAGATAAGATGCCACCCTATCAAGGCGGAGGAGAAATGATAGGAAAGGTAACCTTTGAAAAGACAACCTATAACGAACTACCCTTTAAGTTTGAGGCAGGAACACCCGACTATGTAGGAGTAATGGCAATGACCGAAGCCCTAAACTATGTTGAGGGGTTAGGAATAGAGAACATTGCAGCACACGAAACCGAGTTATTGCAATATACAACCGAGAAGATAAAAGCAATTGAGGGAGTAGTAATTTATGGTAACTCACCACACAAAAGCGGAGTAATATCGTTTAATGTAGAGGGTATCCACCCATACGACATAGGAATGTTATTAGACAAACAAGGAGTAGCAGTCCGCACAGGTCATCTATGCGCTCAACCCCTAATGGATATATTAGGCATACCAGGAGTAGTAAGAGTCTCATTCGCTCTATATAATACCAAAGCAGAGTGCGACAAATTTATCTCAGCCCTTCAACGAGCAATTGAGATTTGTAAGTAGAAATAGAGTTTAAATATAAAGTATAATATAAAGACACTTCATAGTGAAGTGTCTTTTATTTTATATGATATAATTAAATTAATATTATGCAATCAGATTGATTTAGATTTTTTTGTTATATATTTGTATCACACTTCCTCGAATGTTTATGCAAGAGGACAGGTAAACATATATTAAAAAGGCGTTGACTAACGCTTTGGTTTTGACGTACTAGAATCTCGCAAATTCAAAATACTTTTGTCAAGAACAAAGCAACAGTGAATGCCCTTACGTGATATGACTATATATCATACTTGTAAATCTGCCGTTTTACTTGTATGTATGATTGTATATTAACGTGGGGCTTTGCGTTGCTCGTTTCGACAAAAGGGGCAATGCGAGAGCCGTAGTACGTGGAATGAGCAATAGTGACAGCTCCCACGTTTTTTTGTATATGTATGAATTTAATAAAAACCTTACCATTTAAGGGAGCGGTGGTACATATACATAATATATATGAAAAAGATTTTATTGGTTGTTACTGCCATCTCGGTAACATTATTACTCTCATCTTGTGTCGGTTTGACAAATATCTCAACTCCTCAAACAGTAGCACTAAATCAGGGAAATTTTAAGTTTGTAAAGTCAGTAAGTGCCAATACAAAGGCTACTTATGTTTTTGGTATTGGAGGATTTAAAGATAGGGCAACAGCAGATGTTGTGGAAAAATTAAGAGAAAC
The DNA here is from genome assembly GCA_017416695.1 of Bacteroidales bacterium. GTDB lineage: Bacteria > Bacteroidota > Bacteroidia > Bacteroidales > G3-4614 > Caccoplasma_A. The sequence continues at coordinate 6,031 of JAFQBL010000158.1, read as the reverse complement.
AGCACAATTGCAATCTAATCAGGCATTAGCAGATATTCGTATAAAGACTACTAAAAAGATTTATTTAGGTATTGTTGTAAAAAGAATTTTAACAGCATCTGCAACAGTAGTAGAATTTTGTAATATGACGACAAATACTTTTATCGAAAGTGAAAATATTAAAACAAATACAGAATCTTTTATTCATCCAAACAATAAAAAGACTCAAAGTAAGTCAAAAGAGAAGGAGCAGAAGCAATTAAGTATAAAAGAAACAAAGCAAAAAATATCAAAGCAACCAAAAACTTCAAAACCAATTAAAATTGAGAAATCTGCTAAAGTTGAGAAACAGGAAAATTCAATAGAGCAAAATTTTACTTCAGAATCTAATAAAGAATCTACGAGAGAGTCTGTTTATCAACAACTTCTTGATATAAATAAAACATTGCAATCTAATAATGTAGAAAATATCGAGGATATAGAGCATAAGGTGAAAAGAATAGAGAAATGGTATAATAATATTGGCCCTACATATCCTGAAATTGAAAGCCTTCTCAAAGAAATAAAGAAACAATTAAAAGATTAAATTTAAAAAATATCAATATCATAAACACCCCAAGTTATTCAAATCTTGGGGTGTTTTTTTGTGTTATTTACTCATCTTCTTCTGGGCATGGAGTTAATATCAAATCCTTTGAGATAACTATTCCATAGGGAATATTCCTATGTTTCCCTTCTTGAGGTATAAGAATACCTAATTCAACAAGTTGCTTGACATCTCTCGCTGCTGTATCGGGAGATACTTTTGATAATTTTGCCCATTTTTTTACCGTAAGTTTACCAATATACCCATCAAGATATATATTGAGTACCAATTTTTGACGGTCGTTTATAACCGTTTGAGAATGATTCTTCCAAAAGATTGCTTTGTTTAGTATTTGTGAGAGCATCTCCTCAGCTCCATTAATTGCTCTAAGCATACAATCTAAATACCACTCTATCCACAATGTTATATCGCAAGATCCCTTTTGACACTTTTCTAATATATCATTATACTTTTTCTTCTCTTTGTTAATTTGACGTGATATACTAAAGTATCTCAATGAGGAGTTCTCTGCCTGACATAATGCCATATCTGCAATAGCCCTGCTTATTCTGCCATTTCCATCATCTAATGGGTGAATACTTACAAACCAAAAATGAGCAATAGCCGATTTTACATAATCTTTAGGCGTTGAATCAGAATTGAACCATTCCATAAATCTTTGCATTTCAAATGGAACGACATCTGCGTCAGGAGCGTGATAATGTACCTTCTCTCTGCCTAATGAACCTGATACAACATTCATAGGATCTGTACGATACTTTCCAACATTTATTGGAATCATACCACTTCTACCTGTTGGGAATAGACAGTTGTGCCAATCAAAAAGTCGCTCATCGGTAAGAGGTTTACAGAAGTTATTTACAGCATCAAGCATCATTTCAACAACACCTTCAATATAATGTGAAGATTCTGTCTCATTTGTAATATGTACACCCATTCGCCTTGCGATAGATGAGCGTACTTGATCTGAATTTAGAAGAACTCCCTCTATCTCAGAAGATGATACAATATCGTGAGTCAATGCTTCAACTGTTGCTTGTTGTTGCATATCAAACCCAATTGCTGATAATTGCCCTTCAAGAAATCCTACCGCTTTGCTTACCTTTATTAGTTTCGCATCAATCTTACTTCTGTCCCATTTAAAAATGGGCCATTCTGCTGTCTCGTGAATATACATATACTTAAATTTATTTGGCAAATATAATAAATTGCGGACAATAAACCGCAAAATTTGCGGTTTATTGTCCGCATACTTGGTAAAGTTTGAGATATTTACCTTATAATTAATGACTTAATTCCTTAAACAAAAATTATCGTTTCAAAAACTCTATATAAAAAAACTATCCCCAAAGCCTAAGCTTTGGGGATAGTCTCTTATTTAATATTCTCAAATTTTAAATTAGAACTTATATGAAGCACCAACTGCAAAAATTGCTAAAGAGTTTGGATATGCTTTCTTTCTAAGGTTTCCGCTAATTAAACCAATTTGACCATCAACACCCCAATTGTCGGTAATGTAATAAGTTGCTCCAACATATAATGCCATTGATGCAACAGGTTTAGCCTTATATCCGCTCCAAGTAACATGGTCAAGGTCGTTGTATTTATATGAAATGTATGATTTTCTTTCACTATTGTCCAAAATAGTTCTGTTGTCAATGTCTTTTTCGCTGAATCCTTTTTCATTTCTTATCTTTTTGAACATATATGTTTTGCAACCAATACCCAAACCTAATCTTGCGTATGTGTCAAGTTTTCTAATTGGGCTATAGTGGAACGATACCATTGCCATTGCATTAAAATCTTCTCTTACTATATTTGCTGTTGCAGTGCCATAACCTTCTCTTCTTTCTTTTGTTGTCTCGCTTGAGGTTAGCCAACGGTTATATCTGTTCTTTGTTTTGGTAGTGCGTATTACATTATATGTATAATCATACTCTCCTGCAATTGTTCCAACAACCTTGCCTCCGTATGTATTGTTTACTGAGAAACCAACACCAATGGTAAATTTGTCGGCTATCTTTGCAACACCCCACTCCATATTAACGTGTTGATCAAAAGTAGCACCAGTATGTCTTACTTTTCCAACACCAATGGTAAAATCTACCTTTTTATCTCCAACACCAAAAACTCCTTGAGCACTAACTCCCATTGTAAAAACAAATAGGAGAGATAGAATTAAAAACCTCTTCATTTCTTTATCTATATTTATAAGTAAAACAATTAAATTTTAATGATGCAAAGGTAGTAGTTTCTTTTGATTTATTAACAATGTTTGCATATATAAAATTCTTACTATCTTGCTCTTGCTCCATATTTAATAGTGAACATAAGAATAATACCATTAATATTCATTCCACTCTTTCCGTTGCCAAAAACCGATATTCTAAAATATTTATATGCAGGTGAAAATACAGGAATTCTTACACCATCAACAAAAGAGTTTTTTAACGAGTAACTCGCTATTGGTAAAAAATCCCTGTCGGGTAAATTAGAGCCCAAAATAGAGACACAAATGCTATCTTCAATAAAATCCAATTCACCTTTAATAAAAACCTCTTTAAGTTGTTTAAACCTAAAATTATCAATACACTTGATTGCACGAGTAGTTACAATAAAAGGTAAACTTTCACTCTTTATCTCTTTTGAGAGATTATATAAACTACCTGTTGAATCACTAACATATAGGTCGGGATATATATTTAAGAATAGGAGTAACGGGTTATTGGTAAACTCTATTCTGCTCCAGCCTGTACCATTTAAAGAGAAAGAGTAAAGGTACTCTTTGCCGCTATCTAAAAAAAGAAGTTCGTTGTTACTATAATTAAACTTGATATGAGAGTTTTTTATATACTCCTTAAAATTGTCAACACACGTCTGATCCGATTTAATGCTGACCTCTTTGCCATCAACCTCTATTGGTGTGATAATATCTGCCCGTTCCAATCCAAACGAAGAGAGTTGCGTTACGTTACTTCCCGACAAAAGCATCAATCCCTTATCCGATAAAAACACAATAGCGTTGTTGGTACTGACAATACCTTTATTTGAGATAGCAATATCTCTACTGACAGGTAGCAACGATTGATATACAACCTCTTCAGCCCCTTGTTGCAGAGTCCAAATACCATCAGAGGTGAAAATATAGAGAGGGAACTCTCCATATCTACCTTCCGACAACTCGGTGGTAACAGTCGAAATATTCAATATCTCTCCATTAGAAACGCTATAACTCAACTCCTGAGGAAAGTAGAACGGATTTTCGTGATTTGAAACCCTTAAAAGATTAGGAAACGAGTCATAATCCCTTTGCGTTGAAGTGGGAATTTGTATATTATATTCTTCAAGTTCAATACCACTAAACTGCGAATTAATGTAATATGCCATATTCTCCACCTTTGAACTATTTAAAGTGATCCATTTATAGCGTATTGTATCATCGTTATACTTAACCCATATTTGCATTGAATAGGCCCTGCTGTCGGGGTATGAAATGTATGGAGATAAATATCCCTCTTTATGAATAGGTAAATCCATCTCAACGCATTTAATTCCGTTATCATCATTAATCCTAACCTTTATATGGCAACTTACTGCACCGCTAAAACTACACTTTGAGACTTTTTTATTAAACTCGTTTTGTGATACAATAAAATTTGAGAGATTAAATATTTTAGGTAAATATCTACGAATATTACCTATGTGTAGTCTTGAGTTATAAAGAAGCGATGCATCTCCAAAAATATCGTAATGCGAAAAGTTGTCAATGGGGAGAGTCTCCTGCGAAGCAATCTCATCAAACTTATAAGGGATGAGGAGTTCCTCAGTGTAAGTATTACTATTTCTGAGTTCATATAATTTGAACGATGCAATTTTATAAAAAACATTCTCATCTATAATCTTCTTTCTAAATTGAGAATCCGAAAGAGAGGGGTATTCAATATCAAGCAAAATTTCCCCTTCGTTTTCACCTTGACGTTCGTTATTACCCTTAACTAAATCAAAGTTTTCTGAGGCAATAGATATAGGTCTCGAAATAAAAATATCAACACTGCTTATAATATTATCCCACTTTCCCGAAGGAATTTCGTACCCATTAAAAAACAGAGAATAACACTTATAGGTATTTCCTATGTAGTCGAGTGAATAGTTCTCTTCCTCATCCTTTAATATTTTAATAGTACCACTAAATCCCTTCCTGATATCATCGGTAGGCATCATAAGAACAGGAGCAGATGGCTTAATATATGAACCATCGTAAAGTTTTAAAGCATACCTTATTAAAAAAGGAGAGTTTAAAGTTCCATTGTTCTCTTTTTTTGCGATAACCTGTTTGTAAAATCTCTCGGCAATAAATGCGTAATTTTTCTCTTTATTTACACTCTCGGTGTGCTTATAAGGCAGATCAATAGGGTTTGCAATAGTTTTGGCAGTGTGCGAAAATTCAAGGTTAAACGACAGCGTAGGAGACTCAATAGTTCCAATATGTGAGTATGTATTATCTGCAAAAAGCGAAAACTGATTGCCTCCCTCACAAACTGAAATAAGAATATTACCAACACTCTCAAACGAAGATACATTCTCAATCTTTGCAATACTCATTCCAACCTTCACACTCTGGTTGTTTACAATATTAGCCTCCCACCAAACTGTACTGCCGTCATACGAAATAAGGTGAGCATAGTTATTGTTGCAGTGAATAAACCTGCAAATTCTCCCTTCGCTATTGCCCTCTAATACCTTTTCGGGTTTGCCGCATACATTCCATACACCACAATCGTTACGCATATTCACAATATCGCAACACTCTCCATCGTTGCAAACATCTGCAACACTACTATTTGAGATGCCAAGCAGAGGAATCTCTTTTGATAACTTTTCCATAAAATAAACAATTAAAATTTAAAGCAAAAATATTAATAGAGGTTAGCCATATAGTGGTAAAATTATAGGAACAGATTAGCCTTAGGAATATAATTATAACACTCATATAAAAGATATAAGAGGTTTATTTGCAATGTAAAAAATTAAATAAAAAATATAACAATGAAAAAGAAAAACCAAGTCGATTACCGACACTTTAACAACCAAACACTATTGCCCGAAACTGGCAAAGAGGAGAAAAAAAAGTTCAAGGACGAGAACTTTAAAGAGGATAAAGATACCCTTCAAATGGCGTATAGAGCATGGGACGAACTACAAGAGCATCGCAAAAACCGAGAGCGAAATCGTAACTACACTTTTGGTCGTCAGTGGAACGATCCCATAACCCTGTCAGACGGTCGCACAATAACCGAAGAAGAGTATCTGAAGGAGCAGGGCAAAGTGCCTTTAAAGAACAATTTAATACGTCAGTTAGTAAAAAATATAGTAGGACAATTCCGCTCAATGCGAACACAACCAATATGTGTGGCACGTGATCGTAACGAACAACCCTTAGGGGAG
>JAFQBL010000157.1 GCA_017416695.1 Bacteroidales bacterium | reverse complement strand
TATTCGTGATTGCCAAATAATAAACCTATATTGCATAATTTTCAATTTATCTAACACCCTTAAAATAAGGATATAAAATTGCTTATATGCAAATAAGCAAGCAAATGTATAACATTTTTTTAGAAACACAATGAGATTTTCTCATATTTTTTTGATTTTCAACATATTTATTAACATTCAAAGAATATTAAAAGATATTTTTTATAGACAAATATGTATAAAAAAACGACAGAACTACTTTTTTGTTCTGCCATTTTTTTTGTAAAATTTTAAAAAAAGTTATGGATTAATTATTTTGATGATTTCATTGCTTGTATGATTGCCGATGAAAATCCTGCCTCTTCGAGAGCATTTATTCCCTTAATAGTGATACCACCAGGAGTTGTTACTTTATCAATCTCGGTTGAGGGGTGTGTGTTACCTTGTAATATAAGTTCTGCTGCTCCTTTTACCGATTGGGCTACCATCATCATTGCATCGTGAGGATATAGTCCCATCTCAACTCCTGCCTGCATTCCTGCCTGTATATATTTTAATACATATGCAATTCCGCATGACGCAAGTGCTGTTCCCGCTGCCATTTGTTGCTCGGTAACCATCATTGACAATCCCAACTCATTGAACATCTGCATAATCATCTGCTCTTGTTCCTCTGTTGCATTGTGTGATGATATTATATTCATACTTGCTTGCAAACTTATTGCAGTGTTGGGTATTATTCGGAACATTGGCAACTCAACATTTGTATAACCTTTTAGTTGCTCAAATGTTACTCCTGCTGCTACTGAAGCCAATATTTGAGTGGGTTGTAAGGTGATATTTGTTAATACCTTTTCAACCAACCAGGGTTTTACTGCCAACAACACTATTTCTGCATCTGAAATAGCCTTTTGATTATCAGCCTCAGCAGTAATTCCTGCATAGCATTGTGATAGTTGCATTGTTTTTGCACTATCGGGATCAGATATTACTATTGAGTAATCAACCGATTTTTTTGACTGCATCAACCCTGATGCTATTGCTCCTCCTATATTTCCTGCTCCTATTATTGCTATTTTCATAACCTATAAAATTAAGATTCAAGAACTTTTTTAAAGCGAGTTAAAAACTCATCTGCCAACTCTTTTGTTAAGCACAAGGGCGGTAACAGACGTATTACGTTTGTTCCTGATACTCCTGTAAATACTTTTTGCTCAAACAATAGTTTAGTACGTATCTCTTTTACAGGCTCTTCAAATTCAAGTCCTATCATCAATCCTCGTCCGCGTACCTCTTTTATTTGAGGGAACTTCTTTAACTCTTCAATTAGGTATTCTCCTACCTTTGCCGAGTTCTCAACCAAATTCTCCTCTTTTATTATATCCAATACTGCAATGGCTGCTGCACATCCTAAATGGTTTCCGCCAAAGGTTGTTCCCAACATTCCGTATGTTGCTGTAAATTTAGGGCTAATCAACACGGCTCCAAATGGATAACCATTTGCTATTCCTTTTGCCGAAGTTATTACATCGGGTTTGATGCCTGTATATTGGTGTGCAAAGAATTTTCCGCTACGTCCATATCCCGATTGTATCTCATCGAGTATAAGTACTACATTGTATTGCTCGGTTACACTACGCAACTGTTGCATAAATTCATCCGAAGGTACTTTTATACCGCCAATACCTTGTATTCCCTCTATAATTACAGCACAAACATCACCTTTTTGCAACTCTCTTTCAACTCCTTCAATATCGCCAAGAGCCAAGAATGTTACATCTATATTGTCGTTTATTGGTGCTACAATTTTTGGATTGTCTGTTATTTTTACGGCTGCCGATGTGCGTCCGTGAAACGACTTTTTAAACGAGATAACTCTCTTACATCCTGTGTGAAATGATGCAAGTTTTAGTGCATTCTCATTTGCCTCTGCTCCTGAATTGATAAGGAACAATGAGTAATCTTCATATCCCGAAATTTTACCCATCTTCTCTGCCAACTCAACCTGCAAACTGTTTTTTACAGAGTTTGAGTAAAATACCAACTTCTCTGCTTGATTCTTTATTGCTTGAACATAATGAGGGTGCGAATGTCCTACCGATATTACAGCGTGTCCGCCGTAAAGGTCAAGGTATTCATCCCCTTTCTCGTCATATACTTTACATCCTTTTCCCTCTTTTATCTCTATATCAAAGAGTGGATATACATCAAATAGTTTCATCTCTATTTAAATTGTTATTTATTTTTCTAAAAATATTAATATACTTACCCCTCAGTCCCTATGGACAGCCCCCCTAAAATAGGTGAGCAGTTTTTTAACTCCTCCCCTGAATTAGGGGAGGTGGCTGTAAGTCGGAGGGGTTAGTTTATCTTGTTTTTATTTCTGCTTTTGATAAAACTCTCTCTATATATCAAAGAGTGGATATACATCAAATAGTTTCATCTTTATTTAAATTGTTATTTATTTTTCTAAAAATATTAATATACTTACCCCTCAGTCCTGCGGACAACTCCCCTAAAATAGGTGAGCAGTTTTTTAACTCCTCCCCTGATTAGGGGCATACAAGGTATTTGCTCCGCAAATAGGATTAACTGAATGTTAATCCGACCGCAGTATGGGGAGCATATATCCATATGCGACGGAGGGAGTAAGTCGGAGGGGTTAGTTTATCATGTTTTTATTTCGGTTTCTTGCAAAACTCTTTTTATCTCATACAATACCGAATCTATATCTTTCCATATCATATTATTCTCAAAACGCAACAATTTTACCCCATAAATATTATACAACTGAATAGTCCTAAAATCATCATATTCCATACCCGACAAGGAATAGTGATTGTTACCATCCAATTCTATCCCTAATTTTGCCTTAGGACAATAGAAATCTATAATGTAAGGTCCAACCGAAAATTGACGTCGCCATCTCCAACCATCAAGCTGTTTATTTTTAAGATGCAACCACAACATTGCTTCTGCTGACGTTCCAAAAGTTCTTAAACTTTTTCTCTCTTCTATCAGTTCCTGTCTATTATTTACTTGAGAATAATTATTCTTTTTAACCATGTTTGGTTTATGAGATAAATTAAGTTTTACCCCTCAGTCCTGCGGACAGCTCCCCTAAAATAGGTGAGCAGTTTCTTAACTCCTCCCCTGAATTAGGGGAGGTGGCTGTAAGTCGGAGGGGTTAGTTTATCATGTTTTTATTTCTGCTTTTGATAAAACTATCTCTATATAAAAAAGTGGATATACATCAAATAGTTTCATCTCTATTTAAATTGTTATTTATTTTTCTAAAAATATTAATATACTTACCCCTCAGTCCTGCGGACAACTCTCCTAAAATAGGTGAGCAGTTTTTTAACTCCTCCCCTGAATTAGGGGAGGTGGCTGTAAGTCGGAGGGGTTAGTTTATCTTGTTTTTATTTCTGCTTTTGATAAAACTCTCTCTATATCAAAGAGTGGATATACATCAAATAGTTTCATCTCTAACAACTAAAAACTAACAAATCTGCGAGTAAGCGAGGGCAAAATAAGTTTACTTAAACTTTGCCAAGCGTGAGCAGATTCAACAAACGAATGTTTGTTAACTAAAAACTATTTAGAACGCCGATGGTTTAAGCATTAAACCTACTGTCTCTTTTAAACCAAATAGTAAATTCATATTATGTACCGCTGTACCCGATGCTCCCTTCAACAGATTATCTATTGCCGAAGTGATAAGCACTTTGTTACCTTTCTTCTCAATATGTATTAAACATTTGTTGGTGTTTACAACTTGTTTCAAATCAATTGGTTTTGTGCTTATATGGGTAAACGAATGGTCTTCATAATATTCGTTATAAATCTTATACAACTCCTCCTCTGATACTGAACAGTCGGTATATAGTGTTACAAATATTCCGCGAGAGAAACATCCGCGAACAGGGATAAAATAGAGTTCATCGGTTGCTGTTGATTGTAACGTATGCAATGTTTCACCTATCTCTGCCAAGTGTTGGTGTGTAAAGGGTTTGTATATTGATATATTATCGTTACGCCAACTGAAATGCGATGTTGCCGATGGCTTTTGTCCTGCCCCAGTACTACCTGTTATGGCATTGATATGTACAGGATTGTTTAACAAAAGATTTTTTGCCAATGGCAATAGAGCCAACTGTATTGCTGTTGCAAAGCATCCAGGATTTGCAACTCTATTACAACGTATAATTCTCTTGCGGTTTACCTCTGGCAATCCATACACAAAATCATGCGACTCATCTGCCAAACGATAGTCCATTGAGAGGTCTATTATCTTCAACTCCTCAGGCAATGTGTGCGACTCCATAAATTTTTTTGTATCACCATGTGCTGTACAAAAGAACAATACATCTATTGTATCAAATGGCAACTCATCAGTAAACTTCAAATCGGTTTCGCCATATAATCCTGAATGAACATCGGTTATAGGGTTTCCTGCATTACTGTTACTATTGATAAATACTATTTCAACATCGGGGTGATTGATTAATAATCTAATCAACTCTCCTGCTGTATAACCTGCACCTCCGACTATTCCTACTTTTATCATAAATCTATATTATTCGTTTTTACCATTTTTAGTTTGTACTGCGTGATATATTTTCATTTGATTGCCAAGAATTTTTGTAAATCCTTTTACATCATCTGCATCCCATGCTTTGTTTACCTCGCCATACTCACCAAAGTCTGACTTCATTAAGTCAAAGTTGCTCTCAACTCCTACCAAAACATAGTGATAAGGTTTCAAATCAACATACACTTTACCTGTTACATTACGTTGCGAACTTTGCAAGAATGACTCCATATCACGCATTACAGGCTCAAGATATTGTGCTTCATGCAAGAACATTCCGTACCATGTTCCAATTTGGTCTTTCCAATATTGTTGCCATTTTGTAAGGGTATGTTTCTCCAACATTTTGTGTGCGGCAATCAATATTATTGGTGCAGCAGCCTCAAATCCCACACGGCCTTTAATTCCAATGATTGTATCGCCAATGTGCATATCCCTGCCTATTGCATAACGCGATGCTATTGCCTCAACTGCTTGAATAGCCTCAACTTTGTTTGTGTATGCTTTTCCGTTTACTGCCGAAATCTCTCCATTAACAAAATCAAGAACCAATTGCTCCTCTCCCTCTGCTACCATTTGTGATGGGTATGCCTCTTCGGGTAGGGTCAGTTCGCTCTTTAATGTCTCTTTTCCACCTATACTTGTTCCCCAAAGTCCTTTATTGATTGAGTACTCCATTTTTTTGAAGTCATCCTCAATTCCATGTTTGCGAAGATAGTCTATCTCATATTCACGAGTTAATGTCATATCGCGTGTGGGGGTAAGAATTTTAATCTCTGGAGCAAGAATTTGGAATGTAAGGTCAAAACGTACTTGATCGTTTCCGGCTCCTGTGCTTCCGTGTGCAACGTACGACGCTCCTATCTCTTTTGCATAGTTTATGATTGCTATTGCCTGAAAGATACGCTCAGAACTTACCGAAATAGGATATGTTCCATTACGTAGTACGTTACCGAATATCATATATTTAATACTCTTCTCGTAATACTCTTGTGTAATATCAAGTGATGCGTGTTGTACTGCTCCTAATTTATAGGCCTTCTCCTCAATTCTTGCCAACTCCTCTGCATTAAAACCTCCAGTATTGGCAATAGCAGTATATAACTCGTATCCACACTCTTCAGTTAAATATTTTGCACAAAACGAAGTATCTAATCCTCCGCTAAATGCTAAAACTACTTTTTCTTTCTCCATAATATATAATGTTTTTATTTTTTTACTTCATCGTTTTTATGTTCCTCTGGATCATATAACATTCCTGTACATAAGCACATACGGCGATTTGTTCGTTGCAATATATCATAGTTTACACATGTGCTACATCCTTTCCAGAACGAGTCATCATCAGTAAGTTCCGAGAATGGTACAGGGCGGTATCCTAACTCAGAATTTATCTTCATTACTGCTAAACCCGTTGTCAAACCAAAGAGTTTAGCATCGGGAAAACGCTCGCGAGATACTTGAAACGATTTTGTTTTAATTCGCTTTGCCAATCCATGTCCGCGATATTTCTCTACTACTATCAATCCCGAATTTGCAACAAACTTTTTGTTACTCCAACTCTCAATGTAGCAGAATCCTGCAAACTCATCTCCATCCATGGCTATGATAACTTTTCCCTCTAACATCTTTTGCTTAACATACTCAGGTGAACGACGTGCAATTCCTGTTCCTCTGATTTTTGCTGCCTTTTCAATTGTGTCAAGGATTGTCTCAACAAGCGGTACATGACGCTCATCTGCGACCATTATCTGAATGTTATCTTTTACCTCCATCTTTTTGTATGTTTTACTATTAGTCTATAATAGGTATAATATCTCTCAATATATTTATCAACTCTTTTTTACGCACTCCTCCTCTTAAGATAACAAGAATTGTGTCATCTCCTGCAATAGTTCCCATTACCTGTTCTGCATCCTTAGCATCAATATCAAGAGCAATTCCTCCTGCATATCCTGGGCGTGTTTTTATTACACAAAATTGCCCCGAAAAATCAATTGACACAAACCAATTTGATGATGGTACTGATGATACAGAATGTGCACCATTAAGAGTTTTTGCTACATTTTGTCCTGGCAATATATAGGAGTATCCTCCACATCCATCTCCTACTTTTGCTATACGCATACGCTTTAAATCGCGTGACAGAGTTGCCTGTGTTAGATCATATCCCTCCTCAAGCAAAATATCAAGCAGTTGACCTTGCGACTCAATCTTTGTTGAGGAGATAATCTCCTTAATCTTTTGTATTCTCTCGCCCTTATTTTTCATTATTATTTACATTGTATATTTTTTCAATTACATAATTGTGTGTAAATCATACTTATAAAAAACATTCTCTTAACACAACTGTATAATTAGAGTTAAAAACGGAGCAAAGATAAATAATAAATTGGATATATATGCAAATAATCTCTCTATTTTTTAATAAAAACAACATTTTTCTCTGCATAAAAATTTTTTATACGTATTTTTATACAAAATAAGTTGTTAGTTATTCGTGATATGAATGGGTATGTTATAATAGATTTTTAACAAAAGGTATTGCAGTTGTTGCTGTCCTGTCGCACGACGTGGGAACTATTGTTATGTATCCTTGCGATAATAACTCCTCATCTGTCTCTTCACCTTTGGGAGAGGTGTTTACAAAATAACCTGTTAGCCAATAGAATTCTCTACCATGAGAATCTACTCTCTTTTCGTACTCTTCGGTCCAATATCCCATTGCCTGTTTGCACACCTTTATACCTTTAATCTCAACACCAACTGGCACGTTTACATTCAGAGACACTGATGTAGGCAAACCATTTTTAAGTACAAATTTCACCACCTTTTGAATAACTTCCTTGCATGGAGTAAAATCTGCTTGGGGAGAGTGATCGCACAACGAGAATCCAACCGATGGAATTCCTATTATTGCTCCCTCGTATGCTGCCCCCATTGTCCCCGAATACACTGTACTAACTCCACTGTTAGAACCATGATTTATTCCTGAGAGGATTATATCGGGACGACGTTCCAATACACCATGAATTGCCAACTTAACACAATCAACAGGAGTTCCTGTTGTTTTGTAATATTTTATATTACCCTCCTCCTTTACCTTAAACAGACGTAATGGATTTGTTACTGTTATGGCACATGATTGCCCCGAACGTGGAGAGTCAGGTGCTACCACCACCACATCCCCTAACGATGCTACCTGTTTTGCTAAAAACTCTATTCCTCTCGCCTCAATTCCGTCGTCGTTTGTTATTAGTATTAAAGGTTTCATATTTCAGTTGTTAGTTGTCGGCTACGCCGCCCCTACGGGATAGTTGTTTGTTTTTAATTATTTTCTTTATAATCTTCCTTTGGTATTTCTTCTTTTTCCACTATTTGATATGCTCCCACATCGGGATTAACCCCAAAAGGTCGCTCAACCCCATACATATCAGTGCGAAGTTCGGGGGTAAGATACGCCTCTGAACCCATTTGATATGCACTCGATTCGGTTGTTGAAATTCGGTAGTCGTAATAGTACTCATCTCCCCCTACACAGTTAAACATAGGCTCGCCTCCCCATATTGAGTTTATAAAGTTTTCATCATCACTTCCCTTTACTGTGAAGAGACAATTACGGAACAATATATTAGTATAGGTTGATATATCAGATGGGGATAGTATTCGTGAAGTTCCAACTATAATTGTATTATCAAATTGAGCGAAAGGATGTACTGGCAACGTCTCATCATCAAATCGGTTGAATACCAACATTGGTTCTCGTATAACATCAAAGAGTGAAAAATAATTTGCCAACGTGCTTTGTACCACATTTACAACTCCACCGTTACACATTATCAATGCACCTGAGCCGTTTGATATTTCGCTGTTTGTAATTGTTACCTTGCTTTGATTTATTGTTAACAAATTACCCTTTGAGTTGTGAAGTATAGAGTTATATATCTTTATCTTCTCTTGCGACACGTCAGAAGAGTCAAGAACCATTCCGTTTACAGTACCTCGCATAAAGGTATGCACAAAACTATTATTGTAACTATCTTGCGAAATATATAATCCATCCCATTGACCTGGTAAGCGGTCATATGGCAGATAAGAGAACATATTATCTGTTCTGTCTCCTCGCAATGTTACGGGTTGAGATTGTGTTCCATTGGACAACAGTCTGCCTCGCACAACTATCTTTGCCTTATCGTGCATACATAGGTTTGTACCTGGCAAAAGAGTTAATGTTGCCCCCTCTTCTATAACCAACGAATCATATATTATGTATGGTTTCTCAGCAGTGTATTCGGTATCAGAGGTAATTATCTCTCCTCTTAATCGTGTTGCATCCTGTCCGTAAGCCTCCAATTTTACATCCTGGCGAACTCCGTTTGTCAAGAATACAATTGAGTCTTTTATTAAAAAAGGAGTATTAATATTTGTCTTTTTAGGAGTTATCTCTACAAATACAAAAATACTATCCTTTGCAGGAACCTCAATGTTATAAACATCGGGGCCCTTTGTTCCATCAACATTTATAAAGAATCCAGAGTTCTCGGCATCAGCCAATACAATGGATGTTATCAATAGCGACTTCTCGTGTCTGTTATATACCTTAAAGATTTCTGTTGCCGTACCTTGCTCGGTAAAGATAGTATCAAATCGCACGCTATCGGCTGAAAATGTTAGAGTCTGTTCCGAAGATGTTGTAAACTCATCATCAAAACAACCTGTTAACATACCCGACATTATCAGGATAAGTAACACATATAATATGTTGCAACTCTTTTTCACTATCTCTATAACGGAATTTTTCTTATAAAATTGTAACTAATCAACAATTACTCATTTACTTGCTCCAACTCTTTTGCATATAACTTTTGCAGCGTGACGTGGTGCTCCAA
This sequence comes from Bacteroidales bacterium, assembly GCA_017416695.1. Lineage (GTDB taxonomy): Bacteria > Bacteroidota > Bacteroidia > Bacteroidales > G3-4614 > Caccoplasma_A. The sequence continues at coordinate 10,179 of JAFQBL010000157.1, read as the reverse complement.
CGGCTCCAAGTCGGGCACGCATCAGTTGATAGCCTTCCAATATTTTCTCTCTTTCATTTGGTTGCAGTATCTTTTCCAACTCTCTTCGAGTATTCTCAGGAGTAAAGTAGTTTACCAACAACTCCTTTACCACCTCTTTTCCTGCTATAAGGTTTACCAACGATACATATTTTACCTTTAATATCTTCTCAAATAGTTTATAAGTCAACTTACCCCCTGCCATATAATAACATACAACCTGAGGCACTCCCATTAAGGCCGTTTCAAGAGTTGCTGTTCCCGATGTTACAAGTGCTGCTGTTGCCTGTTGCATAAGGCGATAGGTCTTTTCATATACCACCTTTACAGGTTTATCTCCTATTATTTGATTATATAATTGTGGTGAGATTGACGGAGCCCCTGCTACAACAAACTGATACTCATCCATATCCTCTACCGCAGAAATCATACGCGGAAGCGAACTCTTTATCTCGCCAACTCTACTACCTGCAATAAGGGCTATAATAGGTTTATTGGTTAATGAGTTTGAGGTTGTAAACTCTTCAAAACTCTCTTCGGCATAAGGACGTATTGCCAACTCGTCAACTGTGGGATTACCAACATAATCAACCTTATAGTCAAGCCCTGCAAAATAATCTACCTCAAAAGGAAGAATAGAGTACATATAATCAACATATTTACGTATGCTCTTTATGCGATACTCTTTCCATGCCCAGATTTTTGGTGCTATATAATAGTGCGTAGGTATTCCCAATTTAGTTTTAACATATTTGGCTATCTGCATATTAAAGCCTGGATAATCAACCAGGATAACAGCATCGGGGGCAAAGTTTTTTATATCCTTCTTACACTCTTGCATATTACGCAATACGGTACGAAGATTTTTTATTACAGCAATAAACCCCATAAATGCCATCTGGCGATAGTGCTTTACCAGCACTCCACCTTGAGACGCCATTAAGTCGCCACCAAAGAAACGAAACTCTGCATTGGAATCGTTCTTTTTTATCTCTGCCATAAGATGCGATGCATGCAAATCGCCCGAAGCCTCACCTGCTATCAAATAATATTTCATAATTATCTCTTTTGTTTGGGAACAAATGCCCCTTTTTCTTTGTCAAAAACTATGCCTCGCGACTCAAACAATCGAGCAACATCTTCACTCTCAATAGCCTCAGTTGTTGATGCTAATTTTACTTTATCATCTATGAAAAGCAACAATTTATCTGCTACCGACAGAGATTGCTCTACATCGTGAGTTGAAAGTATTATTGTTTTACACTCCTCTTCTGCCAACTGTTTTAGAAGGTATAAAATCTCTATTCTGCTCGGGAGGTCCAAAAATGCGGTTGGTTCATCAAGTATTATCAGCGGAGTTTGTTGGGCGAGTGCCTTCGCTATCATAATTTTTTGTCGCTCTCCATCAGAGAGTTGAGACAGATACCTCTTTGATTTTTCTTGCATTCCAACTAACGATAATGCCGATTGTACCACACTTCTATCTTCATCTGTCATAGTTCCAAAGAACCCCGTATAAGGATAACGTCCCAATGCCACCACCTCTTCAACTAGCAAGCCACCAGCCATTGTCTTATCTGTAAATACAGCCGACACTCTTTGAGACAATTCTCGGGGAGTTATCTCCATAAGCGACTCCCCACACACCTTAACCTCTCCTGCAAGTGGTAGTTGTACCGCTGAAAGTGTACGCAAAAGCGTTGACTTGCCAGCCCCGTTACAACCAAGCATCAAAATAAACTCTCCTGAATTAAGAGCGAATGAGATATTCTCAACAACCTTTATTGCCGAGCCTCCTTTACCATAACCTATTGTCAGATTTTTTACCTCTAATATAACTCGCTCTTCCATTAGTTAAAATACTCTATCTTTGAACGATTAACTATTACATATATTATTACTGGTGCCCCAAATATGGGAGTTATCGCATTTAGAGGCAACACCCCGCTTTGCCACGGCATTGAACATAATAGTGTACACATAAGAGCAGTTGCCGAGCCTGCCAATAACGTTGCTGGCAAGAGAGTGTAATGATTAGATGATTTTGTCATCAACCTTGCCACATGTGGTACTGCCAGACCTAAAAACGATATAGGTCCACAATACGATGTAACTATTGCCGTCAGCAATCCTGTGCATAATAGCAACAATATTCGTGTGCGTTTTATATTAACTCCTAAATTGGTGGCATATCTCTCCCCTAACAATAGGGCATTAAGAGGTTTTATCAGTAATATTGAGAGAAGTATTCCCACTAATGATATGATTACAAAAAGAGGTAAATCAGAGAACGAGACACTTGAGAAATTGCCCATACCCCATATTGTATATGAGAATACATTTTGCTCCGACGCAAAAAAGTTAAGTAGGGTTATTGCAGAGTTTGCAACATATCCAACCATTATTCCAACTATAAGTAACATTACATTACTACTAACCATCATTGAAAAGAGGATTATTACACCGAGTGTCAATATTGCCCCTATGAAAGCCCCCAAAACAGAGGTCATAGTTCCTGAAATTGCACCCAAAGCACCTCCCCCTATAAGCATAACAACCGCCACTCCTAACGATGCTCCCGATGTTATACCTAATATTGATGGACCTGCTAATGGATTTGAGAATGCCGTTTGCAACAATAAACCTGCAGCCGCCAAACCTGCTCCTGCAAGTAGTGCTGTTATCGCTTGCGGAAAACGCGACTGAATAACAACACTCTCTGCCATCTTACTATTCACTTCTCGTCCCAGCAATATATCCAACACATCAGAAAATGGGATATTTACCGAACCCCAAAAGAGGTTTGCTATAAATAGTAGTAGCGTCAATACAAACAATATTATCAATGGTCTTTTACTCATCATCTAACTTTTTAAAGTAGCGTGTTGTATCTCCCTTTTCAAAAATTTCAGGGTGTGCTACAATCATTAAATCTCTTAAAACATAGTGAGGATATAGTGGCATCTCCTCATAAAATGGCACTTTAAGAGCATTAACTCCCCATACCGATTTACTTATATATGGTTTAAAATTCTCATATAGAGCATACTCCTTTAGCAAGGATTTTAAAGTTTTATCACTCTCTTCTGCATATTTAATAAACCATAAATCAGCATTAGAAGCACGGGCAAAAACCTCCTCAAACGATAGAGATATTGAACCCTTATTATTATTGTCTCTCCACAAATAATCTATCCCTGCATCGCTATATAGTTTTGCCATATAACTCTCTCCTCCTGGTTGATACCAAACACCTCCTGTTTTTAATTCGCAAAATAGAGTTGGCTTGTTGATAACACTACGTCCCATCTCCGCTAATCGCAAATACTCGGTTTCTGTGGTCAGGAATATCGAATCTGCCTTCTCCTCACAATCAAAGAGCATTGAAATGAATTTCAACCATTCAGTTCGTGCAAGAGGCACACTCTCCATATAATCTGCCATTTCAACAATGGGTATTCCAAGTTGTGACAGTTTATCCTCATCTCTGTCTTTGTAAGGCGAAAGAATTATTATCTCTGGAGAGAGTGATATTATCTTCTCTATATCGGGAAGAAAAGAACTGCCCAAATCGGCAATCTTTCCGCTTTTTACTTTACTTTTTAGTTCATTGTCTGCATTGTAATGCACATCACAAATTCCAACAATAGCATCCGATTTACCCAACTCTTTTATCATACCACAATGCAACGAAGCATATACTACCGCACGCTCCACAGGAGTACGTATTATAGTTCCTTGTGGCATTTCATCGGATATATTGAGATTCTTTGGTACCAATATATATCGTTGCAATATCTTTAGAGTATCCCACGGATTACGAACCTCTACAACCTTATAATTATCAAATTCTGCAACAGCAAATCCTTGTGCATAATCGTTAGATGCGGATATGGTTATATTATTGTTCCCTGCTTTTGAACAAGCAAGGAGTAGAAAAATTGGCAATATATATATCAATACTCTACTCATTATCTTTTGCACAAAAACTTATCTCCTTGACGTACACCTCGCTCGTTCATGCTCTTTATAAGTTTTGCGGTGAATTCGTAGTTTTTCAAACCCCAGCGTGGTGCTATTAAAAACTCTGGGGGGCATTGTGAGACAAAACGGTCTAAGGCTATATCTGGGCGTAAAAGTTCTATAAAATCAGAGACAAGCATCATATACTCTTCAACGTCAAAAAGATGCACCACATTGCTATTCTCTTTATACTCCTTAGCCAGATGGGTGGCACGTATTATCTGTAATTGATGTAGTTTTAACGATTTAATGGGAAGTTTTGATACCTCTATTGCCGATTGTAACATTGAAGTTCTATCTTCAGTTGGCAGTCCAAGAATTAGATGTAATCCACAGTCCAAACCATACTTATGAGTACGCTCAACAGTTGCAACTGTATCTTCCCACGTATGGCAGCGATTCACCCTCTCCAATACAGCATTATTGCAACTCTCTGCACCATATTCAATAAATATGAACTTCTCTTTGGCAACCTCTTGCAGATACTCCAAAATAGCATCAGGCATACAATCGGGGCGTGTTGCTATTATAAGCCCCTCAATATCTGAAATTGAAAGTGCCTCTTTATAGCGAGATATGGCAACATCAACATCGGCATAACTGTTTGTATATGACTGAAAGTATGCCAAATATCTCATTTCAGGATATTTACGAGAGAAGAACCATTTACCCTCCTCAATCTGATTTGTTATTGAACTATATTGGTCGCAATAGCCAGGAGTAAATGAAGCATTATTACAATATATACAACCGCCTCTACCCTTGCTACCGTCGCGATTTGGGCATGTAAACCCAGCATTCACCGATATTTTTTGTACTTTAAAATCGGGGAACTTAGCCTTTAAATATTGGCTGAAATCGTAGAACGGAGTTTCTGCTGACATTATAGATTCTTTAGTTCTGATTATAATCGAGTGGTTTTTGAGAGTAGATAACTATCCAAAATTACCATAGCAGCCATTGCCTCAACCACAGGCACAGCACGGGGTAGTACACAGGGGTCGTGACGTCCCTTTGCCGTTACCACCGCCTCATTACCATCTAAATCTACTGTATTAATCTCTTGTAAAAGTGTTGCAACAGGTTTGAATGCAACTCTGAAATATATATCTTCGCCATTTGAGATACCACCTTGTATGCCTCCTGAATTGTTGGTAAGAGTAGTAATCTTTCCCTCGTTATTTACAAATATATCGTTCATTTTAGAACCTCTTTTACCAACTCCCGCAAAGCCCATTCCATACTCAAAACCTTTAACTGCATTGATGCTCAACATTGCATTGGAGAGTTTTGCATGCAGTTTGTCAAAAACTGGCTCGCCCAGTCCAACAGGTACCCCTCTTGCAACACAAGTTATTACACCACCTATTGTATCGCCACAACTCTTAACCTCCGCAATTAGAGTTTCCATTTTTTGTGCCGCATCTGTATCAGGGCATCGCACAGCATTACTCTCAATAAGAGAGAAATCATATTTTTTATAATCTCTATCTAACTCTATATCTCCAACTTGCGAAGTGTACGCAGTAATTTCAACACCTAACTCCTTTAATGCAAGTTTGGCGAATGCCCCTGCAACCACACGAGAAATAGTTTCACGAGCCGAAGAACGACCTCCCCCTCTGTGATCTCTCACACCATAGTGTTGCGAATAAGTATAATCGGCATGTGAGGGGCGATAAATATTGCGAAGATTTTCATAATCTCCACTCTTTTGATTGGTATTATATACAACAAAGCCAATTGGAGTTCCTGTTGTAACCCCCTCAAAAACACCAGATAATATTTCTACTTTATCGCTTTCCTTACGTTGTGTAACTATAGATGACTGACCTGGTTTACGTCTATCCAATTCACTTTGTATAAAATCCATATCAACAGCAATTCCCGAAGGCATTCCGTCAATCACACCACCTATGGCAACGCCATGAGACTCGCCAAAAGATGTTAGCGTAAATAGTGTTCCGAACTTATTCATCTAAATTATCATTATATAATTGTGCGAAGATAATAAAAATTTATCTATCTTTGACTTTAGAAATAACGAGAAATATTTTTGTACCATGAAAAAGAGTTTTGTATTTATGGCCGATGGCTTTGAAGAGATTGAAGCACTTGCCGTAGTTGATATGTTAAGACGTGCAGCAATGCCCGTTAGTATGGTTTCTATATCAGATGAGTTTGATGTTGAAGGGGCTCATGGTGTTACAATCGTTGCTGACGAAATTATTACAGAGGCTGACTTCTCAGATGCCGAGTGGCTAATACTTCCAGGGGGTATGCCAGGTTCTGCAAATCTTGCAGCAAATGTTCCTCTTGTAAATCTTTTAAAAGCACACAACGAGGCAAATGGCAAAATTGCTGCTATATGTGCTGCTCCTATGGTTTTGGGAGAGAATGGTATTTTAGAGGGCAAGAATGCCACATGCTATCCTGGATTTGAAGACCATTTGAAAGGAGCAAACTACACCGCCTCACAAGTTGAGCGTGACGGTAATATTGTAACAGGAAACGGTCCTGCACAAGCAATTATGTTTGCCGCTGCTATTATTGAAAAGAGTCTTGGAGAGGATACCGCTCATCGTATTCTTGAAGGTATGATGCGAAAATAAGGATGCTAAATTAATGGCAAGCAAGAACAAATTTTACGTTGTATGGCAAGGTTTGAACCCAGGCATATATTGCTCATGGGAAGAGTGTCTTTTGCAAGTAAAAGGAGTTCAAGGTGCAAAATACAAAGGGTTTGCAACAAGAGATGAAGCAGAAATGGCATTCAATCAAGGGGCTCCCTCATACTCTGCTAAACCTAAAACAGAACAACATTCAAAAATTTTACCCCCTGATATAAACAGTGCCATTGCTGTTGATGCCTCGTGTATGGGAAATCCTGGCAAGATGGAGTATCAGGGAGTGTGGGCAGCAGATGGAGGTCTAATATTTCGCATAGGACCTTTTGAAGACGGCACTAATAATATAGGAGAATTTTTAGCCATAGTTCATGCTCTTGCATGGATGGAGAAACATGGGGTAAACTACACAATTTACTCCGATAGCAGAAACGCTATGCTATGGGTTGCCAGCAAAAAGTGCAAAACAAAGTTGGAACATACAGGGCGAAACGATATTATTTTTGAATTGATTGAGCGTGCCGAGAAGTGGCTGCACACACACACTTTTAGAACAAAAATTGTCAAGTGGGATACAAAGGCATGGGGCGAAATTCCTGCTGACTTTGGAAGGAAATAGATATTAATGATAATTGGGTTTGACGGGAAAAGGGCTGTAGCCAATTTTACAGGACTTGGCAATTACAGCAGATTTGTTATTGGGGCTTTAAACACAAAGTTTCAAGACCTACAATATAAGGTTTTCGCACCAAAACAAAAGGAGAATCATGAGTTTAATACTCTATTGCAGGCAAACACTTCTGACCACTATCCTCAAAACAAAATTGCGAAAACTCTACCCGCATTATGGCGTTCAAAACTAATACTAAATGATTTAAGAAAAGAAAAAATTGATATTTATCATGGTCTTAGTGGAGAACTCCCTTTTGGAATATCAAAAACAGGGATTAAAAGTGTTGTAACCATTCACGATCTTATCTTTAGGCACTACCCCCAATATTACAAACCGATAGACAGAACTATTTACGATTATAAGTTTCGCAGGGCATGCCACGAAGCAGATAAGATAATTGCTGTAAGTGATTGTACCAAACGCGATATTATAAAGTTTTACGGAATCCCCGAAGAGAAGATTTCTACTATATATCAAGGTTGTCACCCAAATTTCAAAGCAGAGCCAGACTCTAAACTGATAAATGAGGTTAAAAGTATATATAATCTGCCTGAACGCTATATCGCTTGTGTTGGAACCGTTGAAGAGCGGAAGAACTTGCTATTGGTTGCTAAAGCAATGGCATATCTGCCAAAAGATATTCACCTGATTGCTGTAGGCCGAAAAACTGCATACGCAAAAGAGGTTGAGGATTTTTGCGATAAAAAAGGGTTATCGGATAGAGTACGAATCATAGAAGGAGTCCCTTTTAAATATTTGCCTTCAATATATCACGGAGCAGAGTTATTTGCATATCCATCACGCTTTGAAGGATTTGGTATCCCTATAATTGAAGCAATAAGTGCTGGACTTACAGGTGTTGCCGCAACAGGTTCGTGCCTCGAAGAGGCAGGGGGAGATGGAGTTGTTTATGTAAACCCAAACTCCGTTGAAGAGTGTGCTGCAGCACTAAATCATCTGCTATCCGACAACGAGTACAAGCAGTCTCTTACCATCAAAGGCAAAGAGTATATAAAAAGATTCTCTCCCGACACTATTGCCAAAGAGATAATGGAACTATATAAAAGTCTGTAAAACTAAGAAAGAGGTTTTAAGCATGAAGAAGGGCAACGTAATAATTACAATTCCAATATATACAACTCATCTGTCGGAACAAGATTGGGCATCAATTAAGCAGTGTTTTAAGATATTGCAAGATTATACCATATGTTATGTAAAACCCGAAAGTTTAGACATATCTCCTGTAACAAAGAAGTTTAAGGCAGACATTATAGAGTCGTTCCCTGATCACTTTTTTAAAGGCATTAGCGGATATAACAGATTGATGCTGTCATCGCAATTCTACAACCGTTTCAAAGGGTGGGAATATATATTTATATATCAAACTGACGCATGGGTTTTCTGCGATGAACTCGAAGAGTGGTGCAAGAAAAATTACGATTATATCGGTGCCCCATGGATTCCTAAAAAGAAATATTCTCTAAGTTATTATAAGATTTATATTGCTCTAAAAACAATATACTGCAAACTATTTTCTCAGCCAAACTATAACAAACTATACTTCAATGTAGGAAATGGAGGTGTCTCACTCAGAAGAACCCATAAATTTGCCTCTGAGGCAGAAAAGAGAGTTGGTGAAATTGAGCATCTAATGTCAAAGAGAGCAAAAGACTTTTACAATGAAGATGTATATTGGAGCATCACTATCAATGAGCAGGATAGAGTAATGAATATCCCTAAATGGGATGAGGCTCTGAAGTTCTCGTTTGACAAAAATCCTCAGGAGAGCCTTGAACTCAACAACGGGAAACTCCCCTTCTGTTGTCATGGTTGGACAAAACAGAAGATGCTACCATTTTGGCAAAAGTACATAAAGTTCTGATACAATGACAGGTATGAATGTTAGAGAACTATATAACGAGATAGATAAAAAGCCTAATGTTCTGGCTGTTATCCACGACTTCAGATATACAAAAGGAGGTAGCACTGGTGGCACTACGTTGCACTTAATGGATATTATTGAGGGACTTAAAGAGAGATACAACTTTCATATTCTCTACTGGAGTGCCGATACCCACAAACACCAAATAACATCATTCTTTGAAAAAAATATAGTTACCAAAATATTGGGAGATCTCTCCCCTAACAAAAAACGCACTTGGGAAAAGTTATATAGCAACGAGTTTAAAGAGGCAATTGAAACCGCTATTGATGCACTCAAAATAGATCTCATACACGTTCATCACCTCAAAAATATGTTTCTCAACATTTTTGAAGTAGCAAAAACAAAAAACATACCTGTAATATATACAATCCACGATTTTTATGCTGCATGCCCATCAATTAATCTAATGAGGTGGGATTCTATATCGTGTCACAACACAAATAACAGAGAATGTAAAACTTGTGCCGACAAAAAATTTGGCGTACCATATTCTACAATTAATAAGTGGCAGAAGGAGTTTCAAGAGGCATTGAGCAACGTAAAACATATTATTGCTCCTGCCGAGAGTACAAAGGAAATTTTTAAAAGTATTTATCCCTCACTCAATATTTCAGTAATTGAACATGGATACAATATTGAACCTTACATACAAACAGAAAAGAAGAGAGGTAGTATGTTTAATATTGCCTTTGTTGGTAGTATAACCAAGATAAAGGGACTTGACCTCTTTTTAGAGTTTGTAAAAATTACTAAGGGTTCAAACATTAGAGTTCACTTGTTTGGGACAACTCACAAAGTTGCGGTAAAATCTGATGGTCTCAATTTTATAAATCATGGAGGTTACAGACGTGAAGAGTTACCAGAACTTCTAACGTCAAACAATATTGACATCG
>JAFQBL010000156.1 GCA_017416695.1 Bacteroidales bacterium | reverse complement strand
TCTTTGCTTAATACCTCATCGGGTACCACTTTGTTTTCCGATTTCATAATTTCATGTTTTTACAAAGTTATTAATAAAAAAAATTACAAGGTTCTTTCTGAACCCTGTAATCTCTATTTACACAAAATTATGGATAGTCTCGTTCAATATTATCAACTATAATTTTAAACAACTCTTCTTTCAGTTACATACCAAATATAACCCGACACTTCAAAGTTACCCATCTCTTTAAGGATACGAATATAGTCCTCCATCTGTTTTATATAAGAGTTTGACTCTTTTCCAAACTTATAATCAACAATCACTACTCTATCTCCTTTAATTATAAGTCTGTCTGGTCTGTAATTGAGTTTTCCGTCAGAAGAGGGATTTAACACCGCTGTCTCATTTAGAACATAATTCCCTTTATCAAACCACTCCGCAATTTGAGGGTTCTCCTCTATTTGAGACAATATCTCATCTATAAATTCACACTTCTCTTCAGAGGTCAAAACACCCATTCTCTCATATTTCTTTGCAATTCGCTCAACATCCTCCTTAACAATAACCTCACTCATCATCTTATGTTTTATCTTTCCGATTGACAAATTTGAGCGATTATCAAAATATGCCTCTCCTTTTAACTTAAGTCTCAATTTAGACTCTATTGGACCAACATCATATTGAGAAATTTCTTCAACTCTATTTTCATTTACTTCCTCATATTCATTTTGAGGGATATACATTTTTCCATACTCATACACATCGTTTTCAAAGCGAGCATCATTCTGACTCTCAGCCATAGCATCTATGGTAGCATACAGCAGGGTATTAAACGAGGAGATTGATTTAGAACGTTGTTTCTTGGCATACACAATAAGATTGTCTTCTGCTCGAGTAAAGGCAACATAACCTATATTCAGATTATCAATAGCAGACAGAGACTTCTCCTCTAAATAATCGTTAAGATAAGGCGACTCCAACATTTTCTTTGATACCGAAAGGGGGAACATCCATGAACGATTATCCTCCTCTTCATACTCTCTCCATAATATGGTCTCGCCTTGCTCAATTTTCCAATCACAGAAAGGAATAAATATTGTAGGATACTCTAACCCTTTTGATTTATGAATGGTAATTATACGTACTGCATTTTTAGTCTCAGGTGTTGAAATACAAAATTCATCACTATGCAAATCCCACCAATCCAGGAATTCCAAAAGAGCATTACCCTTTTGTCCTGAGTATGACAGAATAACATCCTGAAAAGCCTGGATATAAGGAAGTTGCTCCTCATCATCCTTAATCTTCAACAAATTAATTATACCCTCACATATCTCAAACAACGACTTGGTTGACAAACGCTCAATCACCTCATCATATTCAAGAGAGTTCTCTTCCAATAGGCTAATAGCCCTCTCTATTAAATCGGGCGATGCTGTGGAGATTGAAGTTGCATATTCATAATTCATCATCAACCTATTGATTGGTTCTTTTGATGAATTTATATATCGCATAATAGCAATTATCGACTTCACAGATGAAGAGTTCTTTATCATTAAAGCCTCATTGGATATAACATAAAATTTCTCATCTTCATCCTTTTGTTCCGACATAAGAAATTGTGCTGTTCTTATTGCATCACCATTAGTTCGAGTAAGAATTGCTATTTTGTCGGCACTATATCCGCTCTTCAACATTGTTTGAATATCGGCATAGAGTTTTGCCAACACCTCTTTTTTATAATCGCTTACAGGTGTAACAAACTCAACCTTTACATATCCCGTATCTGGTTCTTTATTGGCATTTATTTTCTGACTACAATCTTGATATGCAGTCCTAATTTTATCTTCTAAGGGAAATTCTTTATCTCCCATATCTTCAATATATGAAGAATATTCACTTCTCTTTGACTCAAGCAATATCTCTACTGCTTGAGAGAAAAATCTATTATTGAAATTTATAATATTAGGAGCACTGCGCCAATTTACCTCCATCGACTCCTTCTCTGCTCCATTTTGCATAAAAGACTCCTCACTCTCAGGTAAACCATTAAGCATTGTCCAATCAGAATTTCTCCATCTATATATACTCTGCTTAACATCTCCTACAATAAGATTGTGTCCACCTTTTGATATACTCTCTTTTAAAAGAGGCAAAAAATTCTCCCATTGAGCATGTGAAGTATCCTGAAACTCATCAATCATATAATGGTGAATATTTACACCCACTTTCTCATATATAAAAGGCGTGTCTGTTCCCTTTATAACCTTATTCAACAAATCGGTAGTATCGGAGAGGAGCATAATGTTACGCTCCTTTATTATATCACGCATGTGAATATCAACATCACTTAATATTCCAAACGAGTAGAGGTTATGCCTTAAAATTTCATATAAACAATATTGAGGGTAATCGTTTTGATAAAAATCTCTTAATTCGTCCAAATATCCAGAACTATCAAATTTATCAAGAGCATCTTTTGTATTTTGATGAACAACATTTTTTTTATGTTCCCATTTTGTTCTATCACTCACCAGTAAACTTTTAGGTGGAAGTGTAACCCTCTCAGCAGGTGAAATAAAATACTTCAACACCGTCTTTCCCATACCTGCAAGTTCGTCGGTTATAAGATCTTTTAGTATTTCATGTCCACCACTAACTATATTTTTCCACTTTTCCTGAAGTTCATGGCTTTTAGATGTTATAAACTTATTGAATTCCGATATATCATCTTTAGATGGAGAGTTATCGGGACTTAAATTATCTCTCCAATGTTTATACTCCTCCTTAAAGAGTTCCTTCGACAATACCCTTATTTTCCTCTCGGCAGAGTTCCACTCACCTTTCTCTTCTATTTGCGAAATATCAAAATCTAAAAGCCACTTTTTTAGAGTATCATCTTCTGTATCATCAGAGAGCGAAAGATACATTCTATCAATTGCTTCGTTTGCTATATTCTCTGAATCAAGTTCTACATTATATCCTCCTTGCATACCAATGTCTCTAACAAAGGCACGCATGGTCTTTTGAAAAAAGGTATCAATTGTTGAAACATTAAAGTTGGTATAGTCGTGAAGAAGTGTATAGAGTATCTCCATTGAACGCTTTTGCAACTCCTCTTTATCTTTTACACAACCCGAGCCAATCAACTCTTCTCTATATATTCTTGAATTTTTATCGTTGCTTCCAGTAGCAAGGTTATATAGCGATTTTATTATACGAGCCTTCATCTCGCCAGTAGCCTTGTTTGTAAAGGTAACAGCAAGAATATGCCTATATGTTTTGTTTCGCTCCGAATCAAAAGTATCAAACTGACTTTTTGAAAAGAGCAACCATAAATAGTATAGCGTAAGTGTAAACGTTTTACCACTTCCTGCCGAAGCCTTATATACGACCAAAGGAGGCTCGGTTTTTAATCTTGGCTTATCATTACCCATAACCATTTAAATTTTCTTTGAAGATGAATACCCATCATTAACAAGAATAGGCAAAACCTTATCACGTAAGTCGCCTTGCAAAACAATTTCGCAATCCTTCACTGAGCCACCTGTGCCAAGTTTCGTTTTTATAATCTTTGCAAGAGAATTTGCACACTGCTCATCACCATCAAAGCCAGTCACAATTGTCACAGTTTTACCTGAACGGTTTTTCTTATCAATTGCCACACGCAATTTCATCTTTGCTTTGTTTGCAACCTCTTTCTCTTGCTTAACTTCACGTTCAATATCTTCAGTTGAAATTGAGTATGCTTTACCAAGCAACTCTTTCCAATCGTTAGGAGTACTCATAATCATAAAATTTATCTGAATACAAATATACAAAGAAACGAGCGAGAAATATGAAGTTCACTTCAATATTTCTCAAAGCGAGTGCAAAAAATCTTAGATGCACAACCCACGCATAGCATAGGCGATATTATCCATTGTCGTGGGTATGCTCTTTTATTGTGGAAGTTTCTCAGAGCAATTTGACAATAGTTAATACTGCTAAAATTATATCAATGTCGCAACAATTATTCTTGTTGTTAATGCACAATATAATCCATTTTTTTGAAAGAATCTTTCAATAGCAATTATAATTTTGTATTACACAAAAAATTCTATTACTCTCGGAATTAATGATTTTTGACTATTTATATAAATTCTGTTCTATATTTTTTTTGTAATTTTGGCAACTGATTTATAGAGAAAAACTTTTAATAACCTAAAATTAATGATACTACCCGAGCCCTCACTTCGCCGACTACCTTGGTACTTGGCACACGTTAAGTTGCTTATGGAGAACAGTGTTGAATTTGTATCTTCAACACAAATTGCAGCGGCTACAAATGTTGATGCTTCGCAAGTAGCAAAAGATTTATCAATGTTAGAGATATCTGGCAAAACTCGCGTTGGATACGAAGTTGCCTCTCTTGTAGAGGTATTGGAAGACTTTTTAGGCTTTACCAAATGTCACAAAGCATGTATATTTGGAGTTGGCAGTTTAGGAGGAGCATTAATGCACGATAGCGGACTGGAGCAATACGGGCTTAAACTTGTTGCAGGATTTGATGTACGAAGCGACATTGTTGGAAAAGAGATTAATGGCATTAAGATTTATAACATCAGAGAATTTGAAGAGATTCAAAAAAAGGAGCAGATGGTTATAGGCATCATCACTGTTCCAGTTGACAAAGCACAAGAGAGTGCCGATATTATGGTTTCGGGAGGCATTGGTGCTATATGGAACTTTACCCCTTACAAAATAAAAGTTGATGAGAGCGTTGTTGTTCAAGAGACTTCGCTATATGCTCATTTGGCTGTAATGTTTAATCGTTTGAACGAAAAATAGATAAAAAATTATAAAATGAAGATATTTGCTGTTGGTTGGAATTACAACTCTCACAATAAAGAGATGGATAATACGTTAGTATTAAACGAACCTGTGATCTTTCTCAAACCTGAATCGGCTATTTTAAAAGATGGCAAGCCCTTTTTCTACCCCGATTGGTCATCTCAGATTGAGTACGAGGCAGAGATTGTGGTACGTATCGACAGACTTGGTAAAAACATTCAATCAAAGTTTGCATACCGCTATTACAACTCATATACCATAGGTATTGATTTTACTGCAAGAGATTATCAAGCAAAGGCTCGTGTCAATGGCAACCCATGGGATATCAGCAAAGGTTTTGACGGCTCGGCAGTAGTTGGTGATTTTATTCCTACCAATGGAGAGAAACTTGGAGAGAAGGAGTTTTACCTTAACATTAATGGTAACGAGGTGCAACGTGGCAACTCAAAAGATATGATCTTTTCAATTGATGACATTGTTGCTTACGTCAGCAAATTTTACACTCTCAAAAAGGGAGATTTAATCTACACAGGAACTCCCGCTGGAGTTGGAGGAGTTAAGATAGGCGATAGGTTAGAAGGTTTCATAGGTGATGAAAAATTACTCGATTTCCACGTGCGATAATCAGAGTAATAAACATACACCTTTATATAATGAGATTAGGACTTCTTAAACATATTACTATTATTGTGGCGTTAATAATAACGCTACCTATGTATGCCGCATCATCATTATGCGATCGATACACAACAAAATCGAAACTTGCATCAGGCAGATGGGTAAAGGTTGAGGTTGCAGAGAGTGGCATTTATCAAATCTCATACTCAACACTTCAAGAATTAGGTTTCACACCAGAAAAGGTAAAAGTATATGGTTACGGAGGTAATATGCTCCCTGAAAAGTTCTCAGAGCCATATATTGATGATCTCCCCGAAGTTCCTGTTCTAAGAGATAAAAACAGAATCTTGTTCTACGGAGAGGGAACTATTAAGTGGTCTCTCTCAGGGGCAACTTTTATTCAGACACAAAACCCCTACTCTGCATCATCATATTACTTCATCACTCAAAACGAAGAACCAAATATTAAGATGAGCGAGTTGCCCGACAACCCAAGTAAAATTACCACAGATATTACCACCTTTGACGATTACGCTCTATACGAAAGCGAGTTGTGTAATGTTGGAAATATGGGGCGTAATCTTTATGGCGAAGATTTTTTATACAAGACAATACAGAGTTTCAAATTTAACACAACAGGTGCCGTTGGTGATATTGATATGCATATCGATTTTATTGCCAAGATGCAGACAAATGGAACTCTCTCAATAAAGCACAATGGTAAAGCCTTGACTAACGGGGAGAAGAATATTAAAGCATTCACAGGTTCTGACGACTGGTACTATACCGCAGCAAAACTAACCTCTTTAAATAAAACATTCACCCCAAGTGGAACAGAGACTATTACATTACAATTTTCTGGTGAGGATGTAAAGGTTGCACGATTAGATTTTATACGTCTGCAAATGGAACGCCAACTTAAACTCTACAATGGAGTTGTTAAGTTTCGTTCAACAGAGGCTCAATATAGTTATGTAAGATACAAATTAAACGCAGGCAATAGTTCTTCGGTGCAAATATGGGATATAACTGAAGCACATAATCCCAAAAGAGTGTTAGCAACCAAATCAAATAACACACTTGATTTTACACCAGAAGCCGTAGGATTAAGAGAGTATATTGCTTTTGACACAAATAAAACATACAACGAACCAACCTTTGTAGAAGAGGTTGCAAACCAAAACCTGCACGGACTGGAACGTGCCGATATGGTAATCATTGCACCCCAGCAATTTTACCAAGAGGCAAAAAGACTGGCAGAGTTTCATCGCGACCACGACCAACTATCCTCTATGATAGTACGTCCTGAACTAATATACAACGAGTTTGCATCAGGCAAACCCGATGCCACTGCATACCGAAGGTTTATGAAGATGTTCTATGATAGAGCAGAGTGTGCAGGAGATAAAAGCCTATATCCTCGTTATCTACTGCTATTTGGAGATGGTTCGTGCGACAACCGCCATATAACCTCAGAGTGGCAAGGATATAAATACCCCTTCTTGCTAACATTTCAATCGGCAAGTAGTATTGATGAGAGGAGTTCGTATGTTACCGATGATTACTTCTCATTCTTAAAAGATAGTGACGGCAGTAATCTTCTTGCCGACAAACCTGTCATTGGTGTGGGGCGTTTCCCTGTCAGAACAACTGCTGAGGCAAAAATTGCAGTTGACAAGGTTATCAATTATACAAATAACACCAACTATGGAATTTGGAAAAACAACCTCTGCTTTGTAGCAGATAATGGTAATCACTCGGGACATATGGAGTTGGCTGATGACTTGGTTAAGATTATTCAGATGAACAATCCTGAGTTCTTTGAAAACAAGGTATATATTGACGCTTACAACAAAGTGGGAGGATCAAGTGGTGGCACATACCCCGATGCCAAAGCCGATATGTTGAACTACTTTGAGAATGGTCAGTTGATTGTTAACTACATTGGACACGGAAGTGCAACTGGGTGGACAAAAGAGAAGATATTAACCATACAGGATATAAAGAAACTATATCTCGACAAACTGCCATTCTTTATAACTGCTACCTGCGATTTCAGTAGATTTGATGCACCCACCACATCAGCAGGAGAGGAGATGTTCCTTAACAGCAAAGGTGGAGGAGTTGGTTTAATATCAACTACCCGAGTGGTTTATATGGATAAAAACGAGACATTCAACAAAGAGTTGATTTCTCATATGTTCTCTCGCGACACAGATGGTCACCGCTATCGCATAGGCGACGTAATAAGAATGGCTAAATGCTCAGTAACTGAGCATTACGGACAAGACCTTAATAAACTCAACTTTATTCTTCTTGGAGATCCCGCTTTAAAACTTGCATTTCCTGAACATAAAATAAAGATTACCGAAATAAATGGAGTTGATATAGATAAAGCATCAAGCAACATAGTTTTAAAGGCTCGCTCACAAGCAACCTTTAAAGGTATAATCTTAACACCCTCAGGAGAGAAGGATGAGACATTTAACGGATACATTCAACAACGACTTTATGACTCTGAACGTTCAATAACCACTCACGGTGAGGATGAGGGAGGAGAACCATATACATTTAAAGTCAGAGACAGCAAACTTTACGAGGGCAAGGATTTGGTAAAGAACGGAGAGTTTGAGTTTACCTTCAAACTTCCTAAGGAGTTAAACTACTCAAACGAGCCTGCACTAATAAACCTTTATGCCTACGATGAGGTACAAAAAATTGAGGCACAAGGTACAAGTAAAGACTTTATTGTAAATGGTTACGACAACGAAGTTGAAGCAGATGAGATTGGACCAACAATAGAATACTTCTATCTAAACTCATCGGACTATTCGTATGGGGCAACAGTAAATGAAACTCCTGTATTTATTGCTCAGGTATATGATAAATCGGGAATTAACGTATCGGGCATAGGATTGGGACACGACCTTACAATAAAGATTGATGACAACCCAAATACAGAGTATATCATAAACAACTACTTTACACCTGCTTCGGGCGATTTTGGCAGAGGAACTATAATGTATCAGATACCAGAGTTATCAGAAGGAGAACATACCCTTACCATTAAAGTTTGGGACACAGAAGGTAACTCATCAGAGAAGAGTACAATGTTTGTTGTAGAAAAAGGATTGAAACCCAATATATACCAACTCTACACAACTAAAAATCCTGTAAGGGATGAGGCCAAGTTCTATTTAAATCACGACCGACCTAATATGGTTATGAAGGTAACAATAGCCGTATATGACCTTTGGGGCAACGAATTGTGGAGAAACGAGAGCGAAGGTAAATCTGATATGTGGAAAACCGAGCCTGTTATATGGGATTTAACTGACGCATCGGGCAAGAGAGTACCTCCTGGAGTATATATCTATAAAGCATATATATCAACCGAGGGAGGCAAGGCAGCAACAGATGCTAAAAAAATTGCAGTGCTTGGGCAATAAAACCGAAGTTTTTGAGTTTAATATATTGACAAATATAACATTAGTTTGATATGAAGTACAAAATTATAATAATCTCCCTGATTTTATCAATGGCATATAGTGGAGTATATGCTCAAAATATAAAGGACCAATTTAACCCTGTTACCACAGGAGTTACCTCACTAAACATTGCACCCGATGCTCGTGGTGGAGGTTTGGGAGACCTTGGTGTTGCAACAGATCCCGATGTAAACTCTCAGTTCTGGAACCCTGCAAAATACGCCTTTACCGAAAGTAGAGGAGGATTGGCAGTTTCATACACTCCATGGTTGAGAAAATTGGTAAACGATATTAACCTCGCATACGTTGCAGGTTATTGGAAGTTTGGTCGTTATGGAAACGATCCTCAAGCATTGAGTGCCACTTTGCGTTACTTCTCACTCGGTTCTATTCAAGCAACTGATGACGGAGGAAACGTAACGAATTCCATTAATCCATACGAAATGGCATTAGACCTTGCCTACTCTCGCAAACTTACAAACAACTTTTCAATGGCAGTTGCATTGCGTGTTATATACTCTGATCTTGGATATTCATCTGACGGGAGTAGCGATGTAAAAGGTGCAGCCGCATTTGCCGCCGACATTGCTGGATACCAAACATTCTATCCAATTGTTGGACGCAGTGAGTGTCAATGGTCATGGGGATTCAATATCTCTAATATAGGAACAAAAGTATCGTACGATGGCGGAGCAAATAACGCATTCCTTCCTGCCAACCTACGTTTGGGAACAACATTCAAATTCCCTGTTGCCGATTATCACACATTGGCCCTCAACTTAGATTTAAATAAACTTATGGTTCCTACCGCTCCTCGCCAATCAGACTATTTGGATGCCGAAGGTAGTCCCGATCAAATTGCATATCAAGAGGCTCTTGAAGATTTCAACAATATGTCATCGTTCAAAGGTATATTCAAATCTTTTGCCGATGCACCGGGAGGATTTAAGGAGGAGTTGCGGGAGATACAAATATCAACAGGACTTGAGTACTCATACAACCAACAATTCTTTGCTCGCGTAGGTTACTACTACGAGAACAAATATAAAGGTAACCGCCAATATGTTACATTTGGAGCGGGATTCTC
>JAFQBL010000155.1 GCA_017416695.1 Bacteroidales bacterium | reverse complement strand
TTGGGAACAACACCATATTTCATTATAAGGTTTGATACTCCTGTAAATTGTCCGCCATCGCCAATGGGGCTTTTTAGCAACCACTCTACTTGGCGAGAGTCTATTGCCTCGTTTTTAGTGTCGATTATTGCTTGAAGGAATAGGTTTGTTTTCTCTAACAGATCATAGAACGACAGATAGTTGTGAGAGAATACCATTTCGGGCAGGTCATATTTTTCTATCATCTTTGCACGTAACACGTTTAGACCTGTAAACAACCAGCAACGACCTGATGATAGTTGATTTGTTATGCCTTTTGTTTTTACTCTATGCGAGAAGTGAGTGTCGCACATTGACAAGTTCTCAGAGTTTACACTCAACTCCGATATAGGGTTAATGGCAAGAGCATTGCGTACAGCCTTCTGCTCGGCACTTCCTGTATAACCTTTGCTTATCTCTTGAAGCATATCCTGCGATATACCACCTCTCTCATTTTGTGCTGATGCTCCAATTATTGTAGCACCTAAAACCAATGTCAGAATGATTTTTTTCATAGTTATTTGTTTTATATTATTTCTATTACTTGTTTTGCGAAGATAGCAATTTTACTGAACAGATACTATTTTTAATAGTAAAAAATTGCTAAAAGGAGACAAGTGTGTTAAAAGTGTGCTATTACATTTATTTTATTAACAATTTAATAGATGTAGCCTACCAAAATATCAATTTTTATAACTAATTTTGCACTCGAATTTTTAACTGATTACAAGAACATTATAGAATAATGGATAAAATAACAGAAATTACCGCTTCGGCTCTTAATGCCCTTTACGGTATAGATAAAGAAAATCCAGCAATTCAGTTGCAAAAAACTAAAAAAGAGTTTGAGGGAAACTTAACTCTTGTGGTGTTTCCTTTCTTAAAGGCTTCTAAAAAATCGCCTGAGGCTACTGCTACTGAAGTTGGAGAGTGGATGGTTGCCAATTCTGATTTGGTATCAGGGTTTAATGTAGTTAAAGGTTTCTTGAACCTGTCAATTGCTGGTAACTCTTGGATTGAGCAACTAAACGCAATAGCAAAAGAGGACAAATATGGTTTTACTCCTGTTACCGAAGAGTCGCCTTTGGTAATGATAGAGTACTCTTCACCAAATACAAACAAACCTTTGCACTTAGGTCACGTCAGAAATAACCTTTTAGGATTCAGCCTTTCGCAAATATTGGCCGCTGACGGAAATCGTGTTGTTAAAACAAATATTGTTAACGACAGAGGTATTCATATCTGTAAATCGATGTTGGCTTGGCAAAAATGGGGCGAGGGTGTTACTCCCGAAAAGGCAGGCAAGAAAGGCGACCACTTGATTGGCGACTTCTACGTTTTGTTTGACAAACACTACAAAGCAGAGGTCAAAGAACTTGAGGCTAAAGGTATGACCAAAGAGGAGGCTGAGGCTGCTTCTCCTTTGATGGCTGAGGCTCGCGAGATGCTACGCCGTTGGGAGGCAGGAGATGAAGATGTTCGCTCGGTATGGCGTATGATGAACGAGTGGGTATATGCAGGATTTGATGAGACATACAAACGTATGGGCGTTGACTTTGATAAGATATACTACGAATCAGAGACATACCTTGAGGGTAAAGATAAAGTTCTTGAAGGATTGGAAAAAGGTATTATGTACCGCCGTCCCGATGGCTCGGTATGGGCTGACCTTACTGGCGAAGGATTGGATGAAAAACTTCTGCTTCGTGCTGATGGCACATCGGTTTATATGACACAGGATATTGGTACAGCAAAACTTCGTTTCATCGACTACCCTATCGACAAGATGATATATGTTGTTGGTAATGAACAAAACTACCACTTCCAGGTGTTGTCAATTCTGTTAGATAAACTTGGCTTCTCTTGGGGTAAAGACCTTGTTCACTTCTCATACGGTATGGTTGAGTTACCAGAGGGTAAGATGAAATCTCGTGAGGGAACAGTTGTTGATGCTGATGACCTTATGGACGAGATGGTTGCTACTGCTCGTGAGACATCGGCAGAACTTGGCAAACTTGAAGGTTGCTCGGCAGAGGAGGCAGCGGCAATATCGGAGATGACAGGTTTGGGTGCTTTGAAATATTTCATCTTGAAGGTTGATCCTCGTAAGAATATGACATTCAACCCCAAAGAGTCAATTGACTTTAACGGAAATACAGGACCTTTCATACAATATACACACGCTCGTATTAGTTCTGTTTTGCGTAAAGCAGCAGAGAGCGGTATCGAAATTCCTACTCAAATAGATGGCGATGTTGAGATTTCAGAGAAAGAGGTATCTCTAATTCAACGATTGGCAGAGTTCAAGAGTGTACTTAAAGATGCAGCCGCTACTTACAGCCCTGCACTTATTGCTAACTACACCTACGATTTGGTTAAAGAGTATAACCAATTCTATCACGACTTCTCAATCCTTCGCGAAGAGGATGAGAAGAAACGTGCCTTCCGTTTGTTGCTATCGGTTAATACCGCAAAGATTATACGCAACGGTATGAAGTTATTAGGAATTGATGTTCCTGAGAGAATGTAGTTGTTAACTAACAAATCTGCGAGTAAGCGAGGGCAAAATAAGTTTACTTAAACTTTGCCGAGCGTGAGCAAGTTCAACAAACGAATGTTTGTTAACTAACAACTGATAGCAGACAACTCTCCCCCTCATAGTAGGGGGAGTACCCGCAGGGGGTAGGGGTAAAAACTCTGTGTTCCTTTTTTTTCAATCACTCTAACAACTCTTTAATCCCCAAATAACAGCAAAGGTTTGCATTTTCGTGCAAACCTTTGTTTATCTCTAATTAGTCTAATTAGTCCAATTAGTCCAATTAGCCTAATAATAAAACTTAGTCATCTTAGTTATCTTAGTTATCTTAGTTCTAAAAACTAACAACTACCCGTAGGGCGGCGTAGCCGAAAACTAACAACTGACAACTGATAACTAACAACTTACTTAACCGCAACTTTGCGAGTGTTGTTCCCAACCTTAACAAGGTAAATACCTTTGCTCATATCCTCAAGAGATAGTCTTGAAGCAAACGCACTCTCAACCAAAACACCAGCAACGTTATAAACCTCAATTTGAGCCTCTTCGTTTAGAGAAATAGTGTTGTTAAAGAAGAAGATTTTATCTTTACCTGCAATACTCTCCTCTTCAATACCAGCAGGAGCGGTTGTTGTCATAACTTTAATTCCGTGTATATAGAATTCATTTTTAGAGTTATTTTGTAGATATGCAAAGATAGGTGCATCATATTGCATATTATAGCCAGTTTCATCATCATATCCATTGTCAAGATTTTCAATACCTGTCCATGTATAAATTCCGCTTCTGAAAAGGGGTTTAAACGGAGTAACATAGACTTGAATAACATTGTATTCAGTGAAAGTGGTATTAATATCTTTAGATGCCAATAAGCGAACACTTACATTACTCTCAGAAGATAGAGACATACTCAAACTTTTGCAAGAGGGCATATTGATAACAATACCTCCTCCATTTGCACCAGCAAGAGCCGATGCTCCATTTATAACAATAGCACCAGTTTTTGCACCATCAGATCCAATCTCTCCATCAGTACCAGCACCTACAAACCATGAGTCAGCGTATGGAGTTGGATAATCTGGTAAAATATCAGCATAAACTAACTGAATAAGTTTGCCATCGGGATCAATTTTATAATCCTCCTCATTACACAAACCAACGTATTTCTCAATCTTCTCGTCGGTATCAAACCATAACCAACCGTCAGCATCAACATCTGCTGCATCAAATAGGTTATACTCTTGTGCTTGTATATTCAAAGTACAAGCCATTGCTAAAAGCATTAAAGTAAAAATTTTTTTCATAAGCATTTTTTATTTAAATTAATTAATTATTCGCTTTTCTCTAATTAGGAATGAGGAATTAACTCCTAATCCCTAATTCCTAACTCCTAATTC
>JAFQBL010000154.1 GCA_017416695.1 Bacteroidales bacterium | reverse complement strand
TACGTAAATATGGACGTTCATTACTACCTCATCAAAAAAGATGCAACACACGTAACATTAATGAGTATTTTGCTGATTTAGATAGCACGATTAATATTATAAGAAGTGAGGGAAACGATACCATTATTCTTATGGGACACTCTACGGGCGGACTTACAACCTCGCTATACTGCCACTCAAAGGGTGATGACTGCCCCGTTGATGCTCTTATTTTAAACAGTCCGTTTTTTAAGTTTAATATGGGCGGAATATTGAATGAATTTGTAATACCATTAGTCTCTTTTATAGCACCTTTTTTACCTGATATTTCAATTCCGCAAGGAGCATCTACGGCATACGCCGAGAGTCTTTTGAAAGAGTTTCATGGCGAATGGGAGTTTGACAAAGATAAAAAGTTAATGCTCTCTCCCAACGTTACTACCGATTGGATCTCGGCAATATACAACGCTCAAAAAATTGTCTGGAGGGGATTAGATATTAAAGTTCCTGTTTTATCTATGTACTCCGACAATAGCGTGAACGGCAACAAATGGAGCATAGAGTTTATGCATGGCGATGCTGTTTTGAATGTCAAAGATATTGCCAAATACTCTCAAGCATTGGGGCATAATGTTCAACGCCTTAAAGTTGTTGGTGGTATGCACGACCTTCTCTGTTCAAAACCAGAAGTAAGGAACAAGGTTTATAAGTTCATTTTTAAATGGTTGTCTGTTGCTTGTTATTAGTTGTCAGTTTCGTAAACTCAACCGTCCTCCGTGTAGTTTTTAGTTGTTAGCATTATTAACCCAATTAGGCTAATTAGTCAAATTAATATTATATGAGTACGGAGTTGCACATAAATATGCAACTCCGCTTAATCTAACAACTGAAATTAACGTGTCACGTTTAATTTTTACTCCCATACCGCACGAACAGAACGTCCGTAACAACGGAAACCATAACTAATACTCTGAACTTCCGGATAAAGAAGCAAGTAGTAGGCACTTTCATTGCGTGCAGCAGGAAGCTTAGAAGACCAATAGACGGAATCCCAACCGTCACTACGAAGATCGTAAGCAGAAATAGAACCCGCTGCAGGAAGAAAAATAAAGTTGCCGTTTATATTACTTGTTGCTTTATAACCATATATTCCGTTTTGAGAAATCCATTCCCATGTACAATAATCTATTAAATCTTCCAGCTCTGAATCTGTTGGCATACGCCAACTTCCACCCCAATTTACATGAGCTGCATCATCTTCTAATTCAAGCTTTGTTTTATTATCATCTACTATACCATAATTCAATGATGTACAATATTTTGTTAGAGAGGTACTTGTTCCTTCGCAATGTTTATAGGAAGACCATTCATAATACTCTTTTGCCTCAGTTTCACCCCATGCAAAGTAATCACCATAATCTTCGGGAGATTCTGCCCCCACATTACAGGTTGCCCACTTAACTGACAATCCTAAATCAACATATTCATAACCATTATGAGTAGGTATCTCAAAAACTGCCACATATTCGCTATTGGCTGTTACAATGGCTGTGTATGGATTTTGTGTACTTACAACATTTCCATTAAGCAACCAATGCTTAAACACATAATTGTTATTGGGAGTGGCTGTTAATGTTGTAGTACCTCCATGTTTAACGATATTTGATGAGAGTGTTGCTGTTCCACTTGTTTCTCCTGATGATGATACTGATACAGTATATATTAAGGCATCTCCGCAAACTGCACGGATAGGTAGCCCTCCATAACAACTATAGTCAAACCAATCAACACTATTCAAACTGAAATACAAATCATAGGAACGGTTATTAACAGTATTGAGAGAACTTGACCAATAGCGACCAGCAACACCCGCAGAATAAAGGGTTTCGGTGTCGTAATAGCCCACAGCGGGAAGAAAGATACTGTTTCCATTCTTCTTGCTTATTATTTTATAACCGTTTACTCCGTTTTGAGTAGTCCATTCCCAAGTACAATTTGTGGCATCTCTTAGTTCATCTTGCTCTGCTTTTGTTGGCATTCTCCAATTGCCACCCCAATTTACATGGGCTGCATCATCTCTTAATTCAAGTATGATCTTATTATCTACTATACCATAATCTGACGATGTACAGTATTTTGTCTTAGAGGTTGATGTTCCATTACAATATTTATATGTATTCCAATCGTAGGTTGTTTTGGATTCTGTTTCGCCCCATGCAAAATAATAGCCACTCTCTTCAGGGGTAGTTGCGCCTACGTTGCAGGTTGCCCATTTGACTGACAAACCAAGGTCAACATATTCGTGTTCTATAAATTTTACACTGTCTATATCAGACACATATTCACTATACACAACCTCTCCGTCTTTATATACCTGTATCTTCCTTTGTGCTGTTGCACTTCCTACTAAAGCAAAGATTGCTATTAGCAATGTGATAAGTTTTGTTTTCATATTCTTTTTTTTGAGTTGTTTGTTGTCGGCATCGCTAAACTCTGCCGCCCTTCGGGTTGTTGTTAGTTGTTAGAGTCTTTATTTTGCTAAAAACTAAGGCACGAAGTACCGTACAACTAAAAACTAACAACTATTTTATTATTGTCTTAGTTTCTATCTCTCCATTTGATTGAACTGCTACTACATAGATGCCCGAAGGGTAGTTTCCGACATTAAGAGTTGCCTCCTCACTGTTAGGAGTTTGATACTGCATCAACACTCCTTGCATATTGTAGAGTTGCACTTGGTTGATTACCTCGTGCGATGTTATGTGTACTT